>USMI01000238.1 GCA_900555735.1 uncultured Eubacteriales bacterium | reverse complement strand
GACGCCATGGTGTTCTGCTTCTTCGGCCATATCGAGGAGATCCTGACCATCTCGGCGGCCCAGTGCCGCGGCACGGTGCTGGCCATCATGCGCAACGACGCCGCCCACCGGTTCTCCGCCGCACAGCCCGCCATCCGTCACGGCGGCTATCCCCGCGGCGTGGCGGAGCTGACGGCCCGGGACATCCCCTTCCACACCTGCGAGATGGAGCTGCCCATGGGACAGCCTTTCCGCACGCTGGACGACGCCCGGCGGTTCTTCCGGCTGTATCAACCCCCGGACGACACCACCCCTGTCACTGACGAATTCCTGCGCGCGCGGCTGATGGCCACGGGACGGGAGGATTTTCCCCTCTATCTGCCTCAGAGCCGCCGCTTTGGCCTTCTGCGCTGGGAGACGTGTGAGATACCAGACAAAGAAAAAGGAGAAAACGGATGAAAAAGACCAAAAGACTGCTGGCGCTGTTGCTGGCGCTGATGATGACCTTGAGTCTGGCTGCCTGCGGCGGTCAGGCCAACACCCCGGCGGAGGATGAGAACGATACCGCCGCAGAGACCCGCGTGTTTACCGATTCCACCGGTCGCCAGATCACCGTTCCTGCCCGGATCGACAAGGTGGCCGTGTCCGGCCCGCTGGCCCAGATCGTGCTGTTTGCCCTGTGCCCCGACAAGCTGGTGGGCGTGGCCAATGCATGGGACGAGAGCGCCCAGCAGTTTCTGGAGGAGAAGTACTACGCCCTGCCCCTGCTGGGTCAGCTCTATGGCGGCAAGGGCGAGCTGAATCTGGAGACGCTGCTGGGAAGCGGCGCACAGGTGGTCATCGATGTGGGCGAGGCCAAGGGCAGTATTGTGGAGGATCTGGATGCCCTGCAGGAGCAGACCGGCATTCCCTTCGTCCACATTGACGCCAAGCTGTCCGCCATGGATGAGACCTATACCCTGCTGGGTGATCTGCTGGACATGCAAGAGGAGGGCAAAACGCTGGCCGACTACTGCCGCAGCGTCTATGACAGGATCGATAGCCTTGCCGCTTCCGTGGAAAAGGCCAATATCCTCTACATCACCGGCGAGGCGGGGCTGAACGTCATCGCCCGCGGCTCCTATCACGCCGAGGCCATCGACCTGCTGGCAAACAATCTGGCCGTGGTGGACGAGCCCAGCAGCAAGGGTACCGGCAACGAGGTGGATATGGAGCAGATCCTCAATTGGAACCCGGACGTGATCCTGTTTGCCCCCGGCAGTATCTATGCCACCGTGGGTGAGGATGCCGCATGGCAGGGCGTGACCGCCATTCAGAACGGCGCGTACTACGAAGTCCCCATGGGCCCCTATAACTGGATGGGCTTTCCCTCCAGCGTCCAGCGGCTGCTGGGTATGCTGTGGATGGCCAAGGTGCTGTATCCCGATGCTGTGGATTATGACATGTACGAGGCCGCCAGCACCTACTTCCAGATGTTCTATCACTGCGACCTGACACAGGAGCAGTACGACGCACTGGTGGCCAATTCTTTAGGAAAATAAAGTAGGTCGCGCCGGAGCGCGAAATAATTTCTCCACCCCTGAAAGGAGCGCCATCATGAACGGAATCTTCACCACCCTGCTCTATGAAATGGAAAAGCACCATGACACGGTGCTGTGTACCATCATCGCTGACAGCGGCTCCACCCCCCGTGGGATGGGCGCACAGATGCTGGTGGGCGAAAAGGGCCTTCTCTGCGGCACCATCGGCGGCGGCGCGGTGGAGGGCCAGAGCATCGAACTGGGCAAAGAGCTTTTGCAGGAGCGCCGCAGTACCGTCCACGAATATAAGCTCCACCACAATGACACCGAGGACATCGGCATGGTGTGCGGCGGCGACGTGACGGTGCACCTGCAATTCATCGCCGCCGATGATGCGGTATGGAACGCTCTGGCCGGTGACGTGCTGCACCGCATCGCCCTGCGGCAGCCGGGCTGGCTGGTGCTGGCGCTGGACGGTGGCACTCCCGCGCTGCGGGACGACGCCGTGACTGACAGCGC
>USMI01000237.1 GCA_900555735.1 uncultured Eubacteriales bacterium | reverse complement strand
CCGCCGCTCAGGCGGCATCCGCCGCACCGCAGCACCCCCTGCGTCACGTCCAGCATGGGGGCCTCCGGCATCTCCCGGCCGCAGACGGCGCAGCCGTCCACCAGCGGCGCGAAGCCCGCCGCCTCCATCAGCCGCCATACGAAGGCGGTCTTCACCAGCCGCGCCTCCTTGCCCAGTGTCCCCAGCGCGAACAGGGCGTTCAGCAGCAGCGGTAATATCTCCGCCGCCGCCATGGCGTCCTGACATACCGCCTCTGTCAGTTCGGCAAAATAGGCCGCCAGCGCCAGCCGCTGGATGTCCTGCCGCACGCCGTCAAACAGCTCGATGGTGTTGGCCTCCGCCAGATAGTACCACTCGCCCTTGCGCCGCAGCGTCATCTCGTCATAGGCCAGCAGCTGGCACGCGGCGGTATACTTGCTGCGGCGGCTGCGGGCGCCCTTGGCAATGACGCTGATGCGTCCCAGCTCCGGCGTCAGTACCGTCAGTATCTTGTCCGACTCCTTGGTCTCCGTCTCCCGCAGGACAAGGCCCGCGGTCACGAATGTTCCGTTGTCCACGTTCCGTCCTCCGTGTCTCTGGCCATCAGCCACGCCTCCGGCGCGCCGGTGTCCCAGAACAGCGCCCAGTAATCCACCGCCCATCACCTCATGCCTAGCATGTGCTGCGGCGGCGGTTCCATGTCTGGTAATTTACTCCTCGTTGAAGCCCTGGCTTCTGATAAAATTCACATTGTCCCGCCAGTTTTCCTTTACCTTCACCCAAGTCTCCAGATACACCTTGGTGCCCATGAATTTCTCAATATCCTGCCGGGCCAGGGTGCTGATGCGCTTCATCATGTCGCCGTGCTTGCCGATGATGATGCCCTTGTGGCTGGCCTTCTCGCAGTAGATGGTCACATCCAGATCGATGATCCCGCTGTCCCGCTCAGAGAACCGCGTCACCTCCACCGCCGTGCCGTGGGGGATCTCCTTGTCCAGACATTGCAGCATCTTCTCCCGCAAAATCTCGGCGCACACCTGCGCGTCGGGCTGATCGGTGGTCATGCCGTCGGGGAACAGCTGCGGGCCCTCCTGCGCGTAGTTCTGCAATTGCGCCAGCAGTTCGTCCAGTCCGTCGCCGGTGCGGGCGGAGATGGGGATGATGGCGTCAAAGCCACTGTATACCTCATTGTAGGCGGCGATCACCGCCAGCAGGTCGTCCTTCTTCTCCACGGTGTCCACCTTATTGATGCACAGCACCACCGGCAGCTTCTCCTCCTCAATACGCCGCAGCAGGATGCGCTCCGGCTCGCCCACGTGGGCGATAGGCTCCACCAGCAGCAGCGCGCACTCCACGGCGCTGAGACTTTCCCGCACCACCTTCACCATATAGTCGCCCAGACGGCTGCGGGGCTTGTGCAGGCCCGGCGTATCCAGCAGCACGAACTGGGTGTCGCCCCGGTTCACCACGCCGTAGATCCGGTTGCGTGTGGTCTGGGGCTTCTTGGATACGATGGCGATCTTCTCGCCCACAAGGGCGTTGGTCAGGCTGGACTTGCCCACATTGGGCCGTCCGCACACGGTGATCATCGCGGTTTTCGTAATGTTCATTCAGGTGATCCTCAACTTTCTTTTGTTTGAGCAATGTTTTGGAGAGTTTCGCTCTCCGGAGCGACCTACTTTTGCCAATAGCGGCAAAAGTAGGCAAAAGCGCCAGAAGGAACCTCCGGTTCCTTCACCTCCCGGCGCGCTATAACATTTTTAGATTTGTAACCATGTACCATGCGTTCATGAAAAATTTCCCGTGTCGTGCCATTATCGAATCGTCTCATTACCGGTGCCGCTGCCGCTGATGCCTACGCCGAACAGCGCTTTGGCGCCTACCGTTGAGAATGTGAGCGGCAGCGGCGCAAGAGGGGCAGACGATTCGTCATACGTAACGATAACCACCGGGTTCTGTGAACACGCGGTAAAAGGTATCAAATATGAGCGTAGGCATAGCGTGGGCGGATTCTTAAACCGCAGGTTTAAGCTGTCCTTTTGGGTACTT
>USMI01000236.1 GCA_900555735.1 uncultured Eubacteriales bacterium | reverse complement strand
TTCTTCAGGATCTGGGTGCCGTACTCGGTATGCAGCACCTCGGGATGGAACTGCACGCCGTAGAGCTTCTTATCGGCGCACTGCACCGCCGCGTGCAGGCAGCCCTCGGTGGAGCCGATGATCTCGAAGCCGGGCGCAAGGCTTTCCACCTCCACGCCGTGGCTCATCCAGTAGACGGCCTTTTCCGGCACGCCGTCAAACAGCGGGGACGCCTTGTGGCTCAGCTCCACCTTGCCGTATTCGCGGGTCTCCGCCTTACGGCACTGACCGCCCAGCAGGTGCATCATCAGCTGCTCGCCGTAGCAGATGCCCAGCACGGGGATGCCCATTTCAAACAGCGCCTTGTCCACCATGGGTGCGTTAGGCTCGAACACCGTGGCGGGGCCGCCGGTGAAAATCAGCGCGTCGGGGGCGAAGGCGCGGATCTCCTCCATAGACATGCGGAAGGATTTGATCTCGCAGTACACGCCGCACTCACGGACGCGGCGGGCCACCAGCAGGTTATACTGGCCGCCGAAGTCCAGAACCAGAACTTTTTTCATCTCAGTCGTCCTCCCGGAAGATAATGCCGTTCTCGTCGGCGGATTCGATGACGGCCAGCGCCTTATAGGGGATATCCGGCATGGCGCGGAACTTGTCGCCGCCGCCCTGAAAGCCCTTCTCCACCGCCACGCCGATGCCCACCAGCTGGGCGCCGGCCTTCTTCACAATGTCCACCAGACCGCCCATGGCGTAGCCGTTGGCCATAAAGTCGTCGATAATGAGGACGCGGTCATCCTCGCTGAGCCACTCCTGAGACACCAACAGGGTGACCTTCTTTTTATAGGTATAGGAGAAAATTTCACTCTGAATCAAGCCGCTTTCGATGTTGTCGCTCTTGGCCTTTTTGGCAAACAGCATGGGAACGCCGTACCGCTCGGCACACACGGTGGCCAGTGCGATACCGCTGGCTTCGGCGGTCAGCACCACCGTGGCCTTGCTGGTATCGAAATACTTGGCAAATTCGTCCGCGATATCGCCCAGCAGCTTGGTGTCCACCCGGTGATTCAGAAAACCGTCGATTTTGATGATATTGCCCGGCAGCACCTTGCCCTCGCGGCGGATGCGTTCCTTCAACTGTTCCATGGGAATAGTCCTCCTTATAATAGTTTGCTTCTATCATAAACCGCCGGGAAACAAATTACAACTGACAAATACCATAACATTCCTGTTGTAAAAATAGGCATTTTGACACTTCACACAAAGAAAAGCGCACCTTATCCAAAGCATAAGGCGCGCTTTTCGCATGGATTCAGAAATGGAACACCACGCCCACCACGGCGGCCGCCGCGATGAACACGATGGGGTGCAGCTTTTTCGTAAAGGGCACCCAGCGGGTCAGCACAAGGATCACCGCCGCAAGGGCCAGCTCCTTCCAGCGGAAGAAGTCCAATCCAGAAGCCGAGGTATCCACCAGACTCAGCAGCACCACGCCGATACCGGCGGAGGCCACCATGGCGGTGGAGGCAGGACGCAGACCGTAGAAGGCGGCGTCCACATACTTGTTGTCCCGGAAGGCCTTCAGGAAGCTGGCGATGATGAGAATGACGATAACGGATGGGGTCACCAGTCCCAGTGTGGCGATGACCGCGCCCAGAACGCCGCCGGTCTCGAAGCCCACATAGGTGGCCATGTTGACGCCCACCGGGCCGGGGGTGGATTCACTGACGGCCAGCATGTCCGCCAGCTGTGCCTGCGTAAACCAGCCGGTGCGGTCCGCCATATCCGACAGGAAGGGCAGCGTGGCCAGACCGCCGCCGATGGCGAACAGGCCGGTCTTGAAAAACTCGTAAAACAACCGCAGATAGATCATTTCCTGGCACCTCCCACGTTACGGATGATGATGCCCGCCACGGCGGCCGCCAGCACGAACAGCACGGGAGAGAGGTTCGTCAGCAGCGACGCGGCCAGCACCGCCGCAAAGATCAGCGCGCCCCACACGTCCTTCACCGCGCCCTGCCACAGCTTCAGCGTGGCGTTGAAGATCAGCACGCACAC
>USMI01000235.1 GCA_900555735.1 uncultured Eubacteriales bacterium | reverse complement strand
ATCTGGACATCGACGAGGGTCTGGCCATGATGAAGACCCTGAATCAGGAGGAATTTCAGGTCATGAAGACCATGACCGGCCAATAGCCAGAAAAGGAGAGCATGCCAATGAGCTATCGTATTCTTGTCATCAATCCCGGCTCCACCTCTACCAAGATGGGCGTCTTTAACGGCGAGCAGTGCGTCTTTCAGGAGACGCTGCGCCACAGCGCTCAGGAGCTTGCCTCCTTCGCCCAGATCATGGATCAGGTGGATTTTCGCCGCGCTCTGGTGGAGACGGTGCTGGAGGAGAAGAATATCGCCCCGGAGAGTCTGAACGCCGTGTGCGCCCGGGGCGGCCAGATCCCGCCCTGCCCCTCCGGCGCGTTTGTGGTGGACAAGCAGATGTGCGATTATCTGTACGGCGTGAAGGAGGCGGCCCACGCTTCCAATCTGGGCGCGGTCATCGCCCTGCATATCGCCGAAAAGCAGGGCATCCCCGCCTATGTGTACGATCCCGTGGCGGTGGACGAGATGACGCCCGTTACCCGTATCACCGGCATGCCCATGCTGCAGCGCCGGATGCTGGGCCACGCCCTGAACTGCCGGGCCATGGCCATCCGCTGCGCCAAGGAGGTCATGCATAAGCCGCTGGAGGAGTGCCGCTTCATCGTGCTGCATCTGGGCGGCGGCGCTTCGGCGCGGCTGTTCATCGGCGGCAAGATGGTGGACGGCGTCCGAGACGACGAGATCATGTTCGCCCCGGAGCGCAGCGGCGGCGAGGACTGCCAGAGCCTGATCCATCTGTGCTTCTCCGGTGAATACACGGAGAAGGAGCTGATGAAGTTCGTCCGGGGCGCAGGTGGTCTGAAGGCCCATCTGGGTACCAGCGACGCCCGCGAGGTGGAGCAGCGTATCGCCGCAGGCGACGAGAAGGCCAAGCTGGTGTACGACGCCATGCTGTACGGCGCGGCTAAGTCCCTTGGCGCGCTGGCGGCGGCAGCCGACGGACAGATCGACCGCATCATCCTCACCGGCGGCATCGCCCACTCGAAATATGTGGTGGACTATCTGACGAAGAAGCTGTCCTTCATTGCGCCGGTGGAGGTCATGGCCGGCGAGTTCGAGATGGAGGCGCTGGCAGCCGGTGCCTGCCGGGTGCTGGCGGGGGAGGAGAAGCCCCACGCTTTCTCAGAGTTAGTGTGATTTGTGTGTTTTGTGGGAACTTTTTGGGAGGGAGCAGCGTCTAAGGAATGTGATTCCCAAGAAAGGAAGTGCCACTATGAAAAAATTATGGATGATCGCGCTGGCAGCCTGCTGCGTGCTGGCGCTGGCCGCCTGCACGGTGAAAAAGCCCCAGGAGAGCGGCGACGTCAGCCAGTTGCCCAATCCGGTGCATGAGTCCACCGCCGAGGAGGTGGCGGAGAAGACCGGCATCACGCTGAATGTGCCTATCACGGCGGTGGATGTGACGTACAGCTACATCGACGGCGATTCGCCGCTGGCGCAGGTGAGCTTCGTCTATCAGGGGCAGACCTACACCTATCGGGGCCAGAAGACCCAGACGGTGCAGGACATTTCCGGTATGTACTACGAGTGGACAAAGACCACCAATGACTCGGAGGATGTGCCCTATACCTGCTACTTCACCGACGAGGGGCAGGGCATCGCCCTGTGGCACACCGACGGCGTCAGCTATACGCTGGGCATGACGGAAAACGTCACGGAGGAGCTGCTGGTGACCATGTACGGCATTGTGACCGGCGAAGCGGAATAAGCAAAAAAGAGACTGGCTTTAACCGTGGTGCCATAAGAAAACATGGAAAAGCCCAGTAAAATCAATGTTTTTAAGGGCAGCGGAAAACGGGGCAGGTCAAAACAACTGAATAATCAGACAGAAACAGGGTGTTGTCAAGCATGACAGCGCCCTTTTCTGTTCCCCGGCTAAGCCGCAGATTTTGAAAAAGTCTGCGGCTTTTCTTTTTGCCCAAACGCAGAAAGGAGGCGACGGCCTATGTACTTCACTTCCGGCAGCGACCGGGCCTTTGAACAGCTCATGCAGGGCAAGCCCGGTTTCGACCACTACGACAGCG
>USMI01000234.1 GCA_900555735.1 uncultured Eubacteriales bacterium | reverse complement strand
GCGGTCATTGCGATGATTGGTGACGATCCGGAGGATCGGCTGGCCCGCTCGGCCGCGAAATGGCTCTGCGGGCGGGGCGTAAATGTGCTCACCATGTCGCCTGCGAAAAAGGATTACGGCCATCATAATTATCCGCTGGAGCGCATGGAGGCGGCCATTTCGTGGCTGAAAGCCAACGGGAACAAAAAAATCGGCATTGCCGGGGCGTCGACCACCGGAACGCTTGCGCTGACGGCGGCGGCCATGTTCCCGGAGATCACCCTGACCATTGCCATGACGCCCAGCGACTTTGTGTGGCAGGGCTTTATGCAGGGCAAGAAGGACGGCTGCAAGGAGTGGCCGGTCGAGGGCGAATCGCTGTTTTCCTACGCAGGCAAACCGCTGCCCTATATGCCGTTTTGCTATCAGCACCCGGACTATTGGCACTGTATCGCCGCCGAGAGCAAACGCACCGGCGATATGGTAAACTCCCGCAAGCTGTTTGACGATTCCGAGGCGGCGCACCCGATCGAGCCGGAGGAGTATATTCCCGTCGAGAACATCCATGGCAAGCTGCTGCTCATCGGCGCGGAAGACGACGTGCTGTGGGATGCCGCCAGATACATCCACCGCATGGAAAAGCGCCTTGCGGAAAAGCCCCATGAATGCGAGGTTGAGACGGCGGTTTATGCCCACGGTACCCACTTTGTTTTCCCGGAGGGAATGCTGAAGATCATGCTGCCTGTGGGAGCAGGTCTCTTCGTCCGTCTGGCATTTCAGGCAGCAAAGCAGTTTCCGGAAGCGTGCAGACAGACACGCCAGGATATTGACCGCCGCGTGAGCGCAGCCATCCACACATGGACGAGCACGGAGTAAACGCCGGCATCGGCACAGGCGCATGGCATTCCATTGGAGAAAGGCGGTGTTGACCATCGTTCACATTACTTACCATGACGAAACCAATATCGGTTCCTGCCCGATCGGTCAGACAGGCGGCTTTGAAAACGCCGACGGAAACGGAGAAATTCACTGTTTTCGGATCTTTGACGGCGTGAGCGTGATGCTGATGCAGCTGGAAATGGGATCGTATACGGAGATCCGCACACAGGTCGGCGTGCTGGAAGTCAACTTCTGCATCAACGGACGCTTCGAAACCAGCTTTTCCATGCGCAGTCATGTTCTGCTGAAACCGGGAGACATGGCGATCAGCTGCTACGATGGGCTGCACGGGACAAAGTCGGAGTCACACTTTCCGCTTGGCTATTACGAGGGCCTTTGTCTCGAAATCGACCCCGCAGCCGCAGGACACTGGATACGTCTGAATGCTCCGGCATTTCCCATAGACTTTACCGCGCTCAAGCAGAATCTTCTGGGCAGCAAGTGGTATATGGTCGGCCCCGCCGGTCCGCGCTGCGAGCATGTATTCCGTGAGCTTTATGAAAGCGCCTCCTACGCAGAGCGCGGCTTTTTGCAGCTGAAGGTTCTGGAGCTGATGCTGCTGCTGGGCCGCATTCCGCAGGAACGTGCTGCGGATCCGTATTGCTCTGCCGAGCAGACGGCACTGGCACACCATCTCCGGGATCATCTGCTGACGAACCGGGAGGGATATGTGTCCCTTGCCCAGCTGGCGGCAGAGCACGCGATTTCCGTGTCGCACCTGCAAAAGCTGTTCAAGCAGACCTATGGTATGCCTGTCTACCATTACATCAAGGAATACCGTCTGGAGCAAGCAGCGGTGGAGCTGGTTCGCAGCAGGAAGCCTATTACAGGGATCGCCCAGCACGCAGGATATGACAACGCCAGCAAATTTTCGGAGAGCTTTAAAAAGCGGTACGGGAAGACACCGTCCCGCTATCGCGCTGATAAAACGAATGCAGTAAAACGGAGCATAGAAACCAAAACGGAGTAGTTTGAAAACGCGAATCATGTTAGAATACGCGGTGGTTAGAGGACACTAACTAAGAAGTTTCAGGAGGTACTGTATGAAAAAGAAATTTGCTGCTTTTGTGCTTTGCGTGATCTGCCTGCTGTCGGCTGCCGGCTGCGGCCAGACGAAAACAGATGAACAGACGCCGCCGGCGGCTGACCAGAGCACG
>USMI01000233.1 GCA_900555735.1 uncultured Eubacteriales bacterium | reverse complement strand
GTCAGCTCCGTACCCGTTTTCAGGCGTTTATCGAGAGCGTGGAGATCAAGAAGATTCAGGGAGGGAACAACTAATGAAAAAGATCGACCTGAAAAACACGCTGGCCAAGGCCAAGGGCGTGAACTATAAGAAGCTGGCAAAGGACTTCTGGTACGGCAAGCCTCACGGCGAGCGCCGTCTGGGCGACCTGTACTGCGACAAGACCGGCCTTTACAAGCACCGTGAGTGGCGCGGCGTGAAAGACACCTTCTACTACTTCCACAAGGTGTGGATGTATAACTACGCCATGCTGGTGTACGACGTGATGCGCTACGGCGGACTGGTGACCTTCTTCAAGGGCTGCTGGCGTTACCGCTGGATGGGCCAGACCTATCTGCCCGTGCTCCACTGGTTCGACCGCGGTATGGAAGGTCTGCGGGGCGAAGCCCTGCGCGCCTGCCCGCTGCATTATCGCGCCATGACCAACGCCACCATCTATCAGTTCATGCAGATGTTCTCCAACGACCTGAACATCCAGAAGGGCAAGAAGGCCAAGGCACGCCATGACAAGACCATGGCCCATGACGAGACCGTCTGGGGCGGCATCTTCTACCCCTTCAGCAAGGAGAACGAGAATGTTCCCCTGCAGATGATCCCCTATTTCGTCACCTGCCACGTCAACAACCACACCGTTCTCAACTACATCGACGCGGTGCAGTCCATCGGCCTGCCCGGCGACCCCTGCCCTATGTGTCAGGCGGAGGCGGGATTGTTCGTGCTGGACGATGTGCCCGATTACTACAAGGCCGTCATCACCTCCAACGAGGCCTGCGACGGCTCCGTGGCCACCTCTATCCTGCAGGACTGGCTGATGGACAAGCCCCTGTTCGCCATGCCGCAGCCCATGCAGTTTGACGATCCGCTGGTGCAGAAGCACTGCCAGAAGGAGATCGAGGAGGCTTGGAAGTTCATCGAGGAGCAGACCGGCACCAAGTTCGACTGGGATCAGCTGGTGAAGAAGCTGGAAAGCCAGAACGAGCTGCAGCGCTTCGAGTGGGAGAAGTGGGACGTGGCCGCCAATACCGACTACTATCCCATCAACGGCGTATCTCAGGCGCTGTACCGCATCTACCAGTCCCAGTACGGCGATCTGCCCATCTGGCATGAGACCGACAAGAAGGTCCGCAAGATTCTGGAGAAGTGCGTGGAGGATCGCATCAACAACTTCCCGCTGACCCGCCACCGCGTCATCGCATGGTCCTGCGCACCTCTGTACTATTCCAACTGGTGCACTTGGGCCTATAACTGCTGGGGCCTGAACACCATCATCAACATGGACTCCCTGATGTTCGACATGACCCTCCGCACCGACAGCTATGAGCATACGCTGGAGGATATGGCGACGTATCACGAGTGGGCGCCCATGCGGCGTATGGCCGTGGGCGGCATGCACCACATCTTCGAGCTGTGGGAGAATATGGAGCGGTTCCACTGCGACATGGTCATGATGTACGACCAGCTGCTGTGCAAGGGCATGCAGGGCGTTCACGGCCTGTTCGAGGATGAGTTCCGCGCCCGCAACATCCACGCCATCTGGATGCCTCACGCCCTGCCTGACAAGCGCAACGTATCCCGCGCGGAGATCCGCACCATCATCAACGACTATATGACCACCGTCATGCACGAGGAACCGCTGGATCCCTCCCTGTTGGAGTTCGACGATTCCCAGAGCTGGTAAGAGGAGGAGAGGAACATGAAAAAACTGCTGAAAATTCTGGGCAAGCTGCTGCTGATCGGCGGCGGCATCTACGCGGCCCTGTTCGCCATCTTCTTCTTCGATCTGGATGGCAAGGCCCTGTTCTACGGCGTGGAGCCGTTCCTGTGCCGTCACTATGACCGCATGGAACGCCGCGACCCGCTGAAGCAGGCTTATGACATGGAAAAGCCCCACTACGAATACAACAAGTAAAAAAGAGAGAGAGGATAAAACAATGAAATATTTTGGCGGCTGCGACGTAGGCTCCACCTACACCAAAGCAGTAATTTTAGATGAAACCGGCAAGATCTGCGCCGATACCACCATCCGCAGCAAGATCAACTCCGAGGTCAGC
>USMI01000232.1 GCA_900555735.1 uncultured Eubacteriales bacterium | reverse complement strand
CCGCCGCTGCCGGTGCGCTCCATCTGTGGGGCCAGCATCACCGTGCTGGGCACCGGCGACATCGGCACCAGCTTTGCCCGCCGGGCCAAGGCCATGGGGGCAAAGTCCATCTGCGGCGTCCGCCGCACCATCAAGCCCGCCGACCCGGCCTTTGACCGGATCGTGACGCTCTCCGATCTGGACAGCGTACTGCCGGACACCGACATTCTGGTGATGGCGCTGCCCTCCACCGGGGAGACGGCGGGCGTGCTGAGCCGTGAGCGCATCGCCCTGCTGCCGCAACGTGCCGTGGTGGTCAACGTAGGCCGCGGCACCGCCATTGATCAGGAGGCGCTGGCGGAGGCTCTGAACGCCGGGCGTATCGCCAGTGCGGCGCTGGATGTGTTCGTTCCCGAGCCGCTGCCGCAGGATCACTATCTGTGGACAACGAAGAACCTGCTCATCACCCCCCACGTGGCGGGCAACATGTCCCTTGGCTATACCCGGGACAAGGATGTGGACATGTTCTGCGAGGATCTGGAGAACTTTGCCGCAGGCCGTCCGCTGGCTCATCTGGTGAACCGCAAGCTGGGATATTAAGAATTTAAATAACGAATTCCCTCGAAAACAGCCGTACAAACGCGGCTGTTTTCTTTTATTTTTCAGAATCAGGACAGGAAGCAGCGCATAGGCGTTTTTGAATTCCCCGTTTTGCTATCAATTCAATCGATAGCAGGACATCGACTTTAGGAACTACCACCCGATTTGGTAATTGTGTTACATTTTAAGAAGGAGAGATTTTAGAAAATAGGCAGAAACAACAAATATTTTGATGCAGGAGGAACAAATTATGATGAACCCCAACGTTGGTCTGGGCACCAAGGCCATTCACGCCGGTAACGTGAAGGACGCGCAGTACGGCGCGCTGACGACCCCCATCTATCAGACCTCCACCTTCGTATTCGACAGCTGCGAGCAGGGCGGCCGCCGCTTCGCCGGTGCGGAAGCCGGTTACATCTACACCCGTCTGGGCAACCCCACCGTCTCCGTGCTGGAGAATAAGGTGGCGGCGCTGGAGGGCGGCGAGGCCTGCGTGGCTGCCGCTTCCGGCATGGGTGCCATTTCCTCCGCCCTGTGGACCATCGCCGGTGCGGGCAAGCACATCGTGGCCGACGGCACCCTGTACGGCTGCACCTTCGCCCTGCTGAACCACGGCATGAGCCGCTACGGCGTGGAAGTCAGCTTCGTGGACACCTCCGATCTGGCCGCCGTGAAGGCCGCCCTGAAGGAGAACACCTGCGCCGTGTATCTGGAGACCCCCGCCAACCCCAACCTGAAGATCACCGACATCGCCGCTGTGGCCGAGGTGGCGCACGCCTATAACCCCGCCATCAAGGTGGTATGCGACAACACCTTCGCCTCCCCCGCCCTGCAGAATCCGCTGGCGCTGGGCGCTGACGTGGTGGTACACTCCGCCACCAAGTATCTGAACGGCCACGGCGACGTGATCGCAGGCTTCGTGGTAGGCAAGGCCGACTTCATCGGTGAAGTCCGTATGTTCGGCCTGAAGGACATGACCGGCGCGGTCATGGATCCCTTCGCCGCCTATCTGATCCTCCGCGGTCTCAAGACGCTGGAGATCCGCATGGAGCGCCACTGTGCCAACGCCAAGGCCATTGCCGAGTTCCTTGACAAGCATCCCGCTGTGGAAAAGGTCTATTATCCCGGCCTGAAGGACCATGTGGGCCACGACATCGCCGCCCGCCAGATGAAGGACTTCGGCGGCATGCTGAGCTTCGAGGTCAAGGGCGGCCGCGCCGCCGGCACCAAGCTGGTCAACTCCCTGCATCTCATCACCGTGGCCGTGTCTCTGGGCGACGCCGAGACTCTGATCGAGCACCCCGCCTCCATGACCCACTCCACCTATACCGAGGAGGAGCTGGCCGCTTCCGGCATCCCCGCCGGTCTGATCCGCCTGTCCGCCGGTCTGGAGAATGCCGAGGACATCATCGCTGATCTGGAGCAGGCTCTGGCCCAGCTGTAATCCCTTCCATACAACAAAAAGAGGAGAGAGCCTTTAGCCAAAGCCCCATAAGGATGTTTTTGCAGGGATACGGTGCAACCCCACAA
>USMI01000231.1 GCA_900555735.1 uncultured Eubacteriales bacterium | reverse complement strand
CATCCTGACGCTGGCAGAGCTGCGGGAGGCGGAGGTGGATATGTTCTGCACCGTGCTGATCGGCAGCACCGTCGTCAAAACGGTGGCCGGTCAACTGGTCACACCCAGAGGATACCGCAATGTGTAATATCTGCGTGTTTGCCGGCACCACGGAGGGCCGGGAGCTGGTGGAATTCCTCGCCGGACAGCCGGTGCAGGCTACGGTATGCGTGGCCACGGAGTACGGTGAAACGCTGCTGCCGGAGGCGGAAAACATTACGATTCTGGCGGGACGCATCCCGGTAGAGGACATCATCCGGATGCTGCAAAGGATGCGGTTCGATCTGGTCATCGACGCTACCCACCCCTATGCCACCTCCATCACCGAGAGCATCTGCACAGCCTGTCGGGAAACGGAGACGGAGTATCTGCGCCTGCTGCGGCAATCCTCCGAACAGACGGAGGATGTGGTCTGCGTGGAGAATGCGGCGGCGGCCGCCGCATTTCTGGAGAGTACGCGAGGCAATATCCTGCTGACCACCGGCAGTAAGGAACTGGCGGCGTATAGCGGTATCCCCGATTTTACCCAGCGAGTATACGCCCGGGTGCTGCCCATGGATGCCTCGCTGGAGGCCTGCCGCGCAGCAGGGCTGAAGGCCGCCCATATCATCGCCATGCAGGGGCCTTTCTCCGAGGAGATGGATCTGGCCACACTGCGGTTTGCCGACGCCGCATGGATGGTGACCAAGGACGGCGGCGAAGCCGGCGGCTTTCCCGCTAAGGCATCCGCCGCCCGGAAGGCGGGCGCAGGTCTGGTGGTCATTGGCCGCCCGCCCCAGCGGGAGGGTCTTCCCTTTGCGGCGGTGCTGGATGTTCTGTGTAAGCGGTTTGGCTGCACCGTCCGACCGCAGGTGCGGATCGTCGGCATCGGCCCCGGCAGCCGGGAGGCTATGACCCGTGAGGTCAGTGAAACCATTGAGGCGGCGGACTGTCTCATCGGCGCAAAACGGATGCTGGAGGCTGTGGCGCGGCCGGGACAGCACACCTGCGACGCCATTGCGCCGCAGGATATTGCGGACTTTATCCGCACCCACTGGGAGTACCGCCGCTTCGCGGTGGTCATGTCCGGCGATACCGGCTTCTTCAGCGGCACGAAAAAGTTGCTGCCCCTGCTGGAGGGCTGCGACACGGCGGTGCTGCCGGGTTTGAACTCGTTGTCCTATCTGTGCGCCCGGCTCCGAACCTCCTATGAGGATGTCCGGGTGGTGAGTCTCCACGGGCGGCAGCACAACATTCTGCCGGAGGTGCGGGCAACCAGCCGCCTCTTTGCGCTGGTAGGCGGCGAGCGCGGCATCAACGATCTGTGCCGTACGCTGACAGAGGGTGATCTGGGTCATGTCTCTGTGTATGTGGGCCAGCGGCTGGGCTACCCAGATGAGCGCATCGTGCGCGGCACGGCGGCGGAGCTGACGGATGGTGTCTATGCCCCTCTGAGCGTGGCGCTTATCGAAAACCCCCATCCCGACGCGGTGGTCACACCGGGTCTGCCGGATGACGCCTTTCTCCGCAGCGCGGAGGGAATGCCCGTGGTTCCCATGACCAAAAGTGAGGTGCGGGCGGTGTGCCTTTCCAAGCTGCGGCTGACGGAGCGGAGCGTCTGCTGGGACATCGGCGCCGGTACCGGCTCAGTGTCGGTGGAAATGGCCTTACAGGCAAAGCAAGGGCTTGTCTGCGCCGTAGAGCGGCGAGAGGATGCCGCAGCGCTGCTGGGGCAAAACCGTAATCGGTTTGCATTGGAAAACTTACAGGTGGTCTGCGGCAGCGCGCCGGAGGCCTGCGTCGGTCTGCCAGCCCCCACTCACGCATTCATCGGCGGCAGTGCCGGCAATATGCACGAGATCGTGGCGCTGCTGCTGGCAAAAAATCCTCATGTCCGCATCGTGGCCACGGCCGTTTCGCTGGAGTCCGTGGCTGAACTGACGGACTGCCTGCCGGCGTTCCCCTTTGCGGAGACGGAGGTGGTGTCCCTGCAAGCAGCGCGGGACAGAAAAGCCGGAAGCTACCACCTGATGAGCGGACAAAATCCCATTTATATTTTTACGATGCAGGGCGGAGGAGAAACGGCATGATGTGGTC
>USMI01000230.1 GCA_900555735.1 uncultured Eubacteriales bacterium | reverse complement strand
CGGCGTCACCGGCACGGCCCGTATCCGCGCCGCCGAAGAAGGCCGCCCAGGAGCGGCCCGCGCCGCCGGTACGGGATATCCCCATTGAGACGCGGTATGACGAAGCGCCGCCTCCCCCGGAGGAGTACGGTGAGCGGGTATTTGACATTCCCGAGGACGTACCCCCTCCCCCGCCCCGTCCTGTCCGCAGGACGGAACCGGCGCAAAGCGCCGCCCCGGCGGGCACGGTCTCCGGCGACACGTCGGTCTGGCTGCGGCTGTTGGATCAGTACAAGGGGCGGCTGAGCGTAAAGGACCGGGTATTCCTGAACATGGCCAGCGGCGTGGTGGAGGACGGCTGTCTGACGGTGCTGTGCCAGAACGATTTCGTAAAGGCCTCCCTGGACAACGAAGCGGTGCTGTCGGTGCTGCGGGATGTGACGACCAAGGAGCTGGGCACCCCCATCCGGGTGCAGCTGACGGTGGGCGAGGCGCCGAAGGCTGCGGCAAAGCCTGCGGCACAGCCCCGCAGAGCGGAGATGCGGAGCGCACCGGCAGAACCACCGGCGGTACAGGCCGACCCTCCGGCGGAGACGCCGCCGTGGGAGGAGCCGAAAAAGGCGGATGTATTGGATGAGCTGACGGCCAAGGGCCAGCAGCTGGAACACTTCAAGATCAAATAAGGAGACGAATGATATGGCAAAGGGTTACAGTGCAAGAGGCGGCTTTGGCGGCAGTCAGGGCCAGATGATGCGCCAGCAGCAGATGCAGCAGAAGATCATGCAGATGCAGCAGCAGATGGCCAAGGCGCAGGAGGATGTGGAGAATACCGACTTTACCGCCAGCGTAGGCGGCGGCGCGGTACAGGCTGTCGTCAGCGGCAAGAAGGAGCTGAAGGCCCTGACCATTCAGCCGGACGCCGTGGATCCGCAGGATGTGGAGATGCTGCAGGATCTGGTAATCTCCGCCGTCAACGAGGCGCTGCGTCAGGCGGACGAGGCTATGAACAACTCTATGAACAGCTTTACCGGCGGCCTGAACATCCCCGGCCTGCTGTAAAAACAGACACAGAACAGCCGCGGCGGATCGCCGCGGCTGTTCTTGCGTTTCGGGACGATGTATGATAGGATGAAAGCAGACAGACCGGAAAGACGATATTTGAGGAGGTATTACCATGCTGGCACTATTTGCTCAATACGTATTGCAGCCGATCCCGCTGATCCTGACAGTAGTTCCACCGATCGTGATTTTCTTGATCGCTCGCAGATATGTCTGGCTTAGTATCCTTCCGACGGCGCTGGTCGAGCTGGTCATCAACTGGGGCAACTTCTGCTATTATGAATCCCGCGGCCTGATGGTCGTGTTCACGCTGATGCAGCTTGCCGTGATGGCGGCGATCATACTGCTGCTGAAAGCGGTCGTCCCGAAAAGAAAACAGTAGCGTGTTCCCTGCCGCACGGCAATGGGGGCTGCCTGTAATAAAAGCGCCTGCCCAAATCATTGGGCAGGCGCTTTTTCAGATGGTGTGATGCTCAGAAATCAATGGTGCCGTTGATGACGTGCAGGTCATAGGGCTCGTAGACCACCTTGCGGTAGGCGTTCACGTCCATCTTCACGCCTGTCCAGTCGCTGTGGATCTCGCCGTTCTGCTTGATGAGCACATCGTACAGGATGTCGTAGGTGACGCCGTCGTTGCCCGTCTCCACGATGGTGGAATAGGGCAGGGTCTTGTGGTACGTCAGGTGCAGGCCCTTGTACGCGAAGTGGAAGCCGTTGCGCATGCGGCAGCCGTTCAGCCCCTTATAGGTGAACAGGCGGCGCAGATCGTGGAGGATCTGGTCATGCTCCTCGTCATACAGGTTCTCCGGCGTGGTCTCGGTGTAGTCGTACCGGAACTGGACGGGGATGCCGTAGGGCAGGAAGCGCTCCACATAGGCGGGCAGCTTGTCGGCAGGATAGCGCTTATACAGCACGCAGTTGATGCGGGTGGGGCAGGCAATGCGGCCCAGCACCTCGTCAGGACTCTCCTCCACATACTTCTGCAGATGGCGGGAGATGTTCATGCAGGTGATCTTGTCACGGTTGCGCTCCGTAAAGGCCACCATCTCGTCCAGCGTGGTATGCTCCTGCACCGGGA
>USMI01000229.1 GCA_900555735.1 uncultured Eubacteriales bacterium | reverse complement strand
ACAAGCAGAACCTGATGAACGAGCTGGCCAAGCTGCGGAAGATCATCGACCGGGAGTACCCAGACTCCGTATGCGAGACGCTGCTGGTGCTGGACGCCACCACCGGCCAGAACGGTCTGATCCAGGCCCGGACCTTCAAGGAGACGGCGGGCCTGACCGGTATCGTCCTGACCAAGCTGGACGGCACCGCCAAGGGCGGCATCGTCATCGCCATCGCGCAGGAGCTGCAGGTGCCGGTGAAGTTCGTGGGTGTGGGCGAGGGCATCGACGATCTGAAGCCCTTCAACGCAAGAGAGTTCACCGCAGACCTGTTCTGAGCCGAAAAAACACCGAAAGGGAAGTGATATCCGTGACCAGAGCCGACGGAAGAAAGTTCAACGAATTGCGTGATGTGACCATCACGCCGGATTTCAATAAATTTGCCGAGGGCAGCGTCCTCATCCGCTGCGGCGACACGGTGGTGCTGTGTACCGCGTCGGTAGAGGAGAAGGTGCCGCCCCATGTGAAGCCCGGCTGCGGCTGGGTCACGGCGGAGTACTCCATGCTGCCCCGGGCCAACCGCCAGCGCAGCCGCCGTGATGTGGACAAGCTGAAGCTCAGCAGCCGCAGCGCGGAGATCCAGCGGCTTATCGGCCGCAGCCTGCGGGCCGCGGTGGACATGAAGCTGCTGGGCGAGCGTACCATCACCATCGACTGCGACGTATTGCAGGGCGACGGCGGTACCCGTACCGCCAGCGTTACCGGCGGCTTTGTGGCGCTGGCGCTGGCCTGCCAGTGGCTGGTGAAGGAGGGCTATATCGGCCGCATGCCCATTCGGCATTATGTGGCGGGCGTCAGCGCCGGTATCGTGGAGGATACGGCGGTGCTGGATCTGCCCTACAGCGAGGACAGCCGGGCTCAGGTGGATCTGAACTGCATCATGAACGAGCTGGGCGAGATCATCGAGATTCAGGGCACCGGCGAGGGCCGGGCCTTCACCGTGGCGGAGCAGCAGGAGCTTGTGACGCTGTGCGCCAAGGGCAACCGGGAGCTGATCGCCAAACAGAAAGAGATAGTGGGGGATATTCTGCGATGAAATTTGTATTGGCCTCCCACAACCGTGGGAAATTGAAGGAGATGCAGGAGATACTGTCCCAGCTGGGCGTGGAGGTGGTGCTGGAATCCGATCTGGGTCTTGCGCTGGATGTGGAGGAGACAGGCACCACCTTTGCCGAGAACGCCGCGCTGAAGGCAAAAGCCGTCATGGAAGCCAGCGGCCTGCCTGCCATCGGCGACGATTCCGGCCTGTGCGTGGACTGGTTACAGGGTGCGCCGGGCATCTACTCCGCCCGGTACGGCAATCTGGACAGCGATCCGGCCCGCTGCGCCCTGCTGCTGCAGAACATGCGGGGCGCCACCAACCGCGCTGCCCACTTCCATACGTCCATCTGCTGCGCCTTCCCTAACGGCGACGTGCTGACGGCGGACGGCGACTGTCACGGCACCATTGCCTTCGCTCCCATGGGGGAGCGCGGCTTCGGCTACGATCCGGTGTTCTTCGTGCCGGACAAGCGCCGTACCTTCGCCCAGCTGACGGCGGAGGAGAAGAACGAGATATCCCACCGGGGCAATGCGCTGCGCGTATTTGCCGCGGAATTGAAAGAATATTTGGAGAAGCACTGATATGGAACTGACAAGTAAGCAGCGTGCCCAGCTGCGGGGTATGGCCGCCACTATGGACACCATCCTCCATGTGGGCAAGGACGGCATCGGCGACAATCTGGTGAAGCAGGCCAACGATGCGTTGGAGGCCCGTGAGCTCATCAAGGGCCGGGTGCTGGAGAACAGCATGTATACCGCCCGCGAGGCGGCGGAGGAGCTGGCTGTGGCCACCCGCAGCGAGGTGGTGCAGGTCATCGGCAGCAAGTTCGTGCTGTACCGCTATCAGCACAACAAGGAGAAACGGAAGATCCAGCTGGTAAAGGCGAAGCAGGCATGAGAATCGGCATATTCGGCGGGACGTTCAACCCGCCCCATAACGGCCATGTGACCATGGCCCGCGCCGCCGCGGCCCAGCTGGGACTGGACAGGCTGCTGCTGGTGCCGGACAATGTGCCGCCCCATAAGCCGCTGCCGTCCGGCGTGACGGCGCGGCAGCGGTACGACATGGCGGCGCTGATGGCGGCGC
>USMI01000228.1 GCA_900555735.1 uncultured Eubacteriales bacterium | reverse complement strand
TCGCTCATGCCGATACCGGCACGGTGACGCATACCGAGGTCGCGGCTCAGGTTCACGTTCTTGGACAGCGGCAGCATACAGCCGCCGCCGATGATCCGCCCGTGGCGGACGATCACCGCGCCGTCATGCATGGGAGCCTTGACGAAAAAGATGTTTTTTAACAGCTCGCTGACCACCGCGCAGTCCAGCTCCGTACCGGTGCGGATGATGTCGTCCAGATTGATGTTCCGCTCGAACACCATCAGCACGCCGGTCTTGGTGCGGCTCAGCTCACTGCATGCCACAACTGTCTGGTCGATGGCCTTTTCCAGCTCGGTGATCTCCTTCTCCGGACGGAACACCCGCATCAGGCGGATATTCTTGCTGCCCAGCCGCTCCAGAATTTGACGGATCTCCGGCTGGAACAGGATGATCAGCGCCAGAATACCCATCTCGGCCACATGGCTCAACACATAGTAGACAGCGCGCAGATCCAGCGCACGGGCCACCAGCAGCGCCAGCAGGAAAATGCCGATACCCTTCAGGATGTTCTCCGCTCGGGTGCTCTTCACCAGCGACAGCAGCTTATAGACAAGGAAGAATATGATGGCCACGTCCAGTAAGTCCGTGATCTTCAAAAGGGGTAAGTACCTCCCAATATCTTCCATCAATGACAGCACTTTGTCCATGGCGTGTTCCCTCCCCTCTCGGGTGTGATTTTACGCATAACAATAGATACTATCATTATATAAAAGATATTGGGAAAATGCAACAAAAATTCTGTGACCAGAGTGTTACATTTTACGAAGGGTGGTCTGCAATATCTGTGCGAACTGCACCACCTGCTGGGGCGTATTGAAGGCTGACGGGCTGAATCGGATCGTGCCGGTTTTCAGCGTCCCCACCGTGCGGTGAGCCAGCGGCGCGCAGTGCAGTCCCGCCCGCAGCGCCACGCCGTGCCGGGCCATGGCCTCCCCCAGCTCCTCGCAGTCCACGCCGTCCACCACGAAGGACAGCACGCCGGTCTGATGGCGGAAGCCCTCCTGCCAGAACAGGCGGATGCCCTCCGTATGCCGCAGCAGCGCCACCGCCTGCATGGTCAGGCGGCGCTCATGTGCGGCAATGGTCTCCACGCCGGTGCGCTGCACATAGCGGATGCCCTCCAGCAGGCCCGCGATGCCCGGCATGTTGTGGGTGCCGCTCTCCAGCCGGTCCGGCAGCATATCCGGCATGGTCTGCAATTTGGAAAGGCTGCCGGTACCGCCGTACAGCAGCGGCGCGGTCTCGTGACCGCACAGCAGCAGGCCCGTACCCTGCGGGCCGTACAGGCCCTTGTGGCCCGGCATGGCGATGAACGCCACGTGCAGCGCATCCATCCGCACCGGCAGGATCCCGGCGGACTGGGATGCGTCCAGCAGGAAGGGCACTCCCGCTTCGGCGCACAGGGCCACCATCTCCTCCACCGGCTGCACGCAGCCGAACACGTTGGACACATGGTTGCAGATCACCACATCCACCCCCTGCGCCAGCGCCTCCTTCAGCTCTTCTACCATTCTTTCCGGCTGGAAGGGCGGCGTGTTCAAAACGGTCAGCGTCACGTTGGGGATGGCGTGGAGCGGCCGTGTGACGGCGTTATGCTCATAGCCGGAGATCACCACACGGCTGCCCGGCTGCACCAGCGTGTGGATGGCGATATTCAGGCCGTGGGTGGCGTTGCTGGTAAAGATCACATTGGACTCATCCTCCACGCCGAACAGCTTTGCCGCCGCGGTACGGCAGGCGTAGTCCGTTTCCTCTGCCAGTCGGGTGGCCTGATGGCTGCCCCGTCCCGGCGAGGACATGGTGTTGACCGCCCGTGCCATGGCGCAGCGAACGGAGGCCGGTTTCTCCAGCGTGGTAGCGCCGGAATCGAAATAGATCATAGCGCCACCTCACTGTACCCGGCACGGCTATGGCGCAGGATGCGTTCCAGCGTCAGCTGGGCCTGCTGCAGGCGCTCCTGCGCCGCGTCGAAGTCCACGGCGTCCACACGCACCGCGTAGGTGCAGCCCTGCCGGGCAAACTCCGCCGGCACCCGCTGCACGCTGGCGTGGATGCCGCCGCTGTTCAGCACGCGGGCCATCCGCTGGGCCTGCGTGGCAGACCGCACCACAAAAAGATAATGATCCATGGTACACCTCCTCCACTCCAATGTATGAAAAGAAA
>USMI01000227.1 GCA_900555735.1 uncultured Eubacteriales bacterium | reverse complement strand
AACAGCGCCCGTACCTTCGGCTCCAGCACGTTGCCGTCGTGACCGGCCAGCCGCGCCGCCAGCCGCAGCACATTGCCATCCACCGCCGGGACGGGGCGTCCGAAGGCGATGGAGGCGATGGCGCCCGCCGTGTAGTCCCCTACCCCCGGCAGGGCAGTCAGCCCTTCGTATGTATCGGGGAATACCCCGCCGTGCTCCTCCACGATGACCCGCGCCGCCTTTTGCAGGTTGCGGGCGCGGCTGTAATAGCCCAGCCCCTGCCACAGCGCCATCAATTGCTGCTCATCGGCGGCGGCCAGCGCCTCCACCGTGGGCAGGGCTTCCATGAATCGCGCGAAATATGGCAGCACCGCCGTGACACGGGTCTGCTGTAACATAATTTCCGACACCCATGTGCGGTAGGGGGAGACCTCCTCCCGCCACGGCAGCACGCGGCGGTTCTGGTCATACCACGCCAGCAGGGGCGGCGGCAGGGCTTTCAGTTGTTGGGGCGTTTCCCGCATGGCATGTCCTCTCATTTACTGAACCGCGCCGCGTAGCCGCAGCGGCGGCATAAATCCTCACTGGGCGCGCGGCGGGAGAAGCCCTCCCGGATGGCCTGCGCCCTTGGCGTATTCAGGATCTCCGGCAGCTCCTGCGTCAGCAGGTTTCCCAGCGCCATGCGGCCCTCGCCGTCCAGACAGCAGGGCACCACCGTGCCGTCGCACAGCACCGCCAGCTGCTGGCGCAGGGCGTGGCAAAACTGCACATTGCCCTCCGCCGCGTCGGGGGACGGCCAGTCGAATTTCCGGGCCGATTCCAGAAAAAGCCCCGGCGCAAGACGTTTGTTGCCCACGCTGTCGGCGGGCAGGTTTTCCACATCCCAGCCGCTGGCGGTGGATAAAAGGCGGAGAATTTCGCCGTTTCGCTCCTCCGCGCCGCCCTCGTTCCACAATCGCAGGGCGCACAGCACGCTCTTTTCGCCTGCGGCGGCGCAGAAATCCCACACGCTGTGGAGATAGTCCGCCACGTCGCCGCCGTCGTTGCCCTCGAAGCTGTGAAGGGAGACGCTGACCTTATGCAGCGCCGGGGCAGCCAGCAGAGTATTGCCTTTTTCGGAAAGCAGCGTGCCGTTGGTGGTGATGCATACCCGGAAGCCCAGCTCTCCGGCGATGGCCAGCAGCTCCGGCAATTGCGGATGCAGCAGCGGCTCGCCCATGACGTGGAAGTAGAGGTAGCGGGTGTGGCCCCGCAGCTTTTCCGCCATGAGACGGAACTCCTCCGGGGTAAGGAATCGCTTTTGCCGTGTCGTCCCGGGGCAGAATACGCAGGAGAGGTTGCACACGTTGGTGATCTCCATATAGACCCGCTTGAACATATGTGATCCTCCCCTGTTTTGGTACTCTTGGTATTGTACCACAAAACGGGGGAGGATGCATAGGAAAATTTAATTGTGCGTTCACTGGGCGGCGGCATGACCACATGCCGCCGCAGAAAGAATTCCCTCGTTCCCGCAGGGACGGAATCCCCTACTTCACCGCCCACAGGATCAACCCATACACCACGCTGGCGGCGGTGCCGAATACGATCACCGGTCCGGCCACGGTAAACATCTTCACCGCCGTGCCGGTGACCACACCCTCGGCCCGGAAGTCGATGGCGGGAGACGCCACGGCGTTGGCGAAGCCCGTGATGGGCACCAGCGTGCCTGCCCCGGCGTACCGGGCCAGCCGGTGGTACAGCCCCAGCCCCGTAAACAGCGCCGACAGGAACACCAGCGTCACCGACGTGGCGGTGGCGGCGTCCTGCTCCGTTAACCCGAGAAAGCTGTACCAGTCTCCGATGGCCTGTCCGACGCAGCAGATGGCGCCGCCCACCAGAAACGCCAGCGCTATGTTTTTCCACACCGGCGACTTGGGGTTAATGCTCTTGAGATATTCCTGATATTCTCTGGGTGACATGTCCATATTTTCCACGGCCTTTCCCTGTTTTGGGGATAGTTTGTCCCGCGGGTGGAAAATCATGCATTGATAAAAAAGCCTGTTAGGCGTATAATAACTATTTGAAAAGTTTTTCGTGGCTCCGGCCACGAGTTACTTTTGCCCTTGGCGGCAAAAGTAACCAAAAACGCCACTTAAACCTGCGGTTTAAGAATCCGCCCACGCTATACCCTGTAAGCTATCACAACGGTTCAAGTATTGCGGTGTAAATCAAGATGGATGCTACGGCGGCATAGCCGCCGAG
>USMI01000226.1 GCA_900555735.1 uncultured Eubacteriales bacterium | reverse complement strand
CCGGCCCGCCGCCGTCATCGCCATCGACGCGCTGGCCGCCCGCAGCCGCGACCGGCTGTGCGCCACCATCCAGCTGGGGGACACGGGACTGATCCCCGGCAGCGGCGTGGGCAACCACCGGAAGGCCATCAACGCCCAAACGCTGGGGATCCCGGTGATCGCGGTGGGGGTGCCTACGGTGATCGCCGCCAGTCTGCTGGGGGAGGGCATTGAGGACGACGATCCCCTGTTCCTGACGCCCCGTGACATCGACGAAAAGGTGCGGGAGCTGGGCCGGGTGATCGGCTACGGCATCACCATGGCCTTGCAGAAGGGCCTGACTGTGGAGGACATCACGGGGCTGCTGGGGTGAGCCGCCAAGGCGGCAGAGAAAAGAGAAGAGTGAAGAGGTGCGGTATGCCGCCGCTGGCGGCATGAATTAAATTGTGCCGCAAAGCGGCACACAACAGTTTTTCACTTTTCTCTCTTATCTCTTCTCTGGTAATGAAAAAGCTGCCTTTCGGCAGCTTTTTCATTACTTTTTGTCGGGGTTGTAGTAGTCCGTGGGCTCCTCCAGTACGATGGGCAGGCCGTTCTGATACACCGGCAGGGTCTGGAACTTGAAGCGGCTGGCGGCGTGCTTGCGGTCGATGTCCGCCTTGATCTTCTCGTCCACCACGCCGCGGCGGATGTACTCGTTGACGGCGTGATAGGTGAAGCCCAGATTGTCCTCGTCGGTGAGGCCGGTCAGACCGTCGGACGGCGGCTTGATGAGGAACTTCTCCGGCAGGCCCAGCGCACGGCCCAGCGCAATGACCTCCTCGGTGGTGTACATGCCCAGCGGGGAGAAGGCGCCGGCGCTGTCGCCGTAAATGGTGCAGTAGCCCACCCAGTCTTCGCTGAGGTTGCTGGTGTTGATGACGATGCCCTGCTCCACCGTCTGGGCCACAGCGTACAGGGTGGCCATGCGGACGCGGCTGGGCAGGTTCACCAGCGTCTGGCGGCTGGGGGTCAGGCCCACCCGCTCCATCTCCTTCACCACGCCCTGCACGGCGTCGTGGATGTTGATGGTCACATGGGGAATGCCCAGCACGTCCACCAGACCGTTGGAGTAGTCGATATCCGGCTGCACGCCGTCGGGCATCAGCACGCCCATGACGTTCTCCTTGCCGTAGGCGGCCACGGCCAGCGCGGCCACGGTGGAGCTGTCCTTGCCGCCGGAGATGCCGATGACGGCAGTCTTGCCATAGCAGGCGGCCATCTGCTGGTGCATCCATTCCAGCAGTCCGGCAAGCTGTAATTGCACGTTGAATTCCATGGAGAGACCCTCCTTGTTCAAATTTGGTTTATTGTAGCACAGGGAAAGGGTGAGCGCAATAGGGAAATGGTGCGCCAGTTGTGCATAGAGGGCGGCGGGTAAGGGCAGGTGTACGGTAGAACTCCGTAGGGGCCGGCGTCCCCGACGACCCGCCGTGCGGTGAACGCAAGGAGTTCTTTGGTGCACCATTCAGCGGCAGCGGCGCTGGTGCAGAGACGATTCGATGATGAAGCAAAATAGGGAATCTTTTGTGAATGTGCGGCAGGCAGTTTTGACCTGCACAGCGTATAGCGCGCAAGGAGGTGCAGGAACCTTTGGTTCCTGCTGGCTCTTTTGCCCACTTTTCCAGCTAATGGGAAAAGTGGGCCGCCGGAGGCCGTTTTCGCCCCGCAGGGCGAAATATCCCCATATAAAAAGAAGGGCAATTCTGCCCTTCTTTTTATGGTTACAGAGTATGATACGACCTCAGTCGTCCTTTTCGACCTCGCCGACGATGGCAATGTGCAGCTCGTCCAGCTGCTTCTGCTCCACCGTAGAAGGCGCGCCCATCATGATATCCTGTGCGTTTTTGTTCATGGGGAACGGGATGATCTCGCGGATGGAGCTCTCGCCTGCCAGCAGCATCACCATGCGATCCACGCCCGGCGCGATACCGGCGTGGGGAGGCGCACCATAGCAGAAGGCGTTGTACATGGCGGGGAACTTCTTCTTCACGTCCTCCTCGCCCAGACGCACCAGCTCGAAGGCCTTTATCATGATCTCGGGATCATGGTTACGGACAGCGCCGGAGCTGAGCTCCACGCCGTTGCACACCAGATCGTACTGGTCGGCGGTGATGGTCAGGGGATCGATCTCGCCCCGCTCGGCCTTCAGCAGCACGTCCATGCCGCCGGCGGGCATGGAGAACGGGTTGTGGCAGAACTCCAGCTCGCCGCTCTCG
>USMI01000225.1 GCA_900555735.1 uncultured Eubacteriales bacterium | reverse complement strand
CTTCTGGAGATTCTGGCTCAGAACAAAAATTGGGCACTTGTTCAGTGGACATTATAATAAGGGGGAACAATATAAGGGAGGTACCCCTATGAGCACCATCTTCATCGGCATCGCCGGCGGCACCGGCTCCGGCAAAACCACGCTGACCGAGCATCTGGCCCAGCGCTTCGGCAGCGACATCAGCGTGGTACATCACGACAATTACTACAAGCGGCAGGACTGCTCCTTCGAGGAGCGGTGCCGCCAGAACTATGACCACCCCGACGCCTTTGACACAGATCTGATGATCCAGCATCTGAAAGCCCTGAAGCGGGGCGAGACCATCTACTGCCCCGTATACGACTACGCCATCCACAACCGCACCGAGGAAACGGTGGAGATCAAGCCCACCAAGGTGGTGATCGTGGAGGGCATCCTGATCTTCCAGAACAAAGACCTGCGGGATCTGCTGGACATCAAGATCTTTGTGGAGACCGACGCCGATGTGCGCATCCTGCGCCGCGCCCTGCGGGACGTAGAGGAGCGCGGCCGCTCGCTGGAGTCGGTGGTGACCCAGTATCTCACCACCGTCAAGCCCATGCATGAACAGTTCGTGGAGCCTACCCGCAAGTATGCCGACATCATCGTGCTGGAGGGCGGCCACAATCTGGTGGCGCTGGACATGATCATGCAGCGCATCGCCAATCACATTGAGGAGAACTGATATCTATGCTGTTACCCATCCTTGGCACACTTTCCCTGTTGGGCGCCGTCTATTTTCTGATGCCGCTGGCCATCGGCGTCCACCACATCGGTATGTACTGGCCGGCGGCGCTGCTGCTGTTGGCGGCGGCCCGGTGCTTTTTCCCCAACTTCTTCCGGCGCTTTCCCAAGTGGCTGAAGGCTGTTCTGATTACCGGCGTCAGCGTGGTGCTGGCGGTAGCCGTCACGGTGCTGACCATCATGGGCCTTGCCGCCGCTGACCGTCCCACCGGCGACGACGCGCCGGGAACGGTGGTGCTGCTGGGCTGTCAGGTCTATAACGGCAAGCCCAGCATGATGCTGCAGGGCCGCATTGAAGCCGCCTATGACTATCTGACGGCCCATCCGGACGCGGTCTGCGTCACCACCGGCGGGCTGGACAGCCGCTCCGAGCCGGTGACGGAGGGTGCCTGCGCCCGACAGAAGTTGATCGCCATGGGCATCGCCCCGGAGCGGGTCTATGCCGAGGAGAAGTCCTTCGACACCCGCGAGAACCTGCAATTCGCCGCGGCCATCATCCGGGACAACGGCCTTGACGCCCATGTGGTCATCGCCAGCGACAACTTCCACCAGTACCGGGGGCAGCTGTTCGCCCGTCAGGCGGGGCTGGAAGCCCAGTCCGCCGGGTGTTTCAGCCCATGGTTCCTCGGTCCCGGCTACGCCTGCCGCGAGGTGGTGGCAATTCTGGCCGTCTGGGCGGGGATCGATTAACTGAACGATTATTTGCAAATAAGAAATCCGTGCCTTTCGGCATGGATTTCCTGTTATTATGGGGCATTACGCTTCGTAGGGGGCGGCGTCCTCGACGCCCCCTACGAAATATCGCCGTTACAGCGCTTCCAGAATAAAGGGTTTTCCCACCTGCAAAGCATAATGGTATATCCTCGCGCTGTCCTCGATGTACTGGGCGCGGGTACGGGCCTCGTTCAGATCCTTGCCCACCGCCAGCGCACCGTGGTTATTCAGCAAACAGCCGCCCCGGCCGTCTTTCAGGCAGGGCACCGCGTTCTCCCCCACAGCAAAGGTGCCGGGGGTCGCGTATTCAGCACATTCCACGTCGCCGCCCAGAAAAATTCTGGTCTCGATCAGCACCGAGGCTATGGGCTTATGCACCACGGCAAAGGCCGTGGCATAGGGGGAATGGGTGTGGAAGATGGCCTTGTACTCCGGATAGGCTCGATAGATGGCGGCGTGCATCCGCCACTCGCTGGAGGGCTGCAAGTCGCCCTCGATGATGCTGCCGTCCAGATCGCACCGGACGATGTCCATGGGCCGCATCACCGTATAGCGCACCGAGGTGGGGGTAATCAGCATGGTACCGTCCTCCAGCGCCACGCTGAGGTTGCCACTGGTACCGGTGAACATTCCCTCGTGGAGGGATTCCAGACACACGTCCACCATTTCCTGCCGCAGTTCTTTGTGAGAATACTCCATTTTATCGCCTCTTTCGATTATTAAACAGCCATGAGCAAAACTCCAAAAGAGTAGAGATTGTAAGGGATTCCGGCCAT
>USMI01000224.1 GCA_900555735.1 uncultured Eubacteriales bacterium | reverse complement strand
ACGAGCTGAAAACGCCGCTGATGGCGATACAGGGCTATGCGGAGGGCATACAGGCGGGCGTGATGGACACAGGCAGCGCGGCGGAGGTGATCCTTGAGGAAAGCGATCGCATGACGGAGCTGGTGGACGAGCTCCTGGACATCTCGAAAATCGATATGGGGCGGCAGCCGCTTGCCCTTTCCGAGATGGATGTTCGGGAGCTGCTCTACGACAGCATACGCGCCGTGGAGCCGACAGCCGCCGCCGGCGGCATCGCCATCGTGCCGGACTTCCCCGAGGAGCCCGTTATGGTCAGCTGTGACGATACCAGGCTGCGCAGAGCGGTCACTAATATCCTATCCAACGGCGTGCGCTATGCCCGCAGCCAGCTGCGCCTGACCTGCCGTGCGGACAAGCGTCATGTGACGATATGGATACAGGACGACGGGGACGGCATTGCCGAAGCGGACCTGCCGCACATCTTCGACCGCTTCTACATGGGCAAAAGCGGAAAATCCGGCATCGGCCTTGCGCTGACGAAGGAGATCATTCACCTACATAAAGGTACGATCCGCGCCTACAACGGGGATAGCGGCGCCGTGTTTGAGGTCACGCTTCCAACAGCAAGATAAGATATCTTCCCAAGCTATAGGCAAATTCAGCACAGACTTTATTCCTGATACCGTTGTTACGGAGGTCACCACCTCCACGTTCCGCTATGAACTGATCGACGCACTGGCTGAGTCGCAGGACTACATCATCCTTCTGATGAAAAAACGCTATGCGCAGCCTCTGGACAAGCGTACTCTTACCGGCGGGACGGTGGAGGAATTCAAACGATTTCTTGAGGAGAAGACCGGAAAGACGTTCCGGCGTGTGAGATGAATGAATTTACTATAACGCCCTTTCGAGGGCTGCATTTGCTTCTGCTTTTGCTTACGGCAGCGGCGGTGCTGCTCATATTCTTGCTGCTGCGCGGAAAACCGGAGGCACGGCGCGCCCGGTTTTTGATCGGCGTGTGCCTTTTTAATCTTGCACTGTTTGCCGTCTACAAGCTCTCGCTGTCAAGAGATGCCGTGTATGTCAGCGCATACTATCCCAACGGCTTCAACATTTTCAATGAGCTGCCGCTGCACCTGTGCAACATCAATCTGTTCCTGATCCCCATCGGACTATGGAAGAGAAACCGCTCAATACTGGGATTTGCCTTCTTTGTGGCGCCGCTTGGCGCGCTGATGGCGCTGCTCTTCCCGGAGCCTCTGTTCTCCGGCTTTTCGCTGTTCCTGCCACGGATCTTTGGCTACTATGTGACCCACGCGATCCTTGTTGTCTGCGGCCTGAGTCTGGCGACGCTGGGCTTTTACCGCCCTGACCCAAGGGATATTCCCCGGATTCTCAAGACCTTTGGCCTGCTTGCCGTAGGCGCTCATCTTATCAATCTCCTGTTGCGCCTCACGGTCTGCCCGGAGGCAAACTACTTCTTCACCTACGGCGCAGAGATCGGCGTTCTCAAACTGTTCTGGCGTATCATCCCGGCGCCGCTGCTTTACGGACTGCCGGCCCCGCTGATCCTTGCAGCCTATATGTACGCGGTCTGCGCGTTGTCCCGCCTGACGCAAGGAGAGGAAGATGTGTCTTTTTCATAGGTTGGATAAGTCCCACAGTGCAAAAAACAGGAGGATAAGACATTGCTGCATAGAAATGTAAGAGGAATCGGAATCGTTCTGTGCTTATTGACTCTCTTGCTATCCCTGTCCGGGTGTGGTTCATTGAAGGATGACACGCTTCTGATCGTCAACACAGTGATCACGGAAGTCGATGCAACAAAGCAAACCATAACGGTAAAGGACGATGCCGATGAAAGCGCTTTAGGTAAAGAATGTCTGATCGACTGTTCGTCCGTTCCTATGGTCTATTGCGACTTTGCCACGCAGAAAGTTACAAGGATTTCTTTTGAGGATTTACAGGTCAATGATAAGGTTATTGTGAGTATCAGAAGCTCGGAAATGGAGAGCTTCCGAAGCGGCAGCGGCGGGGAAAATACAATCAAGGTCGAACAATTGCAGTTGTATACGCAAAGGGTACTTTGCTGACTACGGTTTTTCAAAAAGGGAGCCGTCGAACCTCAGACGGAAAAATAGTTGAAAGAATTATTCTTCAATCTTTGTAACTTTTTGGCTTGCTGGGAGTCTAATATATAGATTTGAAGAGATAGGAGGGATATGTGTGGACGGATTTGAGGTCATCTATTCTAAATACAGCCCTCTGGTTTTTCGAT
>USMI01000223.1 GCA_900555735.1 uncultured Eubacteriales bacterium | reverse complement strand
CAGGTGCGGCTGATGAAGCCCAAGATCATCGTGTGTCTGGGCCGCATCAGCGCCATGGAGCTGATAAAGCCGGATTTCAAGATCAGTCAGGAGCACGGCCAGTTCTTTGACCGCAGCGGCACGCTGATGATGGCGCTGTACCATCCGGCGGCGCTGCTGCGTGACCCCCGCAAGAAGCCGGAGACCTTCGAGGATCTGAAGGCTTTGCAGGCCAAGATCATGGAGATCTGCGAGCATACACCCATCGAGTACGAATAAACGAAGAGGAAGGGCTGTGCCCTTCCTCTTTTGCTCATTCGATGGAGATGATATAGAAGTAGACGCTCTGGCCGCCGGGGATGGCCGCCACCTCCGCATCGGGGCAGCACCGGGCGAACAGCGCCTCGGTCTTGGCGCCCTCCTCCTCGGAAACGCCCTCGCCGGTGTAGATGTTGATGTATTCCGCACCGGCCTGTGCGGCATGCTGGCTCAGCTTATCCAGCAGCTCGTCCATGCTGCGGCTGGTACCGAACAGCTTGCCGTCCAGCAGCGCCAGATAGTCGCCCTCGTTGATGGCAAAGCCGTCGAAATCGGAGTCGCGGGCGGCGTAGGTGATCTGGGCGGTGGACACCGTCTGTGCGGCGGCTACCATAGCCTGCGCAATGGTCTGGGGATCGGTCTCGTCGGGGTCAAAGCTCATCATGGCAGTGATGCCCTGAGGCACCGTGGCGGTGGGGATCACGATGATCTGCTTCTCCGTCAGGCCCTCGCACTGCTGGGCGGCCATGATGATATTCTTGTTGTTGGGCAGGATGAACACCACCTCGCTGGGGGTGCGGTTGACCTCCTTGAGGATGGCCTCGGTGGAGGGATTCATGGTCTGGCCGCCGGACACGATGGTGTCCACGCCCAGCGCCCGGAAGGTATCCGCCAAGCCGTCGCCCGCGCATACGGCCACAAAGCCGTACCGCTTTTCGGCGGGTGCCACGGCGTTCTCCTGCGCCTCCAGCTCCTCCTCCACAGCGTCCAGATCGTCGGTGCTGTGGGCCTGACGGCCAGCCGCCAGATCATCCCGCTGGGTACGCATGTTCTCGATCTTGGCCAGCTCCAGCGTGCCGTACTTCTGGGCCTCCGTCAGGGCGTGGCCGGGGATGTCGGTATGGACGTGTACCTTGAAGCACTCGTCGTCCTCGCCGATCACCAGACTGTCGCCAATGCTGTCCAGATAGGCACGCAGCGGCTCCAGAGATTTCTCGCCCATGGTCTTGCGGACGATGAACACGGTATCGAAGGTAAAGGTGATCTCGTCCTCCAGAGAGGCGAAGTCAGCCTTTTCCTTGACCTCCGTCTCCTCCTTGACCTCGGGGATCTCTTCGCCCCGCAGGCAGCGCAGCATGCCGTCCAGAATAATGAGATAGCCCTTGCCGCCGGCGTCTACCACGCCGGCCTTTTTCAGCACCGGGTTCATCTCCACGGTCTCGGCCAGCGTCACCTCACCGGCGCGGATGGCCTCCTCCAGCACGAACTCCACGGCGTTATTCTCCTGCGCGGCCTCGATGGCCCGCTGGGCGGCCAGACGGGAAACGGTCAGCACCGTGCCCTCGGCAGGCTTCATCACCGCGCCGTAGGCGGTGGCAACGCCCTCCTGCATGGCGGCGGCCAGCGCCGCGCCGTCGGCCTCGGTCAGGCCCTTCAGGGACTTGGACATGCCCCGGAACAGCAGGGACAGAATGACGCCGGAGTTGCCGCGGGCGCCCCGCAGCAGGCCCCGGGCCGTGATCTTGGCGGCGTCGTCGATGGTGGCAGGCTCCGCCTTTTTCAGCTCGCCGCAGGCGGTCTGGATGGTCAGGTACATGTTGGTGCCGGTGTCGCCGTCAGGCACGGGGAAAACGTTCAGGTCGTTGATGGCCTGCTTCTGGCCGGCGATGCAGGCCGCGCCGAACAGCACCATCTCCTTGAAGGCGGCGCCGTTGATCTTCTCTATCATCTTGCAGTGATCCTCCCTTAACTGTTACTGACGGAGTCCACGCAGACGTTCACGTCCCGTACCTCCACACCGGTGTTGCAGGTGACCACATACTTGACCTCGCTCATAATGGCGCGGCAGACCGTGGCGATATTCACCCCGGCGTCCACGATGATATGCAGCTCGATAGACACGGTGTTGTCGTCGTTGTAAATGACCTTCACGCCCTTGCTCATAGTCTCGGGGCGCAGCAGATGGACAAGGCCGTCCGTCATGGAGCGGTAGGCCATGCCCTTGACGCCGAAGCAGTTGGTGGCGGCGGCGCCGGTAATGGTGGTGAACAC
>USMI01000222.1 GCA_900555735.1 uncultured Eubacteriales bacterium | reverse complement strand
GGCCAGCAGCGTTTTGCCGGTGCCCGGAGGGCCTACCAGCAAAGCGCCCTTGGGGAGCTTGGCACCGATGTCGGTATATTTCTTGGGATTGTGCAGGAAGTCGATGATCTCCGTCAGGGATTCCTTGGCCTCGTCCTGACCGGCCACATCGGCAAAGGTGACGCCGGTCTGCTTTTCCATGTAGACCTTGGCGTTGGCCTTGCCCACGCTGCCGATCCCGCCCATGCCTCCCATGCCGCCCTTTTTCGCCATGATCCGCATGACGAGGGAGAACATGAGCATGATGAACACAAAGGGCAGAATGAAGTTGATGGCGAACAGAAGGAGCGGGCTCATCTGAGGCTCGTACTTCGTGTCATAGTCTGTTTTTCCGGCCTCATGCATCCGCTCCACCAGAGTGTCATTAGACTCCATCTTCACGGTAAAGAGCTTCAGCGCCGCGGTATGCTCCTTGCCGTCGGCGTCGGTAAAAGCGTAAACGGCCTTGCCGTCCTGATCCGTGGACTTGGTGTAGGCGGTGCCGTTCTCAGCGGTGTAGACATAGCCGTCCTTGGGGACGATATACAGCAGGCCCTCGGAGAGGTCCACGGTGACGTCCTCCACCTGCTTGCCCTCCATCATGGCGATGAAATCGCTGTACTTGATGTTGATGTTGGAGGCCTGCTTTCCGGCGGACCCCATGTAGCTGCTGGTGCAGTAGAACACCAGCGTCAGCACCAACGCCCAGGCCACCAGCTTGACAGCGCCCAGCAGATTGCGGTTGCCCCGTCGGTTTTTATTGTTTTTATCGTTCTGGTCCATTGAGAACTCCTTTCAGAGTGTGTGAAATTAAAAAGCAGTATAGCACAACCTCCTTGAAACCACAAGGAAAAGAGACTGCCTTTTCATAAACTTTCTGTAAATTCAGACGCGCTAAGGCGGAACGATTTTTCAAATTCATCTTTATTGTGGACCGGTTCTGTGATATACTGTAAAAAGTATACCCCGCAGATTTTGACAAATTCCGATCATGAGAGGATTTCAATATGACAGACGAAAGAAAAGACCAGCTGACCGCCGAGGCCGACGGCCTCATTGAAGGCCGCAACGCGGTGATCGAAGCCCTGCGGACGGAGGCCAGCATCGACAAAATTTTCATCCAGAAGGGTGAGGTGGACAAGACCCTGGGCCACATCGCCTCCAAGGCCCGGGCGGCGGGCATCGTGGTGGTGGAGGCCGACCGCCGCAAGCTGGACAACATGTCCCGCACCCACGCCCATCAGGGCGTCATCGCGCTGGCCGCCGTCCGGGAATACGTGACGGTGGAGAGCATCCTGCGCTCCGCCGCCGACAAGGGCGAAGCGCCGCTGCTGGTGGTGTGCGACGAGATCTCCGACCCCCACAATCTGGGCGCCATCCTCCGCACCGCCGAGTGCGCCGGCGCCCACGGCGTCATCATCCCCAAGCGCCGCAGCGCGGGACTGACCGCCATCGTGGCCAAGACCTCCGCCGGAGCCGTCAGCTATATGCCGGTGGCGCGGGTGGCCAACATCCCGTCCCTGCTGAAGGATCTGAAAAAGCAGGGCGTGTGGGTGTTCGGCACCGCCGCCGACGGCAACACCACCCTCTATAACGCCGACCTGAAGGGCCCGGCGGCCATCGTCATCGGCTCTGAGGGCGACGGCATGACCCGGCTGGTGTCGGAAAACTGTGACTTTCTGGTAAGCATCCCCATGAAGGGGCATATCTCCTCCCTGAACGCCTCCGCCGCCGCGGCGATCCTGCTGTACGAGGCGGTGCGCCAGCGGAGCTGAGGAAAAGGACATCATGCGCAGGCAAGACGAAGAACAACTGCATACGCCCTCCCTCTCTGAGGAGGACATCACACTGGAGTCCATCCTGGCCGAATACGGCAAGGGTGGGCGTCAGCCTGCCCAAACGGCGGAAACGCCGGAGCCTGCCCCCATGCCGGTTCCCGAGCCGGAGTCTGCTCCCGAACCGATGCCGGCACCCGAACCCGAGGAGATCACCGTCCGTCCGCCCCGGCCGGAGAGAACGCATAAGAAGCGGAAGCCCCGGAAGAAGCAGGACACCGCGGAATTTCCGGTGATCCGCACCAGAACCGCGTCTTCTCCGCCGCCGAAGCCAGAGCCGGAGAAGGCGGAGGAAGAGGAGCTGCCGCCGGATCGGGTATCCCTGAAAAACGTCATGCACGACACGGTGGATGCGGTGCTGGCGGAGAATGACGACGGCATTCTTGAGCCGCCGCCCTCTCTGCGGGAGCGGCTCCATGGACTGCTGGAGCGCCGCCAT
>USMI01000221.1 GCA_900555735.1 uncultured Eubacteriales bacterium | reverse complement strand
CCGCCGTGGCCCGCGCCATGATCACCCGTCCCCGCATCCTGCTGGCCGACGAGCCTACCGGCGCGCTGGATTCCAAGTCCACCGACGAGCTGTTGGGCCTGTTCTCCCGCCTCCACACCGACGGCCAGACCATCCTCATGGTGACCCATTCCGTCAAGGCTGCCAGCCACGCCGGACGTGGGCTGTTTCTGAAGGACGGGCAGGTGTTCCACCAGCTCCGCCGGGACGGTGACACCGACGCGCGGTTCTACCAGCGGATCTCCGACGCGCTGACGGCGCTGACAACGGGCGGTGACGCGCAATGAGTCTGTATACCCGTCTGGCGTGGGACGGCATCCGCAAAAACGGAAGGCTGTATCTGCCCTATATCCTCACCTGCGTAGGCATGGTGACCATGTATTATATGATGAGCGAGCTGTGTGACAGCGACCTGCTGCGCTATATGAAGGGCGGCGGCAGCTCGCACCTGATCCTGGGGCTTGGCTCGTGGGTCATCGCCGTATTCTCGGCCCTGTTCCTGTACTATACCAACTCCTTCCTGATCCGGCGGCGGCAGCGGGAATTCGGCCTGTACCATGTGCTGGGTCTGGGTAAGCGGCACATCGCACTTCTTTGCGTCATCGAGACGGCCATGACCGCCGCCATCGCGATGGCGGCGGGCCTTGCCATCGGCGTGGGCCTGTCCTTTGCCGTAGAGCTGGGGCTGCGCTCCTCTATGGAGACAGAGGCGGCCTTCGCCTTTGCGATAAAGCCTGCCGTTCTGCTGCGAACCGTCATGATCTATCTGGCCATCTTCCTGCTGATCCTGCTGAGCGCCGTGGTGAAGGTGGGACGCGGCACCGCCATGTCCCTGCTGCACAGCGAGAGCTACGGCGAAAAGCCCCCCAAGGGCAACCTGTTTGTGGCCATACTGGGCGCGGTGCTGCTGGTGGTGGCCTACGTCATGGCCGTGTCCATTCAGGAGCCGCTGAAGGCGCTGGCGCTGTTCTTCGTCGCCGTGATTCTGGTGATCCTTGCCACCTATCTGCTGTTCATCGCCGGCAGCGTGGCTCTGTGCCGGATGCTGCAAAAGAACAGAAATTACTATTATCAGCCCCGTCATTTCGTGTCGGTGTCCTCCATGGCCTACCGCATGAAGCGCAACGGCGCGGGTCTGGCTTCCATCTGCATTCTGGCCACCATGGTGCTGGTGATGCTGTCCTCCTCCGCCTGTCTGTACTTCGGCGCGGAGGACAGCCTGAACGCTACCTATCCCAACGAATTTGAGCTGTCGGTGTGGGCGGATGACGACGCCACGCTGCCCCGGCTGGAAAAGGCGCTGACCGACGCGGGTGCGCCCTACGGCGTGAACGTCTGGGAAAAGGGTACGGTAACGCGGGACGTGGGCGAGCTGGTCTGGTCGGCGGAGTTCGACACCGGCCTTTCCACGGAGCAGCAGCTGGCGCTGGGCCATGCCATCGGGGAGGCCCTGAGCGGCTCGGGCGAAACATGGGGCTATTCCTACACGCTCCGGGCCGAGGCCGCCGACGATTTCTACGGCACCTACGGCAGCCTGTTCTTTATCGGCATTGTGCTGAGCATCATGTTCATCTGCGCGGCGGTGCTGATTATCTACTACAAGCAGCTGTGCGAGGGCTATGAGGATCAGCCCCGGTTCGCCATTATGCAGAAGGTGGGCATGACGGCGGCGGATATCCGCCGCAGCGTCAACTCCCAGCTGCTGACGGTGTTCTTCCTGCCGCTGGTGGGTGCGGCGCTGCATATGGCCTTCGCCTTCCCCATGATCCGGCGGATGCTGCTGCTCTTCGAGCTGCATAACACGGGCCTGTTTGTGGCCACGGTGCTCATCAGCTTCGCGGTGCTGGCGGTGGTGTATACGCTGGTGTATAAGGCCACGTCCAACGCCTACTACCGCATCGTAAAGGGAAGCGTATAAGAAAAAAGCTCCTGACCGTGGGTCAGGAGCTTTTTTGATCCGAAATGGAGGTATCTTACTTCTGGTGAGCCAGAGCCTTGTTGGCCTCGGCCATTTCCTCGAAGATACCGGCGTGCTTCTTGGCGACGATGACCTTGATGACCAGCAGAGTGCCGACCATCAGGACGCAGGCGAGGATCAGGTTAATGACCACGTTCTGGATCAGACCCGCCAGAATGAAGCTGACGAAGGCCACACCGGCAACGGTCAGGGCATAGGGCATCTGGGTGAACACATGGTTCAGGTGGAAGCAGTGGGCACCGGCAGAAGCCATGATGGTGGTGTCGGAGATGGGGGAGCAGTGGTCGCCCATAACGCCGC
>USMI01000220.1 GCA_900555735.1 uncultured Eubacteriales bacterium | reverse complement strand
GCCGCCGGCGGGCATGGAGAACGGGTTGTGGCAGAACTCCAGCTCGCCGCTCTCGTCGCCGATCTCGTACATGGGGAAGTCCACGATCCAGCAGAACTCATAGCGCTCCTTGTCCATATGGCCCTCGCAGGCGGCGCCAAAGGTCTTGATCAGCACGCCCACGGACTTGGTGGCGTACTGGCCTGCGGCCACCACCACCAGCGTGTTGGGCTTCAGGTTCAGCACCTTGGCCAGCTCCTCCTTGATGGGCGCGACAAACTTGGCGATACCGCCGGCCAGCTCGCCGTTCTCGTTCACCTTGAACCAGTAGGCCTTGGAGCCGGACTGCACCTCGCAGTCGGTCAGCAGCTTTTCGATCTGCTTGCGGGTCAGGGTGCAGTCGGAGATGTCCACCATCTTCACGGTCTGGCCCTTTAGTGCCTCAAAGTCGCTGTCGGCGAACAGGTCGCTGACGTTCTTGCAGGTCAGGTCGATGCGCAGGTCGGGCTTATCGGAGCCGTAGGTCTCCATGGAGGTGGTGTAGGGGATGCGGCGGAAGGGTGCGCTGGAGGCCACGTTGTAGGTGCCGAATTTGGCGAAGATGGGAGGCAGCACATCCTCCAGCACGGCGAACACATCGTCCTGCGTGGCGAAGGCCATCTCCATATCCAGCTGATAGAACTCGCCGGGGGAACGGTCGCCGCGGGCGTCCTCGTCACGGAAGCAGGGCGCGATCTGGAAGTAACGGTCAAAGCCGGAGGTCATCAGCAGCTGCTTGAACTGCTGGGGCGCCTGCGGCAGGGCGTAGAACTTGCCGGGGTGCTTGCGGGCGGGGACCAGATAGTCGCGGGCGCCCTCGGGGGAGCTGGCGGTCAGGATGGGGGTGGTGATCTCCAGAAAACCGTGCTCGGTCATGGCGGCGCGGAGGGCGGCCACCACCTGGCAGCGCAGGATGATATTCTGCTTCACGGCGGGGTTGCGCAGGTCGAGGAAGCGGTACTTGAGACGGGCGGTCTCGTCGGCCTCGCGGCTGCGGTTGATCTCGAAGGGCAGGGAGTTGTAGCGGCAGCGGCCCAGCACCTCGATCTTGCTGGGGACCACCTCCACGTCGCCGGTGTCCTGCTTGGGGTTCTTGCTGGCGCGCTCCCGCACCACGCCCTCCACGGAGATGGTGGACTCCTTGTTGAGGCCGTTGATGATGTTCATCATCTCCTCGGACTCCACCACCACCTGTGTGGTGCCGTAGAAGTCACGCAGCACCACAAAGGCGAAATTCTGGCCCACCGTGCGGACGTTTTCCATCCAGCCCACGATTTTTACCTGCTGGCCCACATGCTCCATGCGCAGCTCGTTGCAGGTATGTGTACGCATCTGCATCATACTGTTTTTTCTCCTTTTATGATAATGTTTTGTATAAATATAGAATGATATTACTGGCTGTTGTTGATTCTGGGGCTTTTCGTGGCTGCGGCCACGGGAGCGGTCTCCGACGGCCCCTTTCTTTCAGTAGCGAAAGAAAGGGGGAAAGAACGCCAGCAGGAACCAAGGTTCCTGCACCTCCTTGCGCGCTATACTGTGTGCTGATTTGAAAAGACTTACCGCACGTTTGCGTAAGATATTCGTTTCCGTATGGTAAAATAGGATCGTCTCAGCACCGGCGCCGCTGCCGCTGATGCCTGCGCCGAACAACGCTGTTGGTTCTACCGTTGAGAACGTCAGCGGCAGCGGCGCAGGAGGGAAGTCGATGCGTCATACGCAGCGAAATCAACCGTGTTCTGTGAACGCGCGGTAAAAATTGTCAAGTAAGAACAGGGTATAGCGTGGGCGGATTCTTAAACCGCAGGTTTAAGCTGTCTTTTTGGTCACTTTTGGGACAGTGGCCAAAAGTGACTCGCGCTCGGAAGCGCGAAACCTCTCACTCCACGATGACCTTGCCCTTGTTGCGCTCGGCCAGATCCTGACGGATCATGACGATGGCGTCGGCCACGGGGAGCTTGGTCTGCGCGCCGGTGGTCATGTTCTTGCAGGACACCATACCGGCGGCGATCTCATCCTCGCCCAGGAACAGAACGTAGGGGACGGACAGCTTGTCGGCGTAGTTCATCTTGGCCTTGAACTTCTTGGGCTCGGTATACAGCTGGGTGCGGATACCGGCACGGCGCAGGGCGGTGGCGGCGTCGATGGCGGGGGACAGCTCCTCCGTCATGGGCAGCACCAGCACATCGCAGGGCGCGGTGGGCAGGTCGCCGTTCAGCATCTTCTGCTCGCCCAGCACATAGAACAGCCGGGTCAGGCCGATGGAGATGCCCACGCCGGGCAGCTGCTTGTCGGT
>USMI01000219.1 GCA_900555735.1 uncultured Eubacteriales bacterium | reverse complement strand
AGGTGATATCCAGCGCGTTGCGGATGATCTCCATGGTCAGGCCGTCGTTCTTCAGGTCCATCTGGATGGCGGTGATACCCTTCTTGGTACCGGCTACCTTGAAGTCCATTTCGCCGTGGAAGTCCTCCACGCCCTGAATGTCGATGAAGGTGGTGAAGCCGCCCTCGTCGTCCTGAATCAGGCCGCAGGAGATACCGGCAACAGGCGCGGAGATGGGCACACCGGCGTCCATCAGCGCCAGCGTGGAGCCGCAGATGGAGCCCTGAGAGGTGGAGCCGTTGGAGCTGACCACCTCGGACACCACGCGGATGGCGTAGGGGAACTCCTCCACGGGAGGAATGACGGGCAGCAGCGCGCGCTCAGCCAGCGCGCCGTGACCGATCTCGCGGCGGCCGGGGCTGCGGGCGGGCTTGGCCTCGCCGACGGAGTAGCCGGGGAAGTTGTAGTGGTGCATATAGCGCTTCTCGGTCTCTTCCCAGATGGTGTCCAGCTTCTGGTTGGCGGACAGGGTGTCCAGCGTGCAGACGCTCAGCACCTGGGTCTGGCCGCGGGTGAACAGGCCGGAGCCGTGAACACGGGGCAGCACGCCTACCTCGGCGTCCAGCGGACGGATCTCATTCTTCTGGCGGCCATCCACACGGTGACCCTCCAGCAGCCATGCCTTCACGATCTTCTTCTGGAACTTGTAGGTGATCTCGTCCAGATACTGGTCCATGTTGGGATAGTCCTCCAGGAACAGCTCGTGCCACTTCTCGATCAGCTGGTTCCAGCGGGCCTCGCGGACGTTCTTGTCATCGGTGTCCATGGCGGCCTTGGCGTCCTCCATGGTGGCGCTTACGATCTTGTCAAACAGCTCCTGATTGAAGTCAGCGTGGGGATAGTCAAACTTGGGCTTGCCGATCTCGGCCACCATCTGGTTGATGAGGGCGATCTGCTTCTGGTTCTCCTCGTGGGCCATCTTAATGGCCTCGAACATGGTGTCGTTGGTCACCTGATTGGCGCCCGCCTCGATCATGACCACCTTCTTGCCGGTGGAGACCACGGTCACGTCCAGATCGGAGACCTTGCGCTGCTCGCTGTCGGGGTTCAGCACCAGCTTGCCGTCTACCAGGCCCACCTTCAGCGCGCCCACAGGGCCGTTCCAGGGAATGTCGGAGATGGCCAGCGCGGCGGAGGTGCCGATCAGCGCGGCGATCTCAGGAGAGCAGTCGTGATCCACGGCCATGACGGTGCACATCACGGACACGTCATTGCGGAAATCGTAGGGGAACAGGGGACGAATGGGGCGGTCGATGACACGGGAGGTCAGGATGCCCTTCTCGCCGGGGCGGCCCTCGCGGCGGTTGAAGCTGCCGGGGATGCGGCCCACGGAGTACATCTTCTCCTCAAAGTCCACACTCAGGGGGAAGAAGTCGATACCGTCGCGGGGACGGGCGGAGGCGGTGACGCAGCACAGCACGCGGGTGTCGCCATAGCCCACCATGACGGCGGCGTTGGCCAGCTCGGCCAGCTTGCCCACCTCAAGGGTCAGAGGACGGCCGGCCAGATCCATGGTGTACTTGTGATACTGGGGGAATTGGCGATGGGTGATAATAGTCGACATGTCGTTTCTCCTTTTGTAAAAATATGGCCTTGCCATCCATGCCGCCACCACCGTTTAGCACTTGAAACCACGTCGAAAAGCGGTGTTTCGGCGCACTTTCAACTGCTAAAGGCCAGTCTTGGCACAGACGGCAAAACGTGAAAGAAGGGTGATGCGCGTGCGCACATCACCCTGTTTCAACAAATTACTTACGCAGACCCAGCTTGGCGATCAGGGCACGATAACGCTCGATGTCCTTCTTGGCCAGATAGTCCAGCAGACGGCGGCGCTTACCGATCATCATCTGCATACCGCGGCGGCTGTGGAAGTCATGGGGATGCACCTTCAGGTGAGCGGTCAGCTGGTTGATACGCTCGGTCAGAATGGCGACCTGCACCTCGGGGGAGCCGGTGTCGGTAGCGTGGGTACGGTTGTTCTCGATAATCGCAGTCTTTTGGTCTTTCAGCATCATAGTGTGTTTCCACCTTTCTTGAATTTTGCCGCGCCGCTGCGTCGTGGGACAGGTGAATGATCCGCATAACGAAGCCGGACGGCCATAATCACGCACATTAACGTGCCTAAATAGAATATCACAGAAAACCAAGGTTGTAAAGTATTATTTTGCGGGATTTTAGATGTTTCGCTCTGCGGAGCGACCTACTTTTGGCCTTGGTGACAAAAGTAGGCAAAAACACCACTTAAACCTGCGGTTTAAGAATCCGCGCACGCTATGCTCTGTAAGCTATCGCAAC
>USMI01000218.1 GCA_900555735.1 uncultured Eubacteriales bacterium | reverse complement strand
ACCGGCGGCGCAGCTTTTGGCAAGGTCGCGGCCCGCGAGGAACGACCAGACGAGGGATGCCATCATCGCGTCGCCCGCGCCGGTGGCATTGCGCATCTCGGCCTTGCAGATGGGCTCCAAATGCGTCTCGCCCTGCTGCGCGGCGAACACGCCGTCGCCGCCCATGGAAATATACACCTGCCGCAGGCCTGTGGCCAGCAGCACATCCGCCGCCCGCTCCACATCGGCGCCGGTCTCGATCCTCACGCCGCTGAGCAGCTCCGCCTCCATGCGGTTGGGCTTCAGCGCCGTCAGCGCGCCCAGCACCGGCTTCAGGCGGGGCGCCTTGATGGTGGACACCGTGTCCGCCAGAATGGGCGCGGTGCAGTGCTCGCACAGCCATTGCAGCGACGCCTCCGGCAGATTGGTCTCCACCACCACCAGACCGGCATGGTTGATGTAGTCCATCCGCTGGCGCAGGAAGTCCGGCGTGATGTGGTCGTAGATGTCCATGTCGTTGACCGCCAGCGCCATATCGCCGTCGCAGTCGTCGATGAAAAGATAGGTGCCGGTGCGGCCGCCGGGGATCACGGCGCTGTGGGTCAGGTCAAGGCCGATGGCGGCGGCGTTGTCCCGCACGCTCTGGGCAAAGCTGTCCTGTCCCAGCACCGTCACCATGGAGACCTGCTCGCCCAGCAGGCACAGGTTGTGGGCGATGTTGCGGCCCACACCGCCAAGGGACGTGGTCACCTTGCCGGGGTTGGAGTCCCGCTCCACCAGCGGACTGCGGGACACCGCGCCGATGTCCATGTTCACGCCGCCGATCACCACGATGTAGGGTGCGGTGCGCAGCAGGTAGCCCCGTCCGGTGATGTAGCCCTTTTTCATCAGATTGGAGATATGCACCGCCGCGCTGGAGCGGGTGATACCCGCCTTATCCGCCAGCTCCTGTTGGGAAATGGCTGGATCCTCCCGGATCCACTCCAATATCTGGCGTTCCCGTTTTGTCATGCGCTCACCTCACTAAGCAAAACTTAATTTCTAATCAAAAGCTTAATATAGCACAATTGATTTCGTTTGTCAAGGGGAAAAATCAGCCTTGTAAATACCCGGAAACTGGTATATAATAACTGGTAATGCAAAATCTCACAGGAAAAGGTGAAAATGATATGGAACGTATGAAAATCGCAGCAGTTTTTGCCGACAGCGACGCACTGAGCGGCAAGGAGATCACCGTCTGCGGCTGGGCCCGCACCATCCGCGACATGAAGACCTTCGGCTTTATCGAGCTGAACGACGGCTCCTGCTTCAAGAATTTACAGGTGGTCATGTCCGCCGAGGAGCTGGCCAACTATAAGGAGATCGCCGCCCAGAACGTGGGCGCGGCGCTGATCGTCCGCGGCACCGTGGTGCTGACCCCCGACGCCAAGCAGCCGCTGGAGGTCAAGGCCCACGCTATCGAGGTGGAGGGTAAGTCCACCCCCGACTATCCCCTGCAGAAAAAGCGCCACAGCGTGGAGTTCCTGCGCACCATCCAGCATCTGCGTCCCCGCACCAACCTGTTCTCCGCCACCTTCCGTGTCCGCTCCGTGGCGGCCATGGCGGTGCATGAGTTCTTCCAGAATCGCGGCTTTGTCTATGTCCAGACCCCCATCATCACCGGCTCCGACTGCGAGGGCGCGGGCGAGATGTTCCAGGTGACCACGCTGGATCTGAATAACGTTCCCAAGACCGAGGACGGTCAGGTGGACTACACCCAGGACTTTTTTGGCAAAAAGACCAGCCTGACCGTGTCCGGCCAGCTGAACGCCGAGAACTTCGCCATGGCCTTCGGCGATGTGTATACCTTCGGCCCCACCTTCCGTGCCGAGAACTCCAACACCCAGCGCCACGCCGCCGAGTTCTGGATGATCGAGCCGGAGATGGCCTTCTGCGATCTGGCGGGCGACATGGACGTGGCCGAGGCCATGATCAAGTATATCATCCGCCGGGTGCTGGAGCGCTGCCCGCAGGAGATCGAATTCTTCAACAGCTTTGTGGACAAGGGGCTGAAGGAGCGTCTGGAGCATGTGGCCTCCTCTGATTTCGGCCGCATCAGCTACACCGACGCGGTGGAGATCCTCAAGCAGCACAACGACAAGTTCGACTATAAGGTAGACTGGGGCACCGACCTCCAGACCGAGCATGAGCGCTACCTCACCGAGCAGGTGTTCAAGAAGCCCGTATTCGTCACCGACTATCCCAAGGAAATCAAGGCCTTCTATATGCGCCTGAACGACGACGGCAAGACCGTGGCCGCGGCGGACTGCCTTGTTCCCGGCATCGGCGAGATCATCGGCGGCAGCCAGCGTGAGGAGCGTCTGGACATTCT
>USMI01000217.1 GCA_900555735.1 uncultured Eubacteriales bacterium | reverse complement strand
AAGAAGCTGCGCGTGGCGCTGGTACAGGCCACCCCGGTGATGTTCAACAAGGACGCCACCATCGACAAGGTGTGCGCCCAGATCCGCGAGGCCGGAGAAAACGGCGCGGAGCTGATCGTGTTTCCCGAATCCCTGATCCCCTGCTATCCCTACGGCCTGACCTACGGCTTCACCGTGGGCAGCCGCACCGAGGAATGCCGGGACGACTGGAAAATTTACTATGACAACGCCGTTCTCTGCCCCAGTGAGGATACCGACCGCATCGGCGCGGCGGCCAAGGAGGCGGGGGCCTACGTCTCTATCGGCTATACGGAGCGGGGCCGCAATAACGGCACGCTGTATTGCTCCAACATGATCTTCGGGCCGGACGGCAAGCTGCTGTGCAACCACCGGAAGCTGAAGCCCACCGGCGCGGAGCGCATCGTCTGGGGCGACGCGGATAAGGACTACTTCCCTACTGTGGATGCCCCCTGGGGCACCATGGGCGCGCTGATCTGCTGGGAGAACTATATGCCTCTGGCCCGCGTGGCCCTGTACCAGAAGGGCGTCAGCCTGTATCTGTGCCCCAACACCAACAATAACCCCGAATGGCACGACACCATCAAGCACATCGCCATCGAGGGCAAGTGCTTCGTGTTCCATGTGAACCAGTATTTCACCAAGGACATGTATCCCACCAACTACCACGGCCCTGCCGCCGACGAGATCGCCCGCCTGCCCAAGGCGCCCTGCAACGGCGGCAGCGCCATCATTGACCCCTACGGCCACTATGTGACCGAGCCGGTGTGGGACTGCGAGACCATCATCTACGCCGACATCGACCCGGATCAGGCCGCCCGCGCCCGCATGGAGTTCGACCCCTGCGGCCACTATTCCCGTCCCGATGTGACGGAGCTGATCGTTCACGAGAAAAAATGAGAGGAAATGACCGCCATGGACCTGCGCGAGATCACGGATTTTAATGCCCCGGAGCTGGACGTCTACGCCCGCCTGACGGAGAATCAGCTGGTGAACCGGGCCGACCCGGCCAACGCCCTGTTCATCGCGGAGAGTCCGCTGGTGATCGGCCGTGCGCTGGATGCGGGCTGCGTGCCGGTGTCCTTCCTGATGGAGCGCAAGCATGTGGAGGGCAAGGCGTCGGAGCTGCTGGTGCGCTGTCCGGCGGATATCCCGGTGTACGCCGCGCCGCTGGAGGTGCTGGAGCAGCTGACGGGCTTCAAGCTGACCCGGGGCATGCTGTGCGCCATGCGCCGCCCGAAGCTGCCCACGGTGGAGCAGGTCTGCGCCGGAGCGCGGCGGGTGGCGGTGCTGGAAAACGTCATGAACCCCACCAACATCGGGGCCATCTTCCGCAGCGCCGCCGCCCTGAACATGGACGCCGTTCTGCTGAGCAGTCAGGGCAGCGATCCCCTGTACCGCCGCGCCGTCCGCGTCAGCATGGGCACGATGTTCCAGATCCCGTGGACGTATTTTCCGGAGGAGGCGGCATGGCCGGAGGGCGGCATGACCTTGCTGCGGCAGCTGGGCTTCAAAACCGCCGCCATGGCGCTGCGGGACGATTCCCTGTCCATCGACGATCCCCGCCTGCTATCGGAGGAGAAGCTGGCCGTGGTGCTGGGCACGGAGGGGGACGGCCTTGCCGCCGCCACCATCGCCCGCTGCGACTATACGGTGCGCATCCCCATGGCCCATGGGGTGGATTCTCTGAACGTGGCTGCCGCCAGCGCCGTGGCCTTCTACCAGCTGGGCAAGCAGTAAAGAGTATAAAAAATGACCGTCCTTGAGGACGGTCATTTTTTATTATTGAATTTCCTGCTCCAGCGCGTCAAACTCCGGTGTAGAGAAGAATTCACCCAAGGTGATGCCCAACCCGTCACACAGCAGCTTGATGGTCAGCAGCTTGGGATTCTGGCTTTTCCCGTACAGGATATTTTTCACGCTGGAGGGCGGCAGGGCGCTGATAGCGGCCAGCTTGTTAACGCTGATATTCCGCTCGCCGCATAGCTGTAAAATGCGGCCTTTCACCGCGCTGATGGTATCCATGTGCATCCCTCCGACTGTTTTCCTTTAGGATAGCCGAAAAGACTTGCCAATATAGGCTATGCGTGCTACTATTAGGCTATAGGTAGCCGAAGGGAGGCAAAATATGGCAGATTATCGGAAGATGTACGCGGTACTATGCGGGGCGATCGATGACGTGCTGGATGATTTGCAGACGATCCCGCTGGCGCAGCCCTATGCCCGACAGCTGCATTCAGCGCTGCTGACAGCAGAGGATATTTATGTGGATACGGAAGCATACGTCGCGGAGACGGAAAAGACGAAGATCATACAGTCCCAGCGCAGCCAATGTCCGGAGAAATAGCAAAGGGGAGACGGCTTT
>USMI01000216.1 GCA_900555735.1 uncultured Eubacteriales bacterium | reverse complement strand
GAGTCATGTATGTGCAAAACCTTTCCGTGTGAATATTCTTCAATATTTTATACCGGTGCGGCAAGAAATGCAAGAAAAAAAGCGAAAAATAGGTTGTTTAGTTATTAACAAAGGGTGCTGGGCCGTTTTTTGCGGCTTTTTCATTGACAGACATTCCGTTATGCGGTAAATTGTTCGTAAAAACAGGCGGAAGGAGCGAATAGATGTGAAGATCCGAAACGAATTGCTCTCGCAGGTGCGCAGCTATGCCAGCCATACGCCCCACGCGGCGGCGGATACGCTGGACTGCTCGCTGGGCGTGAACCCCTACGGCTTTCCGGCGGCGGTGAAGGAGGCCTTTGCCGCCTTTGATCCCGAGCGGTTCTATCACTATCCCCACTCCGACGCGCCCCAGAGGGCCATCGTGGACTACTGGGCGGACTATGCCTTTATCGAGCCGGAGAACATCGTCCTGACCGACGGCAGCGTGTCGGCTCTGTATCTGCTGTGCAACATTCTGGCCAAAAAGGGCGCGGAGGTGGTGGGCTTCCTGCCAACCTTTACCGATATGGTGGAGTATTCCCGCATGATGGCCATGCGATACGTGGGTATCCCTGCCCGCCGTGAGGAAAACTGGCGCATGGAGGTATCCGATCTGGTGGACGCCATCAGCGGCGATACCAGTCTGGTCTACATCGACCGGCCCAACAACCCCACCGGCCAGACGCTGCCGCTGGCGGACATCAGCCGGGTGCTGGACAAGTGCGAGGAGCTGGGCGTCTACGCCATCGTGGACGAGGCCTACGGCGATTTCCTGCCCCGTGAGGAGTCGGCGGTGACGCTGGGGCCCAAATACAAGAATATCATCATCGTCCGCACCTTCTCCAAGGGCTTCGGCCTTGCGGGACTGCGGGCGGGGTACATTATCACCTGTCAGGAGCTGATCCGCTACATCAGCAAGGTGTCCAATCCCTACATGATGAGCGAGCTGTCCCGCGAGCTGGCGGCCGCCGCCCTCAGCGACCGCACCTATGCCGACAGCCACGGTCCTGATTTTGCCGCCATGAAGCGCTCGCTGCGGGATGCCTGCGGCAGGAATCTCACTATGGCCGCCACCGATGACCGGGTACCCATCTGCCTTTTGCAGCATCAGGATCCCCGCGCCGACTTGCAGGAGCTGCTGATGGCGGAGGGCGTGCTGACCTGCTCCGGCGGGGAGTTCGAGCCGCTGGACCGCAGCAGCGTAAGGCTGCGGGTGCCCCGTGCCGAGGAAGTGGACAAGCTGCTCCGTGCGGTAGAAAAGGTGAACAACGGATAACAAAGAACCGGACGGCGCCCCACATGGCTGCCGTCCGGTTTTGGTATATCAGTTTTGTTCCCTCATGCGCTCCGTCAGCATGGGCAGCGCCCGCTCAAACTCCACACCGTACCACGCCGCCTGTGGGTCGGTACGGGTCACCTCAATGCAGTGGAGGGTGAAGTCCACCGCCAGACGGAAGGCATCCTTCAGGCTCAGGCCGCGCATGATGCCGCCCACCGCTGTGGCGGAGAAGATGTCGCCGGTGCCGTGATAGGCGTGAGGCTCCCGGCGGTTGAAGTAGCGATCATATGCGCCGGTGGCGCTGTCATAGGACATGAAGCCGATGGTATCCGGCTCCAGCGAAACGCCGGTCAGCACCACCTTTTCCGCGCCCAGTGCCGCCACGCCCTGCAAAAGCGCGCGGATATAGTCCTCGTCATAGGTCTCCCGGTAGGGCAGGCCGGTCATGAGACTGGCCTCGGTGATGTTAGGGACGGTGATCTGGGCCTTGGACACCACCTGCGCCATCAGGGACGGGAACTCCGGTCCGAAGCCCGCGTACAGCTTTCCGTGGTCGGCCATAGCGGGGTCCACGAACAGCAGGGTATCCTCCTCCCGCAGCAGCTCCAGCAGCTCCAGCACCACCGCCACCTGCCGGTCGGAGGCCAGATAGCCGGTATACAGCGCGTCGAAATGCACGCCCTGCGCCTTCCAGTGGCGGGCCACGGGCAGCAGACCGTCCGTCAGGTCGGTGCAGATGAAGTCCGGGAAGCTGGTGTGGGTGCTCAGCACGGCGGTGGGCAATATGGCGCACTCCACCCCCATGGCGGAGACCACCGGCAGCGCCACCGTCTGGGAGCAGCGGCCCAGACAGGACACATCCTGAATACTGGCAATGCGTTTCATGGGAAAACCCTCGTTTCTTCTTGAGTACAGCAACATCTAATTATACCACCTTTTGGATATCATCGTATGTCCAGCTTTTGCACAGGCGATAATACCAGACGCGATGTAACTTTCTCTTGTACCACGGCGCGGAATGTGGTATAGTAAAATGCACATACGCGGGTATGATGGAATTGGTAGACATGCGAGATTTAGGTTCTCGTGTTGAGAGACGTTGGGGTTCGAGTCCCCATACCCGCACCAAAT
>USMI01000215.1 GCA_900555735.1 uncultured Eubacteriales bacterium | reverse complement strand
CCATCATGATATCCGCGTTGGAATCCCGTGTGGTCTCACAGCGGTACACCTCTGCACCGTGCAGAAAAGGAAGCTCCCTTTCCAACTCAGCATAAACCTTGCGGCAGCGGAAATAGATCTCTGTCACATCCGCATCCTTCGTCAGCTTTAAAAGATTATAGTGTACCATCCATAAGACCTCCTTGAAAATAATGCAATAAGATACCGCAATTTTTCCGGCTTGTCAAGCACTGATTTCGTCGATTTAGACAGGTGGCGTATGCAAAAATTGTGTATAAGTTCTAAAAAACGGTCGATTTGCGCTTTAGCCATTAAAAGCGATAAAGAAACGTACCGTTATTGTAGACACAGCTTTTGCTAATGCCAGACATAAATGGCACATTTCTGCTTTTGTGATGCTTTTGTACAGCAAAAAGCTCCGGTATACGCCACTGGCGTATACCGGAGCTCTCGTTTTTTATCGGGGATCAGGTGTACTGACGCAGACCCTCGGTGGCCGAATCCTCTTCGGCGCTGATGGTAACGGTGAACTTCACATCGTTGGCGTTGCTGAAACGATCCAGCCAGCCAAGGAAATTTTCTACCGCCTGCAGATCCTTGTCGCCTGCAATTTTGCACAGGTTGTCCACGAACACATGGGAAATATCGTAATTGCCCGCGTACAGGCCGCTGACGAAGCCGCGCAGACATTCATAATTATTCACATTATACTCGCTGGCGTTGACCAGACGCACATTATAGCTGATGTCGTAGGTCATGTCGGCGCTGGGTTCGATACAAACGACACTTCCGTTCTCGCTTTCCACGGCGGAATGGATCAGCTCGATCAGCTGCTTCGTCTTGCCTGCACCGTTGGCGCCCATAATCAATCTAACCATAAGAAATCACTCCTTTATCCAAGATAGGAGGTGGTTATGCTCCTGATAACAGCATAGCATAACCGCGTCCAAAAAGCAATGACAAAACGGTTAACGTTTCAGCTTTTTCAACAAAGTCTCCCGCAGCTCCTCATAGCCGGGCTTGCCCAGCAGGGCAAACATGTTCTTCTTATAGGCTTCTACGCCGGGCTGGTCGAAGGGGTTCACGTCCAGCAGGTAGCCGCTGAGACCGCAGGTATACTCGAAGAAGTAGATCAGCTCGCCCAGCGTGTGCGCGTCCTTGCTGCCGGTCTCCACGATGATGTTGGGTACGCCGCCCTCCACATGGGCTAGCAGCGTGCCGTCCATGGCCTGACGGGCGATGAAGTCCATGCTCTTTCCGGCAAGGAAGTTCAGGCCGTCGCCGTTGCCCTCGTCAAAGGGGACCTCCTGCTGCCGGGCGGAGGGGCCGAAGCGCACCACCGTCTCGAACAGGTGGCGCTCGCCCTGCTGGATATACTGACCCATGGAGTGCAGGTCGGCGGTGAATTCCACGCTGGCGGGGAACAGACCCTTGTTCTCCTTGCCCTCGCTCTCGCCGTACAGCTGCTTCCACCACTCGGCCATGAACCGGAAGGACGGCTCATAGGCGGCCAGGATCTCGATCTTGCGGCCCATGCGGTACAGCTCATACCGGGCGCCGGCGTAGTGCCACGCGGGATTGTGCTCCATGCTGCCGGCGGCGCAGGTCTTCATCATCTCCTGGGCGCCGGCCATCAGCGCGTCGATGTCGATGCCGGCGGCGGCAATGGGCAGCAGGCCCACGGCGGTCAGCACGCTGTAACGGCCACCGATGTTGTCGGGCACCACAAAGCTCTCGTAGCCGTTGGCGTCCGCCAGAGACTTCAGCGCACCCTTGTGGGCGTCGGTGGTGGCGTAGATGCGGCGGGCGGCTTCCTCCCTGCCGTAGCGCTTCTCCAGCAGCTCGCGGAAGAAGCGGAAGGCTACGGCGGGCTCGGTGGTGGTGCCGGACTTGGAGATCACGTTGACGGAGAAGTCCACGTCCTTCACCAGCTCCATGGTCTCGGTCAGCGCTTCGCTGCTGAGACCGTTGCCGATGAAGTAGATGTTGGGGGTGTCCTTCTTTTTCAGGTTATAGTTGGGGGAGCACAGACACTCGATGACGCCCCGTGCGCCCAGATAGGAGCCGCCGATGCCGATGACCACCAGCGCCTGAGAGTCGCTCTGAATCTTCTTGGCCGCCGCCTTGATGCGGTCATACTCCGCCCGGTCATAGTCACGGGGCAGATGCACCCAGCCGGTGAATTCGCCGCCGGCACCGTCGCCCTGCTGCAAATGGCCGTGGGCGATTTTCAGGCGGGGAGACAGCGCCGCCTCATAGGGCAGCCGCAGAAAGCTCTGGATATTGGTAAGGTCGACATGGATCATCGTACATACCTCCTGTGTTATTCTTAAAGTATAATACTACAACGCCCTGTTAAAAAATACAAGGGAAACTTTGTGTTTATCCGCAGAAAATCGCCGTGCGCAGCATCTGCGTCACCGTCTGGCTCCATGTAAGACGCTCTACCGTCTCTCCCG
>USMI01000214.1 GCA_900555735.1 uncultured Eubacteriales bacterium | reverse complement strand
TGGGAACGGACTCGAAGGACTTCTCGAAGCCGATGGAGCCGCGCAGCCAGAAGTATACGAAGGTGAACACCAGAGCGATCATGGAGCCGATAGCCAGACCGGCGCCGGAAGAAGCGTCGGAGAAGGCGCCCATGAAGGCGTGGTAGTTGCTGCTTTCGGAATCAAAGTAGCCGCCGGTGTAGATCAGGCCGATGATGCAGGTGGCGATCAGCACGATAACGGGCAGCAGCAGATCCAGAACGGAGGACTTGCCCTTGGTGCCGGTCTCATAATCGTCAGCGCCGGCGAAGGGACGCTCGGGAGTGGTGAACAGATCGTCCTTGACCTGAGCGTTGTACTCATGGGTCAGCATGGGACCGTAGTCAATGTTCAGCAGGGAGATGACAATAATCATCACCAGCGTCAGCAGGCAGTAGTAGTTCCAAGGAATCTGACGAATAAACATCTGAATACCGCTGACAGACTCGGAGTTAACGTAACCGGAAACGGCGGCGGCCCAAGAGGATACGGGAGCGATCATGCAGACAGGAGCGGCCGTGGAGTCGATAACGTAGGCCAGCTTGGCACGGGAGATCTTGTGGGACTCGGTGACGGGACGCATGACAGCGCCCACGGTCAGGCAGTTGAAGTAGTCATCGATGAAGATCAGCACGCCCAGCAGCATGGTCATCAGCTGCGCACCGGCGCGGGTCTTAACGGCCTTCTTGGCCCAGCGGCCGAATGCCTCGGAGCCGCCGGTCTTGTTCATCAGGTCCACCATGATGCCCAGAACAACAAGGAACACGATAATGGCAATGTTGCCGCTGTCGGAAACGGTGGTGACGATACCGTTGTCACCCTCAACCAGCTGAACAACAGTCTCCCAAGGATGGAAATTGCTGACCAGCAGAGCGCCTACCAAGCAGCCCAGAAACAGAGAGGAATACACTTCCTTGCTGATCAGGGCCAGCACGATGGCGACGATGGGGGGCAGCAGGGACCAGAAGGTTCCGGCGAAGGGAGTGGTGGCTTCGATCATCTCGCCGTCCACTTCCAGCGTAGGCATGGGAGCGCCCTTGAAGGTGATGCCGAGAATGGCCAGCAGCACGATAAAGACACCCAGCGCTACGAAATACGCAATTTTGGTGCTTTTCTTTTCCATTATGAGATTTACCTCCTCATGATTTATGGTTCTCTCATTTTATAGCTTCTTAGCACCATTGTCAAGTTCTTGACATTTTTTCAGTTCTTTTAACAAGTTTTTAACAAGAAGTTTGACTGATTTCACAAATTGTTCACACTTGCGTGAAAAAGAGGCATTTTCTCATATCTGGAGATGGAAAAGGCATGAAAAAGGCGCCGGAGCGCGTACTCCGGCACACCTTTTTTGATGTAAAATTTTCTCAGGCTTCCAAAACTTTTAGAAGTTGAAGAAGGACTGGAGCTGGCCGTACAGGATCAGCAGCATGCACAGCGGGGTGATGACCTTGACGCAGATCTTGAAGAAGCCATAGCTAACCAGCTTGTTGCCCTGCTGCTCCGCCTCTTCCTTGACCACCTCGGGACCGATCTCCCAGCCGATCATCAGGGACATCAGCAGTGCGCCCAGAGGCATCATAACGCCCTCAGACAGCATATCCCAGAAGTCCAGCCAGTCGGCCGCCCATGTCTGGGGCTTTTCAATGCCCAGCAGGTCTGCCGGTGCGATACCAGCGGTGCCCAGGCAGTCGGCGCAGACCAGAATGCAGCCCAGACCAACGGCAACAGCGGCAATCAGGGTGTAAGTCTTACGCTTGTCGCCCTTACCCTCGTCACGAGCCTTGTCGACAAAGTGAGCCACGATGACCTCCAGCAGGGAGATAGAGGAGGAGATAGCGGCAAAGACCACCAGCAGATAGAACAGGATGCCGAAGATGGGACCCACAGCGCCCATCTTGTGGAACACGTTCTGCATGGTGATGAACAGCAGGGACGGGCCGCCCAGAGCGCCCTCGGGGTCCAGAGCGAAACGGCCGGGGATAACGCACAGACCGGCCATCAGAGCCACCAGCGTATCCATGACCACGATGAGGATGGCGTTCTTTTCCAGATTCTCCTTCTTATCCAGGTAGGAGCCGTAGGTGATCATGGCGCCCATACCCAGAGACAGGGAGAAGAACATCTGGCCGCCGGCGGTGGAAAGGACTTCAAAGAAGCTGGGTGCCTCGGCAATAACGCCGTTGGCCACGGACCAGCCGGGGATGAACATGTACTTCAGGCCGTCCACAGCGCCGGGCAGGGTGCAGGCGCGGATGATGCAGATCAGCAGGGCCACAAACAGGGCGGGCATGCCGATGGAGCAGACCTTTTCGATACCGCCGCCGATACCGCCCATAACGATGATCATGGTCAGGGCCACGAAGATCAGGCCATAGATGATGGCCTCGACAGGGTTGCCCATGAAGGCGCCGAAGATCTCGGCACCGTTCATGCCGTTGGAGCCGAAGCCGGCGCCGAACAGGTCGCCCACGTTCAGGACGGTGTACTTGATGCAGTAGCCGCCCAGCGCGCAGTAGA
>USMI01000213.1 GCA_900555735.1 uncultured Eubacteriales bacterium | reverse complement strand
ATCGCTGTTCAATATTGCAGACAGTATACTATATCCCGCGCCGGATGTCAACTGTTTTTCGCCGGCATTCCGGGCACGGCTTCGCGGTCAGAAAATGCCGTGGTTATATTTGATCTGGCCATACAGAATGAACGTCAGGCCAACGACCAGCGCTGCCTCAACGCATCCCCACATACACAAAAGCCCCGGCGAATGCCGGGGCTTTCATCATACCGATCAGATTTTCACTCATCCTTCGCTTCCTGCATGGCGGCGAATTCCGCCTTGGCCTCGGCCAGGACCTTACGGTCATGCTTGGTGGTCAGCGTCTTTTCATCAAATCTGGCAAACATATCCGGGCGGCGCAGCATGGTGCGCTTATAGCTCTCCTTCTTCCGCCAGTCCGCCACGTTGCCATGATGGCCACTCAACAGCACGGCGGGCACCTTGCGGCCATGCCACTCCTCCGGCCGGGAGTACTGGGGATACTCCAGCAGGCCGTCCCAGTGGCTCTCCTCCGTGTAACAGCTCTCCTCCGGCAGCACACCGGGCACCATACGGCACAGGCAGTCCGCCACCGCCATGGCGGGGATCTCGCCGCCGGTCAGCACGAAATCGCCCAGCGACAGCTCCTCGTCCACGCACTCCTCCAGAAACCGCTCATCCACGCCTTCATAGTGTCCACAGACTAAAATCAGATGGTCGTACTGCTCTTTCAGCTCACGGGCCACCTGCTGGTCGAAGGTGCGTCCGCAGGGAGACATGTAGACGGTATGTACCCTCTGCCCCGCCTCGTCACAGATGTGCTGCCAGCAGCGGTACAGGGGATCGGCCTGCATCACCGCACCCCGGCCGCCGCCGTAGGGATAGTCGTCCACCTGCATCTGCTTGTTGGTGGTATAGTCCCGGATCTGGTGGGTGGCAATGGTGATATAGCCCCGCTCCTGCGCCCGGCCGATGATGGACTGATCCATCATGGCATGGATGGCATCGGGAAACAGCGTCATGATGTCAATTCTCATCGGTGACCAATCCTTTCATCATATGGACCCGCACCACGCCCGCGTCGATATCCACCGACGCGATGAACACGCCCGGCACGGCGGGGATCAGGTACTCCCGCGTTCCTTTTACCTCATAGACCTTGTGGGCGGGGTAGTGCAGCACGCGCTTCAGCGTGCCCAGCTCGTCGCCGGTGGCGTCGTCCACCACCGTGCAGCCCTCCAGCTCCACGTCGAAATATTCGCCCTCCGGCAGCTCCACGTCCTCGGCATAGATGGAGACGCTCTTGCCCTTCAGGGCCAGCGCCGCGTCCATATCCTCCACACCCGGCAGCGTCAGCAGTACCACGGACTTGTGGACACGGGCGGAACGCACCTCTGTCTCCTTGCCGCCAATGCAGAGACGGTCGAACTCCACCAGAAATTCCGGATCAAAGCCCACGGGGTTCAGCTTCACCTCGCCCCGGATACCGTGGGCGTTGACGATGGTGCCCACGGGGATCAGTTCTTGTTTCATATGGTAACTCCCTTTATATCGCCGGCTCCAGCCAGCCCAGCGAGAAATGCATCACGATGCGCAGGATATAGTACAATGCCAGCGCACCGATGGAAAAGATCAGCCCCATCAGCGCCAGCACGCTCTGCCGCCGGTAATACCGCACGCCCGCCACCACGATGCCCACCACATCGGAGACGATGGGCAGGATCAGCATAATGGTGGACGGCACCATGGTGGCCCAGCTGTACCCGCCGATGATCAACGACGCCAGCTCCGCCAGATCATAGGCGAACACCGGCCAGATCAGGTTGACCACGCCATGGATAAAGGAGCGCAGATCGCCCACATCGTGTCTCATGGCCGCGTCTCCTGACGGCGGATCTCCTCCACCCGGTCGATGCAGAAATAGTCACGGCGTCTGGCCTTTACCCGGCCCGTCACATAGATGAAATCGCCTTTTTTCAGCAGCGGCAGCAGTCCCTCCGGATCCTTGAAATCCGTCAGGTCGATCTCAAGGCCGAAGCCGGTGTCCAGCATGCCGTCCTCATTGATGCGCCAATAGGGGAACCACAGGGACACGGAGCGGTCCGCGTACTTCCGCTGCTGGCCCTTGACATATTCCGCGCGCACCTGCTCAAAGCCCATGGGTACCACCTCGCCGTCAGGCATGTGGAAATACATGCCGCCGTACAGGCGCTGCAGCCGCTTGGCGCGCTGTCCGGAATGGGCCACTGCGAAAGCAAACATCAATCCGATAAAGATCAAGCTGTACAGGCCCTTCCCCATGACCAGACATACGATGGCCATGGCCATACCGGTAACAAGAATGACCTTGTTGGCGAGATCCTGATTGTTCCACGCCCGTTTCATCTGCTGCATATGCTCACCTCATCATTTTGTATCAAGTTATTGTACCACACCGCTTGAAAAACGTCAAATTAGGGCTTGCATTTACCGCCGCATCTGGTATAATTATTTCAAATATGGCATTTTGCATACATCATATACACTTATGAAAGGATGGACATTATGGCCGTAAAATTGGAATTGTATAAGGTATTTAA
>USMI01000212.1 GCA_900555735.1 uncultured Eubacteriales bacterium | reverse complement strand
TGCTGGCCGACCGGGGCTATATCACCGGCCGCACCGTCCCCATCGTCACGGACGGCGTCACCGATATGGCCAACTACATCAACCCCATCCCCGCCGGACTGGTGCTGACGGGCATCGTGGTGTCGGTCAGCGTGTCGGCGCTGATGCTGAGTTTGACCATCCGCATCTATAAGAAGTACCACACGCTGGATATGGACACCCTGTATGTGATGATGTCCGACCGGCGGAAGGGAGGCCGCGTATGAGCATCATACAAAACTTCCCCTTCTTTACCATCATCCTGTGCCTGCTGTGCGCCGTCACCACCTTTGTGGCGGGCGACAGGTGGGGCCGCAGGCTGACCATCGGATTGCTGTGCGTGTCCATCGTGCTGCAGAGCTGCGTGCTGTGGTTCTGCGCCAGCAACAACACCAGCTATTCCTACATGATGGGCCACTTCCCCGCCCCCTGGGGCAACGAGATCGCCGCGGGCGTGATTGAGCCGCTGATGGCGCTGCTGTTCTCGGTGGTGATGCTGCTGAGCGTGCTGGGCGGCATGGATCGCATCCTGAAGGACATTCCCGACAAGCGCCGCCATCTCTACTGGAGCATGGTGGATCTGACGCTGGTGTCCCTGCTGGCCCTGTCCTACACCAACGATATCTTCACGGGCTACGTGTTCATCGAGATCTGCACCATCGCCTCCTGCGCGCTGCTGTCCGCCAAGTCCACCGGCCGCGCCCTGATCGCGTCGGCCCGGTACATGGTGTTCGCGCTGGTGGGCTCCGGCCTGTTCCTGATCGGCGTGATCTATACCTACTCCATCACCGGCCATCTGCTGTTCCCCCAGCTGCACGATACCATCGCCGCGCTGTGGGCCGAGGGAACGTACCGGTTCTCCATGACGGTGGCCATCGGTCTGATGACGGCGGGTCTTGCCATCAAGTCCGGTCTGTTCCCCTTCCACTTCTGGATGCCGGATACCTACGGCCGGGCCACCCCCGCCTCCTCCGGTATCCTCTCCGGCGTGGTGTCCAAGGCGTATATCCTGCTGCTGATCAAGATCATCTACCGCGCCGTGGGCATCGAGGTCTTTGCCGCCAGCGGCATCCAGTCTGTGCTGCTGCTCTTCGGCATCGCCGGTATGATCGTGGGCTCCGTATCCGCCATCCGCTCCAAGCGGCTGACCACCATGGTGGCCTATTCCTCCGCTGCCCAGATCGGCTATATCTACATGGGTCTGGGCATGGGGACACAGGCGGCGCTGCTGGCGGCGTTCCTGCACATCTTCTCCCACGCGCTGACCAAGCCCATGCTGTTCCTGTCCTCCTCCGGGCTGCGTGACGTTTCCGGCGGTCACAACGACTTCCCCAGCTTACAGGGCGCAGGCCACCGCAATGTGGCGGCAGGCGTACTGTTTACCGCCGGCGCCCTCAGCATGGTGGGCGTACCGCTGTTCATCGGCTTTATCCCCAAGCTGCAATTCGCGCAGGCCGCCTTCTCCATGACGTGGCAGAAGTGGCCCGTGCTACTGGCGCTGGCCATCTCCACGCTGCTGAACGTGCTGTATTTCCTGTACACCGCCATGGTGCTGTGGCTGCCCCAGAAGGACGGCTCCGCCGCCGTGGCCCAGAAGGTCAACTGGGGCAAGGCCGTGCCTGCCGCTGTGCTGCTGGCGCTGGGGATCGTCATCGGCGTACATTCCGCGCCGCTGACGGCGCTGCTGCAGCAGGGCTTCGGCCTGTTCTGCCACTATTAAGGAAAGGAGTGGAATGTATCATATGCTGTATCTGATCCTTCTGCTGCCCTTCCTGCTGGGGATCGCCTGCGCCTTCTGCAAGGAGGCGAACGCGCGGCGGCTGACCCCCGTTCTGGCAGCGGCCCAGACTGTGCTGACAGCGCTGGTGATCTACGCCGCCGTGTCCGGCCACGACTGGGCCACCAGTGTGGTGTATCTCACCGAATCGCTGACCTTCTCGCTGAAGATGGATGGCGTGGCGGCGGTGTTCGCCGTAGTGACAGTGGTCTGCTGGCTGCTGACCATTCCCTACGCCGCCGTGTATATGCCCCACAGCGGCGGCGAGCCCCGGTTCTATGTGTTCCTGTTCACCACCGAGGCGGTGCTGCTGGGCACCGCGCTGGCGGCGGACATGGTGACGCTGTACCTGTTCTATGAGCTGACCACCCTGTGCAGCGCGCCGCTGGTGCTGCACGAGCTGAAGAAAAAGGCCATTATCGGCGCGTACAAGTACCTGTTCTACTCGGTGGGCGGCGCGTTCGTGGCGCTGTTCGGCGTGGTGGTGCTGTACTTCCACTGCGAGAGCCTGTCCTTTACGGCGGGCGGCACCATGACCGAGGCCACACCCCTGACGCTGGCAGCGGTGTTCTGCATGATTCTGGGCTTCGGCGCCAAGGCGGGATTGTTCCCCCTGCATAACTGGCTGCCCAGCGCCCACCCGGCGGCCCCCGCCCCAGCCTCGGCGCTGCTCAGCGGTCTCATCGCCAAGGCCGGCGTCATCGCCGTGCTGCGCACCATCTTCTTCACCGCCGGAGCCGGTCTCCTGC
>USMI01000211.1 GCA_900555735.1 uncultured Eubacteriales bacterium | reverse complement strand
CTTATGAAAGGATGGACATTATGGCCGTAAAATTGGAATTGTATAAGGTATTTAAGGAAGTGGCTGAGGCGGGCAATATCACCGCCGCGGCACAGGCGCTGTATATCAGCCAGTCCGCTGTCAGCCAGTCCATCAAGCAGCTGGAAAGCGACCTGCAGACCCGCCTTTTCGCCCGCAACAGCCGGGGCGTCACCCTGACGGCGGACGGCAAGCTGCTGTATGAATATGTCCGCAGCGCCATCGGCCTGCTGGAGACCGGCGAGGCCAAGCTGAGCCAGACCCGCGAGCTGCAAATGGGCCACCTGACCATCGGCGCGTCCGACACCGTCACCAGCCAGTTCCTGCTGCCCTATCTGGACAGCTTCCACAAGCAGTATCCCGCCATCCATATTCAGATCGTCTCCGGCCGCAGCCATAAGGTGCTGGGCCTGCTGCAATCCGGCAAGGTGGATATCGCCTTTGCCAGTACCCCGGCCGAGGGCAGCTTCGAGACCATTCCCTGCTTCGCCACCCACTCCATCTTTGTGGCAAGCCCCGATTACCCCTGCAACTTCGAGCATGTGTACTCCCTGTCGGAGATCGCGGATTTCCCGCTGATCCTGCTGGAGCGCAAGGCCAGTTCCCGCCTGTATCTGGAAAAGTATTTCCTGCAGAACGGCCTGCGGCTGAATCCGGAGATCGAGCTGGGCGCCCGCAGCCTGCTGGTGGATCTGGCGGCCATCGGCTTCGGCGTAGCCGGTGTGACGGAGGAGTTCGTCCGCAAGGATCTGGACAACGGCCGCCTGCGGAAGCTGGAGACCTCCTTCGACATCCCGCCCCGCAGCGTGGATATGTGCATCCTCCGGGGCGTACCCCAGACGGCGGCGGCCCAGCGCTTTGCGGACTTCATCCGCGGCAGCGTAAAGTAAAGCGAGCATAAAAATACAGCCACCCACTGGGTGGCTGTATTTTTCATTAGGACAAAGGCCTCGCAGAGTTCGCGGCGCGGACGCCGCGAAAAATTTGGATTATTTTTCTGACGACATGTGCGTCAGAAAAATTCTTCTCGGCCGCCAGTGTGTCCGAAGGACGCGCGTACCCCAAGGGCACTTGTTCCGCTTCGCTCCACTGCGCAGTCGGCCGCAATCCTAATTGGCAGAAAAGTCGTCAGACTTTTCGCCAGTTAAATATATCTCTGCGTCGTCACGTCGAACACACCGCGGGTGGTGATGCGCAGGGTGGGGATCACCGGCAGGGCCATGAAGCTCAACGTCATGAAGGGGTCGATATCCCGGTTGACACCGGCGGTGAAGGCCTTCTCCTTGGCCTCCTCCAGCTTGCGGTTCACCTCCACCAGGGGCTCGTCGCTCATGATACCGGCCACCGCCAGCGGCACCTCGCCGGTGACAGCGCCGTCCTGTGCCACCACGATGCCGCCGTTCAGCGCCACCACCTGGTTGGCGGCGAAGGCCATATCCTCGTCATTGGTCCCCACCACGATGATGTTATGGCTGTCGTGGCTGATGCTGGTCGCCACCGCGCCGTGCTTCAGGCCGTAGCCCTTGATGTAGCCCAGACCGATGTGGTGGGTGTTCTTGTGCCGCTCGATGACGGCGATCTTCAGGATGTCATAGTCCACGTCGATGCGGTCGGTATAGCCGCAGTCGGTGGTGGTGATCTCGCCGTTCACCATGCCGATGACGGCGTGGGGCCGGTTGTCGATGAAGTCGGCGGCAGTCAGCGTGGCCACATGGAAAGTGTCGTGGGCGCGGCTCACCAGATAGGGGTCCACCTCCGGCACCGGAAAGTCGGTGACCTGGCCGTTCTCGCACATGAGGACGCCCCGCTTATAGACCTTCTCGATGTTGAAGTGCTCGAAGTCGTCGATGATCACGAAGTCGCCCAGATAGCCGGGGGCGATGGCGCCGCGGTTGTTCAGCAGGAAGTACCGGGCGGCGTTGTGGCAGGCGGCCTTGATGGCGGTGATGGGCTCCACGCCCAGGGAGATGGCCTTCTTCACGATGTAGTCGATGTGGCCCTTCTCCAGCAGGTCGTTGGGGTGCTTGTCGTCGGTGCAGAACATGCAGCGCTCCACATACTTGTCGCACAGCAGGGGCACCAGCGCTTCCAGATTGCGGGCGGCGGTGCCCTCGCGGATCATGATGAACTGGCCCCGCTGCAGCTTGGCGATGGCGTCGTTGAGATCATGGCACTCGTGATCGGAGTACACGCCTGCCGCCACATAAGCGTTCAGGTCGTTGCCCGTCAGGTCGGGAGCGTGGCCGTCGATCTTCTTGTGGTGGGCCTGACTGGCCACGATCTTGGACACCACGTCCGCGTCGCCGTGGATGACGCCGTAGGAGTTCATCATCTCGGCAAGACCCTGCACGCGGGCATGGTCATAGAAGGAGTCGATAGCCCGGTAGTCTAGATTGGCACCGGACTCGTCCATGGGCGTGGCGGGCACGCAGGAGGGCAGCATGAACCGCACGTCCACCGGCAGATCCTCCGTGGCCTGCAGCATGTACTCGATGCCATCGGTGCCCATGACGTTGGCGATCTCGTGGGGGTCGGTGATGACGGTGGT
>USMI01000210.1 GCA_900555735.1 uncultured Eubacteriales bacterium | reverse complement strand
CGCCGCCCTGTAAGCTGTCCGCAATGGTGTCCATATAGTACACACCGGAGGAGCACAGCAGCAAATTCATGGCCACGCAGGTGATGCCGATGAGCAGGACGGACATCAGCGTGATGCGCCACTGCAGGGAAAGCCGCTTCATTCCTCCTCGCCTCCCATCAGATAGCCCTCGCCGATGCGGTTGCGGATGGGGTCATAGCCCAGCACGGCGCGGAGCTTTTTGCGCAGGGCGGAGATGTGGACGCGAATGGAATTGCTGAAGCTGTCCACGCTATTGTCCCAAACGTGATCCATCAGCTCCTCCTGACTTACCGGCCTTCCCTGATGCACCATCAGGTATTCCAGGATTCCCGTTTCCTTCCGGGTGAGCGTCAGTGTCTGCCCGTTGACGGTGGCGGTACGGGAGCGGGTGTCAAAGGTCAGGCCTCCGCAGCTTAGCAGCACATCCTGCTGGGTGAACTGCCGCAATGTCAGGCTGCGGATGCGGGCCTCCAGCTCCGCCAAGTGGAAGGGCTTCGCCAGATAGTCGTTCGCCCCGGCATCCAGCCCCTGCACCTTGTCCTCCACTTCGCTGCGGGCGGAGAGGATCAGCACCCGCGTCTCCCGGTCGGTCTGCCGCAGGGTGCGCAGCACCGTCATGCCGTCCTTTTTCGGCAGATTCAGATCAAGAAGCACCAGATCGTATCGTTCCACGCCCAGAAGCGCCAGCGCCTTTTCGCCGTCATAGCAGTAGTCCACGCTGTAGGCCAGCCGCCGCAGGCTGCGAACGATGGTCTCGCACAGGGCGCGTTCATCTTCAATTACTAAAAGGTGCATGAGAGCCCTCCTTTTTATTTCTTCGTTTCTGTGTTGCTTTCATTATAGCAAGAACAGATAAGGTTTGCATTAAGTTTTCGTTCTTAACAGAGACTTTAACTATCCCGCGCTATGATGAGGGCAGAAAATCGGAAAGGGTGATGAAAAATGAGCTGTGTAAAAAAGGCGGCGGCGCAGGCCATGTTGCTGGTTGTGGGTATCGCCATGCTGTGCTTCGGCGCATGGCGCGGCGAGGCTGCGACGGTACTGAGCAAAGCAATCAAATTATGTCTGGAGTGTGTGGGCATTGGGTAAGAAGTTTTCAGGCGTTTCACAGACCATGTCCCGCTTCCGGGGCTGGATTCAGGCGGGGGCGACGCTGCTGACCAACCTGCATCTGCCGAACTTTCTCAAGGGCGGACTGTATCAGGGGGCGGGGAAGACCGTCTGCGTGCCGGGGCTGAACTGCTACTCCTGTCCGGCGGCGTCCGGGGCCTGCCCCATCGGGGCGTTTCAGGCGGTAGTGGGTTCTTCCAAGTTCAGCTTTTCCTATTATATCACAGGCTTTCTCATTTTGCTCGGAGTCCTGCTTGGACGCTTTATCTGCGGTTTTCTGTGCCCCTTCGGCTGGTTTCAGGAACTGCTGCATAAAATTCCCACGAAGAAGCTTTCCACAAAGAGGCTGAAGCCGCTGACATATCTGAAATACGCTGTCCTGCTGGTGATGGTTTTCCTGCTGCCGGCGTTCCTTGTGAACGATGTTGGCATGGGAGACCCGTTCTTCTGCAAATACCTCTGCCCCCAAGGCGTGCTGGAGGGAGCCATCCCGCTGTCCCTTGCCAATTCCGGCATCCGGGCGGCGCTGGGCAAGCTGTTTACATGGAAATTCAGCATCCTGCTGTCGGTGATTGCGCTGAGCGTACTGTTCTACCGACCGTTCTGCAAGTGGCTCTGCCCGCTTGGCGCGTTCTACGCGCTGTTCAACCGGGTGTCCCTCTTCCAGATGAAGGTGGATAAGAATAAGTGCGTCTCCTGCGGGAAATGCGCCAGAGCCTGCAAGATGGATGTGGATGTGACGAAAACGCCCAACCATACCGAGTGCATCCGCTGCGGAATGTGCATACGCGCCTGTCCGACGAAAGCCGTGTGCTTCCGCTACGGCTTCGGAGACGGTAAAGATAAGGCAAAAGCAGCGGAAACGCTACAGACAAACAACAATAACATGGAGGAATAAAACGAATGAAGATGAATAGGACGAATACTGCCGGCAGAATTCTGGCGCTGCTGCTTACTGCACTGATGGTGCTCTCTCTGGCAGCCTGCGGCACAAAGGGCGGAGACAAAATGGACGGAATGAGCAGCGAACCGAAGAATGCCGAGGAAGCGGTTGCCATGCACAAGGAGCTGATGGCGCAGGAAAATGCCATCCTCTCGCAGAACACTGCGCTCTGGGAAAAGGTTTTCATGGCAGCTGATAAGGGCATGACCTTGCAGGAGGACGGAAAAAATTACGGCGAGTTCCTGCTGGATACCATCGAGGGTGCCAAAGACCAGTTCACCGACGAAGAGTATGAGATGCTGAAGGAGTCGGCCACGGAGATCAGCAATATCGAGAACAAGCTGACCGAGCTGGAAAACAAGTACCCCGAGATCATGCAGCAATCCATGGACAGCGCTATGAGCGTGCCCGCAGGCAGCGACATGACCACGCCGCCTGATGACGGCAGCATGCAGAAATTCCCCGCCTTTGAGGGCAAGGACCTGGATGGCAACACGGTGAAGAGCGACGAGC
>USMI01000209.1 GCA_900555735.1 uncultured Eubacteriales bacterium | reverse complement strand
CGGCGGCGCTGGGCCGCACACTGGCGGCGGCGTCCATGATGGGCAACGCACTGAAAAGCGACGGCGCCAGCCTGACGCTGCAATTCAAGGGCGGCGGTCCGCTGGGCACGGTGCTGGCCGTCAGCGACAACGAGGGCAACGTGCGGGGCTACGTGACCAACCCCCATGTGGACCTGCCTCTGCGGCCGGACGGCAAGCTGGACGTGGGCGCGGCCGTGGGTCATGAGGGCACATTGACGGTCATCAAGGACCTGCACATGAAGGAGCCCTATGTGGGCACCATCGATCTGCTGGGCGGCGAGATCGCCGAGGACGTGGCGGGCTATTTCGTGGAATCGGAGCAGATCCCCACCGCCTGTGCCCTGGGCGTACTGGTGGACCGTGACCAGAGCGTCAAGGCCGCCGGCGGGTATCTTATCCAGCTGATGCCCGGCGCGGGGGAGGACGTCATCACCAAGGTGGAGGGCGGCATCATGGCCGCAGGGCCGGTTTCGGCGCTGCTGGACAAAAACGACGACCCGGAGCAGCTGCTGCGGGATGTGATGAGCGACTTTGACCTGAAGATACTGGAGACGTGCCCGGTATCCTACAAGTGCTATTGCAGCCGGGAACGGGTGGAACGGGCGCTGATCTCCCTGGGCCGGAACGAGCTGGAGCAGATGCTGGCGGAACAGGGCGGCTGCCAGTTGACGTGCCAGTTCTGTGACGCGGTGTACGACTTCTCGGCGGAGGACCTGAAGGGCCTGCTGAAAAATATGTAAGGAAAAGGACAAAAATTGAAAAATTTTTGTTGACAGATGCGGATGGGAACGTTATAATATACCTTGTCGTTTGAACGACAGGTACGGGAGCATAGCTCAGCTGGTTAGAGCACCTGCCTTACAAGCAGGGGGTCACTGGTTCGAGTCCAGTTGTTCCCACCACTGTCATGGCCAAGTAGTTCAGTTGGTTAGAACGCCAGCCTGTCACGCTGGAGGTCGAGGGTTCGAGCCCCTTCTTGGTCGCCATATGCCTCGGTAGCTCAGTTGGTAGAGCAGCGGACTGAAAATCCGCGTGTCGCCGGTTCGACCCCGGCCTGAGGCACCATTTTGCGGGCGTAGCTCATCTGGTAGAGCGCGACCTTGCCAAGGTCGAGGTAGCGAGTTCGAGCCTCGTCGCCCGCTCCACAAAAAACAAGACCACCCGATGGGTGGTCTTGTTTTTTGTGGAGCGAATGGAATTAGGTGGCTCGAAACGAACTCCGGTTTTCGCACGCCCCAACGGGGCGTCGAAACCGGGAGCAACAGTCCGGTGGACTGTTGCGTTAGTGAGAATCGAGCCTCTCAAAAAGTCGCCCCTCGATGGGGCGGCTTTTTGATTTACAGTGGCACGTTTTGGTGCCCGCGTGCGTGTCGATCTCAGCGGCTATGCCGCTGTAGCTTCCATCTCAATTTGCGCCGCACTTTCTTTTGTGTAGCACTTTGGCGTTTTCTTGCCCGCGTTCGAATAAGGAGCCTCTCAAAAAGTTACCCCTCGATGGGTGAATGAACGCTGTTTTCGAGAGTTTTGTCGAAAAGCGGAGTCCTTCTCTCGACGGAAGAAAGAATATCTGGTATACTGAAATAAACCACTTGGCGGAGATCATATGTGGCGGGAGAAAATTTGCAGCGGCGTATCCTGGCGACAAATTTGTGCAACAGCCTGCTGCACAAATTTCGTGGGGACACAATGTTGCGCGGATGGACAAGCTTACCGCTCCGAGGAACGCCTATGGTATGCAGAAAGAAGCGCCGAGAACGGTTGGTCGCGCAGCGTGCTGGTTCAGCAGGTGCTTGCATGGGAGCGCGGCGGGGTGGTATAATAGACGGCGGAAGCAATGGATGAATAGCTAAATCTGACGGAGGATAATAACAATGAAAATCGCAATGCTTACCGGCAGCGCTCACAGGCACGGCACCACGGCGGCGCTGGCGGATAGATTCCAGCAGGGCGCACTGGACGCCGGACATGAGGTTTACCGCTTTGACGCGGCGTTTCAGGAGGTCCATCCCTGCATCGGCTGCGACAAGTGCCGCCGCACGGGGGAGTGTACCTTTGCCGCGGATGACATGAAGCTGCTGAATCCCCATCTGCTGGCGGCGGATGCGGTGGTGTTCGTTTCACCGATCTACTACTTTGCCATCAACGCCCAGCTCAAGGCGGTCATTGACCGGTTCTATGCCAACAACGAGGCGCTGATGGGCGGGAAAAAGGCCATCCTTATCACCGCCATGGCGGACGAGACCATGGATTCGGCGCTGGCCGGCAATGAGATGTTCCGGCAGATGACCGGATATCTGGGGTGGGAAAACGCCGGTATCCTGAATGTCCGCAATGCGTCTGCTGCCGGAGACCTGAGCGAGGAGGATCTCAGCCGCGCCTATGCGCTGGGCAGGGAGCTGCGGGGATAAGGACGGTATATTTTATCAGAAAAAGAGCAAGTCGAAGGACTTGCTCTTTTTTTGCCCATCGGCCCGTTTTTTCTTTACGCGCTCTTAACTCGACGGGCGGGCACTTTTCTGGTATACTGTTTTCAATTTACAACAAAGGAGGAATCACGCTTATATGGATACTGACGGCGGTGACTA
>USMI01000208.1 GCA_900555735.1 uncultured Eubacteriales bacterium | reverse complement strand
TTGGTGAGGTAGCGGCGGGCATCGTCCAGCCAGTCCCGCTCAAAGTCCACCTCGTCGGCAAACAGCTTGCCGTCCAGCGCGCCGAAGGTGCCGAAGGCGTCGGCGGAGAACAGCACGCCGTCGGTGAGGTCGAAGGTCACCATGGCCTCCGGCCAATGCACCATGGGCGCGCCCACAAAGGTGACGGTGTGCCGACCGAAGGAGAAGGTGTCCCCCTCCTTCACCTCGATGCACTCGTGGTCGTCCACGTGGAAGCCGAACTGCCGCATGAGCATGAACGCCTTTTCGTTGGAGATGACCTTCACCTTGGGATGCCGCAGCAGGATCTCCTCGATGCAGGCGGCGTGATCCGGCTCCAGGTGGTTGATGAGCAGATAGTCCAGCTCCCGCCCGTTCAGGACGTGGTTCAGATTCTCCAGCAGCTGGCGGCAGGCGGACCAGTCCACGGTGTCGAACAGCACCGTTTTCTCGTCCAGCAGACAGTAGGCGTTGTAGCTGACGCCGCGGGGAATGGGGAAGCAGTTTTCAAACAGGGCAAGGCGGTGGTCGTTGGCGCCCACCCAGTAGAGGTCGCTGGTCACATTACGCACACAATACATATCTCATACCCTCCCGGCTCAAGCCTTCACAAATTGATCCTTGCCCTCCGCGCACTCCGGGCATACCCAGTCAGCGGGGAGCTGCTCAAACAACGTACCCGGCGCGATCTCGCCGTCCTCGTCGCCCAGCTCCGGCACATATTCGTAGCCGCAGCCGCCGCACACATAGGTGTCGCCGATGGGCGTGGGCTTGGGCGGCGTGGGACGCTTCATCTTCACCATCGGCGGCGCGGGCTGCTTCTCGCCGCTGTCCAGTGCGGCGGTGAGCAGGGGCAAAATCTCCATCACGTCGCCCACGATGCCGTAGTCGCAGTTCTTGAAGATAGGCGCGTTGCCGTTTTTGTTGATGGCCACGATGGTGGAGGCATCCTTGATGCCCTTGAGGTGCTGGGTGGCGCCGGAGATGCCGCAGGCGATATAGAGGTTGCCGGTGAACTTCTGCCCGGACATACCCACATAGCGGTCAAGGGGCAGGTATTTCAGCGTCTCCGCCACGGGACGGGAGGAGCCGATAGCCGCGCCGGCGGCCTTGGCCAGACCCTCTATCAGCTTCATGTTCTTCTTCTCGCCGATGCCCTTACCGGCGGAGACCACACGCTCCGCCTTGGGAATGGACGTATCCATGGGGATACCCACGGAGAAGTCGTGGCCGTCCTTTTTTAGTGCCGCCACAAGGTCGTTGACCTGCTGGGCGGCGTCGCCCTCCCGGAAGATGGTGCGCTTGCGGATACCGGTGATGGGCGCGGGCTTCCTGGCCGCCGAGCGGCTTTCGCCGCCGGAGCTCTTGCCCAGCCTGCCGATGAGATGGGAGGCGATGACCACCCGCTGGATCTCGTTGGTACCCTCATAGATGGTGGTGATCTTGGCATCGCGGTAGGCGCGCTCCACCTCCATGCCCTTGAGGAAGCCGGTGCCGCCGTGGATCTGCATGGCGTCGTTGGTGACCTCCAGCGCGATGTCTGAGGCGTACATCTTCGCCATGGCGGACTCCATGCCGTAGGGGGCGTGCTGCTCCTTCAGCTCCGCCGCGGAGTAGACGAGGAAGCGGGCGCAGCGCAGCTTGGTGGCCATGTCCGCCAGCTTGAAGGAAACGGCCTGCTGTGCCGCGATGGGCTTTCCGAACTGGACACGCTCCTTGGCGTAGGTCAGTGCGTGCTCAAAGGCCCCCTGGGCGATACCCAGTGCCTGCGCCGCGATACCGATGCGGCCGCCGTCCAACGTGGACATGGCGATCTTGAAGCCGTCGCCCTCCTTGCCCAGCAGGTTCTCCTTGGGGACCTTCACGTCGTTGAAGATCAGCTCCGCCGTGGAGGAGGAGCGAATTCCCATCTTGTCGTAGTGGTCGCCGAATTCAAAGCCCTTCCAGCCCTTCTCCACGATGAAGGCGGAGATGCCCCGGGTGCCGATGTCCGGCGTGGTGACGGCGAATACCACATAGGTGTCCGCCTTGGGCGCGTTGGTGATAAAGATCTTACCGCCGTTGAGCAGGTAATGGTCGCCCTTGTCCAGTGCCGTGGTTTCCGTGCCGCCGGCGTCCGACCCGGCGTTAGGCTCGGTGAGGCCGAAGGCGCCCAGCTTTTCGCCTTTTGCCAGCGGCACGAGATACTTCCGCTTCTGCTCCTCCGTGCCGTAGGCGAAGATGGGCCACGCGCCCAGCGACACGTGGGCGGAGAGGATCACGCCTGCGCCGCCATCCACACGGGCCAGCTCCTCCACCGCCATGGCGTAGCTGAGAATGTCAAGGCCCGCGCCGCCGTATTCCTTGGGGAATGGCAGCCCCAGCCAGCCCAGTTGTCCCATCTTTTGAACAGCCTCGTCGGGAAACTCGTTGTTCTGATCCAGCAGGAAGGCAAGAGGCTTGATCTCCTCCTCCGCAAAGGCCCGGATCTTGGCGCGCAGCTCCTCGTGCGCGGGTGTGGTCTGAAACAGCATACGGTGTACCTCCTTATGTCACGTTTGTTGGGTCACTTTCTCTTTTTGAATTGCTTCGCCGGTCAGCAGTTTGTGCAGAATCACGGCGCGGAACGCCTCGTCCTGCTTTCGCTGCAGCTCTGTTAGCTGGCAGTGGATGGCGCATTTCCCGTGTTCGCTTTGCCAGCGGCAGTCATACCTCGGCTCCATGCAGGCGCACAGGACGTCATGCTCTCCCATGACGACCATGAGGTCG
>USMI01000207.1 GCA_900555735.1 uncultured Eubacteriales bacterium | reverse complement strand
GTCCTGAAAGCCCTTGGCCTTTACATGGGCGGTATAATCCGCGTGGCCGGGCCGGGCCACCGTGCGCAGGGCATCATAATCGCCGCTGCGGACATCCCGGTTGGGGATCGCCATCACCAACGGCATGCCGGTGACCTTTACCGTTACCTTCAAGCCGACGCCTACCATCGCAAAGGAGCAGAACACCGTGGACATGGCCCGGATGGTGAACGTAACGCTGTCCGCCGCGGGACGGCACGACAGCTGCATCGTCCTGCGGGCGGCTCCCATCGTGGAAGCCGCTGCCGCGCTGGCCCTCTGCCAGCTGTGGCAGGAGGAACCGGCAGAGGGGCTGGCGGGCTGCCGTCAAGAACTGGACAGGATCGACGGGGAGATCGTTCAGCTGCTGACGGAGCGGTTTCTGGTGGGGCGGAAGATCGGGAAGATCAAGCGGGAAAACGGCCAGCCGATCCGGGATCCGGAACGGGAGAAGCAGGTGCTGCAAAGCCGGGGCGACATGTCGCCCGCCTACCGCGACGCCATTGAGGCGGTGTTCGCGGCCATCATGGCCCAGACCCGCGAGGTGGAGCAATGAAAGAGCATCCAATCCTCATCGGCCTGCCCGGCAGCGGAAAGACCACCGTGGGCGGTCTGCTGGCGGAGCGGCTGGGCCTGCCCTTTGCCGACTGTGATGATCTGATCCAGCAGGCGGCGGGCATGACCATCCCGGCCATCTTCGCGGAAAAGGGAGAGCCGTGGTTCCGGGCACTGGAGAGCCGCCTGCTGGCGGAGCTGTGCGCAGGGCCGCGGCAGGTGATCGCCACCGGCGGCGGCGCCGTCGTGGCGGAGGAAAACCGAAAATTGCTGAGAAACTCCGGGTTTGTGGTATTTTTAGATCGTGATATCCGCGATATCGCCCTATGCGTGGGAAACCGGGAGCGGCCGCTGCTGCGGACGCATACGCTGGCGCAGCTGGCGGAGCAGCGGCGAAGCTGGTATCTGGACTGCGCCGACGCGGCGGTGCATGACGGCACGGCAGAGCAGCTGACGGAGCAGATCGCGGAGCTATGGAGGAAACGATGAAGCTTTTGATCGTCAATGGCCCCAACCTGAACCTGTTGGGGAAGCGGGAGCCGGATATTTACGGCCATGAGACCTATGCCGACCTGTGCCGGAGGATCGCGGACTACGCCAAGATTCGCGGCCATCAGGTGCGGTTCGTGCAGTCCAATCATGAGGGTGCACTGATCGATGCCATCCAGCTGGCGGGGGAGGACGGCACGCAGGGTATTGTCATCAACCCCGGCGCCTATGCCCATTACAGCTACGCCATCCATGACGCGCTGCGCTCGGTGGACGTACCGGCGGTGGAGGTGCATATCAGCGACATCAGCGCCCGCGAGCCGTGGCGTCATGTGTCGGTGACGGCCCCGGCCTGTGTGAAAACCATTGCCGGACTGGGCTTTGACGGCTATCTGCGGGCCGTGGACGTGCTGGAGACGCAGCGGTGAGTACGGAGGAAAGAGTGCGGAAAGCACCGGACTGGGCGGTGCTGTCCTCCGCGGCGGGCTTTACCATCTGGGGCTTCAGCCTGCTGCTGACCCGTGTGGGCCAGCGGTACGCCAGCCCCATGGTGCTGCTGAGCGTCCGCTTTCTGCTGGCCTTTTTGCTGCTGAACGTGCCGCTGCTGCTGGGGAAGGAGAAGTTGCGCCTGCGGGGCCGGAAGCTGCGGCCGCTGGTGGTGCTGGGCATATTGGAGCCGCTGTGCTTCGTGTTCGAGAGCTATGCCATCTACTTCACCAACGCCACCGTCGCCGGCGTGGTGTCGGCCCTGTCGCCCATCGTGGCCATGGCGCTGGCGGCGCTGCTGCTGCGGGAGCGGCCCACCCGCCATCAGGCGCTGTTTTCCCTGCTGCCGGTGGCGGGCGTGATCGTGCTGACGGCGGCCGGACAGCAGGTGGGCGCGGTATCGTGGATGGGTATTCCCTTCCTGATCGCGTACAGCATCGGCTCCGGCTACTATAAGGTGGCCAACCGCTCGGCGGCGGATTTCTCCCCCTACGAGCGCACCTATGTCCTGCTGCTGAGCTGCGCCGTATTTTTCACGGCGGCGGCCCTGATCGAGAACCGGGGCGATCTGAGCGCCTACGCACAGCCGCTGCATCAGCCACAGTTCGTTGCTGTGGTGGTGCTGCTGAGCGTGTTCTGCTCCATCGCCGCCAATATGCTGGTGAACTATGGCGCGGGCCGCATCAGCGTGACAAAAATGTCCGCCATCGGCAATATCAACACGGTGATCTCCGCCTTTGCCGGTGTGGTGTTCCTGCGGGAGCCCTTCACATGGGTGATGCTGCTGGGTGCGGTGCTGGTGCTGATCGGCGTGCGGGAAGTGACGAAGCAGGGGGTGTAGGAGCATGTTCAGACTTTGCGTGATCGGCGATCCGGTGGCCCACAGCCTGTCCCCGGCCATCCATACGGCGCTGCTGCGGCAGCGGGGACTGGCGGGCAGCTATGAGACGGTGACCGTGCGGGAGGGGGAACTGGCCGCCTTCGTGGAAAGGGCCCGGCAGGGCGCTTACGACGGCTTTAATGTGACCATGCCCCATAAGCAGGCCATCGTGCCGCTGCTGGACGCGGTGGAGGAGGACGCGGCGGCCATGAACGCCGTGAATACCGTGGTGGTGCGGCAAGGCCGGGCCACCGGCTATAATACCGACGGGCCGGGCTTCGTGGCGTCGCTGCCGTTTCCGGCGGCGGGAAAGCGGGTGCTGGTGCTGGGCAGCGGCGGTGCGGCCTCGGCGGTGAGCCGGGCGCTGCGGCGCTCC
>USMI01000206.1 GCA_900555735.1 uncultured Eubacteriales bacterium | reverse complement strand
TGTTCCTGAGTCAGGACAGCAAAAATCTGATTGGTCGTCGTCCTTTGATAGAGCGGCACGCCGCCCTTTTCCAGCGCCGCCACCCGCTCACACAGGGCGGTCAGGTCGCCGCTGAGCGTCTCGTCGCACAGCTTCAAAAGACACAGCTCCGCGTCGGTGCGGGGCCGGATGCTGTCCGGCAGCGCCGCGCAGCACTGCTGCAAGGTGTCCGTCAGATACAAAAACCGCCGCATGGGCAGCTGGCCGCCCAGCTCGGACAGGGTCTTGCGGTCATAAAGGCCCGTCAGCAGGGCGCTGCCGCCGTCGGGCGCGGCCTTGAGAATGGTCATGTCCCGGGCAAGGTCGCTCAGCTCGCTGAGAAGCGCCGCCACGTCCTTACCGCCCCGGTACAGCTGGTCAAACAGCGCCAGCGCGTCGCCGGTGCGCTTGTCCAGCACGCACCGCATCAGCTGCACCGTCTGTACCGCTCCGGCAAGGCCCAGCACCTCCAGCACAGCGCGGCTGTCGATGGTGCCCTCCACCGCCCGGCACTGATCCAGCAGCGACAGGGCGTCGCGCATGGCGCCGTTGGCCATCCGGGCCAGCAGCTCCGCGCCGTCGGGGCTGAGGTCGATATGCTCCTCCGCCGCGATGTGCAGCAGCTGCTCCTGAATGTCGCGGGGCAGCAGCCGCTTGAAGGAAAACCGCTGGCAGCGGGAGAGAATGGTGGCCGGGACCTTGTGCAGCTCCGTGGTGGCCAGAATGAACAGCAGGTGCTCCGGCGGCTCCTCCAGAATTTTCAGCAGGGCGTTGAAGGCGGCGATGGACAGCATGTGTACCTCGTCGATGATGTACACCCGCTTTTTCAGCACCGAGGGGGTATAGACCGCCTCCTCCCGCAATGCACGCACCTGATCCACGCCGTTGTTGGAGGCGGCGTCCAGCTCCGTCACATCCAGCAGCGCGCCGCTGTCGATGCCCCGGCAGGCGTCGCACGCACAGCAGGGTGCACCGTCGATGGGATGCTCGCAGTTGACGGCCTTGGCCAGTATCCGGGCGCAGGTGGTCTTTCCGGTGCCGCGGGTGCCGGTGAAGAGATAAGCGTGGCCTACGCGGCCCTCGGCCACCTGACGCTGTAAGGTATCGGTAATGTGGGCCTGACCCACCACCTCCGAAAAGGTCTTGGGCCGCCACTTGCGGTACAGTGCCTGATACATTCCGCCGTCTCCTTTCCAGAAGCGTTTTGTGTCGCTGTGCGATAGAAGGTCTAAAAATTTCATGCACATATTACGGACTGCGTATACAGCAGAGCGCCGGTGCATGAAATTTTTATTGCGCATCATTTCCGGTTGCCCCGCAGGGGCGAGGAAATGGCGCATAAATGCTTTTTTGCCGCATTGCGGCGTAAAAAAGTCCTCCACACGCAGCCACGGAACCGGCTTCCTCGCGGCACATGTCTATCCCTCTTAATGCTGCTCGGTTCCCCGCCTGACATGATTCGTGGGTATCCATTGCGCGAGACCGGCCCCGCAGCTCACGGCGGAGGACAAGTTCGTGAGATACATTCTACTACAATTCTTCCGCGATGGCAACTGTTTTTTGCCGCCTGTTTCGCTTTTGCTTTTATTATGCCCTCTGTTGACAAGGGCAGAGACGAAAAAAGACGGCGCTTCAGCGCCGCCTTTTTTTCAGTAAAAGGAGAGAGAAATACAATGGGTGGGTATCCTTTCGGATGAGCGTATCATACACGCATCCGGGGCGGAAGTCAACAGGCTTGATAAAGAATTAACAAATCATTCACAAAGCGCGCCCGCCGTTCACAGATTGTTTACAGAGCCGCCCCTCTTCCCTATTGACAACAAAAAATATTGGTGCTACCATTTAGCACGCTAATAGTTTGTATGCTAAAAATTCAAAAGCAAAGAAGGAGGAGGACCGCCATGAAATTCTGCTTTGACGAACACCCGGCGCACTTCGGCGCGCTGTTCGGCTACTGCGATCACCAGGTGCATAAGCTGATGGGGCGGATGCTGAAGCGCTACGACGTATCGCCCATGCAGTGCCGGACGCTGATGTTCCTGCATGACGCGGAGGACAGCGTGAACCAGAAAACACTGGAGCGCCATCTGATGATCAAGCCCAGCACGGTGAACGGCATCGTGGACCGGCTGGAGGAGAAGGGGCTGGTATACCGCACCGTCAGCGCCACGGACGGACGGTGCCGCATTCTGGCACTGACAGAGGAGGGCCAGCGGTTCCATGACGATTTCCAGACCGTGCTGCACCAGGTGAACGAACGGCTGGAGCGCGGCTTCACGCAGGAGGAAAAGGCGCAGTTCACCGCGTTCCTGCTGCGGGCGGGACGGAACCTGACCGACGAGGAGGAGGAAGCATGATAAAAAAATTGGCGCCCTATACCAAGGGCTACCGCCTGCTGATGCTGTTTGCCATCGCCTGCTCCGCCGGAGAGGCGGTGCTGGAGCTGACGCTGCCCCAGGTGATGAGCGACATCGTGGATGTGGGCATTGCCAGCGGCGACCGGCGCTATATCATGATGATGGGCCTGAAGATGCTGGTGCTGGCGCTGCTGGCACTGCTGGGCGGCGTGGGCGCGGCGGTGTTCGCCGCCAAGGCGTCCATGGGCTTCGGCGCACAGGTGCGCCAGGCGGAGTATGAGCAGGTACAGCGCTTCTCCTTCGCCAATATCGAGCATTTCTCCACCGCCAGCCTCATCACCCGCCTGACCAACGACGTGTCATCGGTACAGATGACGCTGTTTATGGGCATGCGCATGTGCATCCGCGCCCCGGTGATGCTGATCACCGCCATCATCAAGGCCGTGGAGATCAGCCTT
>USMI01000205.1 GCA_900555735.1 uncultured Eubacteriales bacterium | reverse complement strand
TCCTTCATGCCCTTTTCCAGATAGTACTGCACGGTGGCCTCCAGCGTTACCTGCAGCTCGTCGCCGTTCTCCGGATCAAAGTACTGGGAGTATTCATACAGCAGGTCATTCTGTCCGTTGGCCTTGGCGGTCACCACGAGGCCGGACTGGCCCTGCAGCTCCTTGTCATACTCGGCCTCAAGGCCGAACAGACCCGTGTAATCCACACCCACAAAGCCGATCACCTGCGCGGCCAGATCGCTGTACGGATAGTAGCGCTTGGCGTCGGTGGTCAGGAACACGCCCTTGACCTTGTTGTCGTTGATGTACTGCCGTACCTGATCGGCAATATCCTCATCCACACGGTATTTCAGCACCTCGTACATGGAGTCGCTGCGGGCCATCTTTTTCAGGATGCCCTCCTCGCTGATGTCCAGAATTTTTGCCAGCGCACCGGCAAGGATCTCCTTTGTCCACGCCACGGGGTTTTCCTCGTCGTTCAGTGCGTCATTGATCTCCTTGGGAGACAGAAAGATGGTCTCCGCCGTGGAGGAGATGGCCAGAATGTTGCCGGAGGCATCGTAGATGGTGCCGCGGTTGGCGGTGACCACGCTGCTGCGGGTCTGCTGGCTGACGGCCTTGGACTGCAGCTCCTCGTGACGGGTGATCTGCAGAGAGTACAGCTTGAAAAATAGCACGATGAACATGCCGATGCCCATGATAAGCATCAGCACGAAGGTGCGGCTCTGGATGACGCGGTTGGCCCGGCGAATGGATTCGTCCTTCCGGCTGGGATTCTGTCGGTTCTGTGGGTAGTTCTGCGGCATAATGGCACTCCTTTTTGCGGCGGGAAAACGGGGTTATGGAAAGGCCAAAGCAAGGAGCAAGAAATCAGCTTCTTACTCCTTGCTGTTGAAAACTATACGGGGGGATCAGCGGAAATATTCCCAGATGGACTGTGCGCCCTCCTTCAATGCAGAGACGGCTTTTTCCGTCAGTCCCGGAGTCTCGCTGCAAACCACGGCGGAATCGGCGCCGCTCAGGTCAATGTACTGGATCTGGCCGGAGGTGGGCTTGGACATACCGGCCGCCTCGGCGGCTGCCTTGATGGTGGCCAGATCAAAGACCTTCTCATACTCGGTCAGCAGGGAGACGTGCTCCTCCTCCAGCGTGGCCAGCTCTTTTTTGATGGTGGACACGTTGTTGGATACGGTGGTCAGCTGCACATAGCCCAGCAGCAGCACCATCACCAGTGCGCACACCACCACGACACCGCCCATCACCAGTGCGGAGGGACGGGCCTGCGCCTGAGCCTGGGGACGGCGGCGGGGCTGTGCCTGCGGCTTCGGTTCGGCTTTGCGCTCCGGCATTTCGCCGGCTTCCTCCAGCTGACGCTCCCGTGCCAGAGAATCCAGATCATAGGCCAGATTGCCGTAAATTGTCGTGATGTTTCGACGGCGTTCGTCAGTCATGGAGAAAACTTCCTTTCTTTCGTAAAAATAGGCCATCCGTTGACAAGGACAGCGTCACAGCTTCTCCGCTACGCGGAGCTTGGCGCTTCTGGCCCGTGGATTTTCCGCAAGCTCCGCTTCACTGGGGGTGATGGGCTTGCGGGAGATGAGCTTCATTTTGGGCTTCTTTCCGCATACGCATACGGGGAAATTGGGCGGGCAGGTGCAGCCGGTGGCCAGCTCCTGCATGGTTTTCTTGATGATCCGGTCCTCCAGCGAGTGGAAGGAGATCACGGCCAGCCGTCCGCCTGTGTTCAGGTGCTCGGCTGCGGCGTTCAGCATAGGGGGCAGGGCGTCCAGCTCGCCGTTGACGGCGATGCGGATGGCCTGAAAGCTGCGCTTGGCCGGGTGCTGCTTTTCCCGCAGCGCCTGCGGCGGCATGGCGGATTTGATAACGTCCACCAGCTGTAAGGTGGTCTCAATGGGAGCGGTCTCCCGCGCCCGACAGATACCCTTGGCGATGGCGGGGGCATAGCGCTCCTCACCGAAGTCGTACAGGATACGCCGCAGCTCCTCGTAGGGCCATTCGTTGACCACCTGACGGGCGTCCAGCGCCGCCGTGCGGTCCATCCGCATGTCCAGCGGCGCGTCGTGCATATAGCTGAAGCCCCGCTGCGCGTCGTCCAGCTGCGGGGAGGAGACACCCAGATCGAACAGCATGCCGTCCACGCCGGGGATGTTCAGCTCCTCCAGAATCTCGCCGATGCGGTCAAAATTGCTGTGTACCAGCGTCACATGATCCAGATAGTCCCGCAGCCGCTCCTGCGCGGCGTCGATAGCGGTCTTGTCCCGGTCAATGCAGATCAACCGGCCGGTAGTCAGATATCCGGCGATGATCTGCGAATGGCCGCCCCGTCCCAGCGTACCGTCTACATATACGCCGTCCGGGCGGAGCGCCAGCGCTTCCATGCACTCGACCGGCATGACCGGACGGTGCCCATAGGAGATATCCTCCGGAATATTGCGGTTCCACTCCATGACTTACAGCCCCATTTCCGCCATGGCCAGCTCCAGAGAGCCGTCGGCCAGCGCAGCGTTCTCGATATCGGCCCACCGCTGGGCGTTCCAGATCTCCGCGCGGTCGAAGCTGCCGATGACCACCACGTCCTTCTCCAGACCCGCATATTCCCGCAGCTTCGCAGGCAGCAGGATGCGGCCCTGCGCGTCCGGCTCGCAGTCGGCGGCCAGCGCGAACATGGGGCGAAGGCGCTTTACTTCGCTGTAATTCATGGTTTTCAGCTTGTCCATCACGGCGGTCCAGCTGTCGTCGGAGTATACCGACAGACAGTGATCCTGTCCTGCCGTGACATGGAAGGTGGCGCCCAGCTCCTCGCGCAGCTTGGCGGGGATGAACAGACGGCCTTTGGCGTCGATGGTATGCGCATATTGACCTGTCATGTTCCTCACCTCC
>USMI01000204.1 GCA_900555735.1 uncultured Eubacteriales bacterium | reverse complement strand
TCCCGGATCACGCCAAGAGGGAATTCCTTCAGCATGTTCTGCTCCAGAAAATCCAGCGATTCCAGCGGGTCAAGGCCCCAGTTGGTGGGACAGCTGGTGACGATCTCCACCATGGAGAAGCCCTTGCCGTCCAGCTGGTTCTGGAAAGCCATCCTGATGGCCGCTTTCGTCCTGGCCACATTGGCGGGGGTGTTGCAGCTGGTGCGCTCCAGATAGTAGGGTGCGGTCAGCTGATTCAAAATCTCGCACATGTGCATGGGGTAACCGTGTTCCTTGGGGTCCCGGCCCTTGGGCGCGGTGGTAGCTTTCATGCCCACCAGCGTGGTCGGGGCCATCTGGCCGCCGGTCATACCGTAGATGCCGTTGTTGACGAAGATGACCGAGAAGTTCTCGCCCCGGTTGGCGGCGGACATGGTCTCGGCCAGACCGATGGAGGCCAGATCGCCGTCGCCCTGATAGGTGAACACCAGCTTATCGGGATTGGCACGCTTGACGCCGGTGGCGACCGCACAGGCGCGGCCATGGGGACTGGTGGTGCAGTCATAGGTGACATACTCCATGGCAAGGCCGCAGCAGCCCACGCCGTGGACGGTGATGGTCTTTTCCAGCACGCCCAGCTCCTCCAGCACCTCGCCGATCAGCTTGAAAACCGTACCGTGCATGCAGCCGGGGCAGAAGCCCACCACCATATCGTCACGGATGCCCTTTGTTCTCGCGTATACCTTTTCCATCATGCACCCTCCTTGTCCAGAATGGCCTTAGCCGCCGCCACCGCCTGATCGCGGCTCATGATCTCGCCGCCGCTGCGCAGGCAGGTATGGATGGGGCAGCGCTCCTTCACCGCCAGCGTCACATCCAGCACCAGCTGGGCGGGAATGGACATCTCCACATCCAGCACCGCTTTGACACGGCTGTAATCCAGCCTGTCGAAGCTGGCATAGGGCCACGGGCTGACAGTTTTGGGGCGGATCAGGCCCGCCTGATAGCCCTGAGCGCGCAGGATCCGGACGGCGGACTTGGCGATGCGGCCGCACACGCCGTAGGCGGTCAGGATCAGCTCCGCGTCCTCGGTCATGAATTCCTCCACCTGTACGTCCTTTTCCCATGTGTCGTACATGGCGGCGTTGGCCTTGCAGCGATCCTCCTGACCGGCCCAGCCGCCGGGCAGGATCAGGGCCTTTTTGTCGGCGGGATGTCCCACCAGCGCCCAGTCGCTCAGTTCGTCCTTCAGGCGCTTAATCTCCTCGTCAGAGCGCATCTCCGGCAGGCTGACCGGCTCCATGATGGTGCCCAGCACGCCGTCCGTCAGAATGAGGACGGGGTTGCGGTCACGCTGGGCATAGTCGAAGGCGGCGTAGGTCATGTCCACCGCCTCCTGCACCGTGGCCGGGGCGAATACCATCATCCGGAAGCCGCCGTTGCCGCTGGCGCGGGTGGCCTGCAAATAGTCCTGCTGGGCGGGCTGGATCGCGCCGATGCCGGGGCCGCCCCGCTGCACATTGACGTACACCATGGGGATGCGGGCGCTGGCGCAGAAGCTGATGCCCTCGCTCTTGAGACTGATGCCGCAGGAGGAGGAGCTGGTCATGGCGCGGGTGCCGCTCTGAGCAGCGCCATAGACCATATTGACGGAGGCTACCTCACTCTCGCCCTGCACGAACACGCCGCCCACCTCGGGCATGCGGCGGGCGAAATACTCGGGGATCTCGTTCTGGGGGGTGATGGGATAGCCGGCGAAGAACCGGCAGCCGCTGCGCACCGCGGCCTCGGCAATGGCCTCGGTGCCCTTCATGAATACTCTTGCCATGTTCTTCCCTCCTTACTTATACACTTCGATGGCGGCGTCGGGACACATGCGGCCGCAGATGGCGCAGCCGATGCAGTTCTCCGCCTTTTCCGCCACCACATAGGGATAGCCCTTGGAATTCACCTCGTGTCCCACGGCCAGCACGCCCTTGGGACAGAACTTCACGCAGTAGCCGCAGCTTTTGCAGCTCTCCGCGCGGATGGTGACTTGCGGCATAGTGTTTCCTCCTTTGATTCACTGATATCACTCACTCAAGTCCCGCTTCCGGGACGGATATATGGGATGTAATGGGGATGAGGGGCAGGGCCGTCTCCCCTTTGGCCTGTTCATACAGAGGGGCGGGCACGGCGGCGGCCTCTACGGCGACGTAGGGCGACAGCATCTCCAGCCCCTGACGGATGCCGTCCAGATATTCCGCCAGCGTGGTGTCGCCGCCCAGATTGGGGTTCAGCAGAAAGCGGGGCATTTTCAATCGGGAAGCTTTCAGAATGGCGGACAGTGTGCCGTCGATATGCTCCGTTGTGGCTGACCATGGGCGGTAGGGGTTCACCACGAACCACACGTCGGCGGCTTTCAGCAGGTGGGCGTACCCGCCGATCAATTTCGCGCCGGTGTCGTTGCCGCCTACGTCCAGAATGACGGTCTTTTCCCCGTCCAGCAACAGAGGGATCAGACCTCCCACCTGCGTGGGCGCGTCGGCGCACTGCTGCTGAAAGTGAACAGTGACGCCCGCCCTCTCCAGCAGGCCCTCCGCGTCACGGGAGCGCATCAGGGGCTTGGTCTGGTCAAGGTCGAAGAAGTGGACCTCCCGTTCCTGCGACGCCAGCTCCAGCGCCAGATGGACGGCAAGCTCGGATTTTCCGCACCCGGCTTCCCCCAGAAAGACGATATTCCGCTGCCGCAGCAGCCCTTCCCATGCCATGATATGCACCTCGCTATGTAAAAATTATCTATGCATATAAAAATTTTCTACAATTTGGAGTGTAACACGTCTTGCAATCCTTGTCAACCGCGTGTAGAATTTAGATAAAATCTTATCTGGAAAGGCGGACAGCGCCATGGAACGGGAGAAACTTTTGATCAAATTCTGCGATTTCCTCACCCATGTGATGGGGCCGGAGACGGAGGTGGTGCTCCA
>USMI01000203.1 GCA_900555735.1 uncultured Eubacteriales bacterium | reverse complement strand
GTCTGGCGCAGCTGCTTTTCCTCCTCCGACATGTTGGGGGTAAAATCCAGAGCGCTTTTTAGCGCCTCCACGGCCTGATTCAGGGCGTCGGTCACGCCGTCGCCGATGCCGTCGGCCGCCTGCTTGATGCCTGCGTCCAGCGCCGCCTGCGCGTCGGTCACCTGCTTTCTGGCGCTGCTGAGCTTTCCGGCCTCCTTGTCCAGCAGCTTTCCCGCATTCTGGCGAACCGTCTCCGTCAGGGCGGCCATCTTCTCCGCGTCCAGCACCACATGCATCTCCCGGTCGATGGTGCCCGAGATATCCACGCTGGCCACGCCGGTGATGCCCGTCAGCTTGGCGGTCAGCTCCTCGTCCACGAAGTCGCTCAGCTCGCCCACGTCCATGGTATCGCTGCTGATGGCGGCCACCATGACGGGGATCATGGAGGGGTTCACCTTCAATATGTAGGGAGAGGACACCGTGTCGCTCCACTGGCCCTCCAGCGCGGAGATCTGCTGCTGGATATCGATGCCCAGCGAGTCCATATTGGCGCCGTTTTCAAACTCCAGCACCACCATGGATACGCTGTTCTGGCTGGTGGAGGTGATGTTTTTCAGCTGATCCAGCGTCGCCAGCGACTTCTCCAGCGGCTTTGTGATCTCCTCCTCTATGCTCTCCGGGCTTGCGCCGGGGTCGCTGGTAACGACGATCACATAGGGATAGTCCATGTTGGGCATCAGGTCGGGGGTCATTTTCAGATAGGCCACCACGCCCAATACCAGAATGGCCAGCGCCACCACATAGACGGTCAACGGTTTTTTCACACTAAAGCCGGGCACAAAATTCTTCCTCTCTTCAGCGCCATAGGGCGCGCCATATGTACGGAAACGGCGCATACGCCGTGTTTTGACGTTTTAGTTTACCACCTCTTGTTTTTCAAATCAATCGGAAAACGGAAAAGTTCACGATTCCGTTACAAATATTAAGGCCGTGCATGGAAAATACGGGGCATTTGCGGTGAAATAGTTCGAGGGTCGTACTATTTCAGGTGAAAAGCGAAACGCGGCGGCATGATAAAGCCAGAGCCGCTCACATGCGAAGGCCGCGGCAGGGGATCCCTGCCGCGGCCTTGTCTCACACGTCAATTTTGAAATCGCCCTCGGCGGCACGCTGGAGCTTCTGCTGCCGCGCCCGTCCTACCGCCTCCTGCAAGGAGACGATGATGGCGTTGGACACGAAGAAGCCCCGTGGCGTCAGCCGCCAGCCCTTCTCCGTCCGGACGGCAAAGCCGTGGGCCTCGTACTGTACCAGCAGCTCCTCCATGGGCTGGAACTTCTGGCGGAACTGCCGCTCAAAGTATTTGCTGTCGATGCCCTGCACCGTTCGCAGGGACAGCATGATGTACTCCAAGTCCCGGTCAAGGGACGGAATTTCCTCCATCTCCGACAGCCGCAGTTCCCCGGCGATATAGGCGTCCAGATCCCGCTCATAGGCGAAGCGCACGCCGCCCATATCGGAGTGGGCTCCGGGGCCGAAGCCCGCGTATTCTCCCAGCATCCAGTATTTCAGGTTGTGGCGGCTCTCGTACCCCGGCTGAGCGAAGTTGGAGATCTCATACTGCTCATAGCCGTGCTTTTGCAGGTACTCCACCGTCCACAGGTACATATCCGCCTGCGTGTCGTCGTCGGGCAGGTCGGCGCTTTCGCGCTGCTGCCACAGGGGCGTGCCCGGCTCCACCTTCAGACCGTAGCAGCTGATATGCTTCGGCTCCAGCGCGGCGGCGGAGCGGAGGGTATCCTGCCACGCCTCCAGCGTCTGGCCCGGCAAACCGTAGATCAGGTCAAGGCTCAGGTTGTCGAATCCGGCCATCCGGGCCGCTGCGGCAGCCGACAGCACCTGCTCCCATGTATGTATCCGTCCGATGCGCCGCAGCAGGTCGTCATCCGCCGCCTGAACGCCCAGCGAGATGCGGTCAAAGCCCGCCTTCCGCAGCGCCCGCAGAGTCTTCCAGTCCTCGGCGCTGTCAGGGTTCGCCTCCAGCGTGATCTCCGCGCCGGCGGCCACATGATAGCGCTTCTTCACGGTTTTCAGCAGCTTCACCAGTCGCTTTTCCCCCAGATAGCTTGGAGTGCCGCCGCCGAAGTACACCGTGTCCACCGTGTGGGCGGTACACCGGGGCGCTACCTCCTCCAGATGGCGGATCAGGGCGGCGGTATAGGCGTCCATTTTTTCCTCGCTGTGGGGCAGGGAGTAGAAGTCGCAGTAGGCGCACTTGCTCTTGCAGAAGGGGATGTGGAGATACAGCCCTAGTGTCTTTTCCATCAGTCGTCCTCCTTCCTGTCACGCTGGATCATGGTGATGGCGTCATAAAAGCAGTTGACCCGGCAGGAGCGGCAGCCGATGCACTTATCCACATCCAGATCGTAAAAGCCGTCCGGCCGCTGGAACATGCACTCCACGGGACAGAACATGGCGCACCAGCCGCACCCGGTACAGGATACCGGGTCGATGACGGCGTATTGCAGCGGCTTGCGGCCGAAGAGATAGTAGTTGTCGGGTAAGCTCATGATGGTGCACCTCGGTGTTGTTGGAGAATTTCGCGCTTCCGAGCGCGAGGCACTTTTGGCCACTGTCCCAAAAGTGCCCAAAAAGACAGTCAGAAACTCAGGTTTCTGGACTTCCTGCGCGCTATACTCTGTGTAAAGCTGTGTCCATTTACCACACGTTCACGAAAGATTTTCTTTTTCGTTAAGTTAAAAGGATCGTCTCTGCTCCGTCGCCGCTGCCGCTGATGCCAACGCCGAACAACGCATCAGCGTCTACCGTTGAAACTGTGAGCGGCAGCGGCGCAGAAAGAAGGTCGATTCGTCGGGGCGTTAAGAAAACATGCCGGTGGCATATTTTTAGCCTCCGATCTCGGCGGCTATGCCGCCGTAGCATCCATCTTGATTTACACCGCAATACTTGAAC
>USMI01000202.1 GCA_900555735.1 uncultured Eubacteriales bacterium | reverse complement strand
GTCTCCTCCAATGCCGATTGGATAAAGCTGGCGATCACATCCGAGATACCCATTTTCTCGTCCTCCTTTGTTTGACTTTGCCTTTCTTTGACCTTTGAACGTATGATACACCTGACTGCCCATAATGTCAATAGGCAAATTTGACTTTCCTTGACTTTTTATGTAAACAATTTGTGAACGCCGCATGCAACCTGAAGTTGCGGCAAAAAATGACAGAAAAACAAAATCGCAACCTGAAATTGCTGTACAAGAAGGGAGGGGGTAGGGTATAATATCTTATGTGGGGCGGGTGACTCCGTTCCTACGGATAACCACCGATAGAATTTCGTAGGGCGGGGTGACCGCACTCCGCATCGCAGCGATACCCCCGGAAAGGAGCCGATGATGAAAACAAAAATCGTCCTATGGCTGATCGTTGTCATCATGCTGGGTGCTGCCGGAAATCTGGTGATGGTCTGGAAGAACTGCCACCTGACAGAGAGCGATACGCAGGAGATGACAGCCACTGTGGCGGAGGTTCTTTGTGAAACCGGCACATGGTCGATCCGTGTTGCCGGTCCGGACGGTACGCTGTCCATCCCCGGCGCCGTCAGTGAGAGCCTGTCCCCGGAGGTCATGCAGTCCCTGCAAGAGGGACAGACGATCCATTTCCGTATGCAGTCGCCTTGGGCCAAAACCTTTGCGGAAAGCGGCACGGGACGGGCGGTGGCCCTGCGCACCGATACGCAGGACATCATCACCTTGGCCGATTATAACCGCGCCATGCAGGCTGCGTCATCCGGCGGCTGGCCGGTATGGGGCCTGCTGGAATCCGGTCTGCTGGCGCTGACGGTCTATCTGGCGCGGAAGCTGAAAAGGGAGAAGGCCGCATCCACACGAGGCGCATAATACTGCGGGCGGCATCCCCGACGCCCCGCTAACACCGTATCCACACACCGAAAGGAGCACCTATGAACACTAACTGGAACGATCCCAATTTTCAAGGCTTCAAGGGCCAGAACCCCTTCCACCGGGAGGGCCATACCCCCAAGCCCCGCAAGGCCATCGGTACGCCCTTTGGCCGCACGGTACTGAATCTGGCGGTGACGCTCTTGTTCGCGGCGGTGTATTTTTACGTCGCCCTGCCGCCCATCAGCCTGAAAGCCCCGGAGTTCTATGCGTTTATCCTGCTGGTCTGCGGCGTGTATGGCCTGTGCGCCATCCTGACCTCCGGCTTTCAGGGCGACGGCGCAAAGGGCTACTTCAAATTCCTGAAAAAGCAGTGCCTGATCCCGCTGCTGCTGGCCGCCGCGCTGGTGGCCACGGCGCTGATCGGCGGTATTCTGGGCTGGCAGGTGTTCCGGGCCGACAGCTACCGTGACCTGCTGATGGTGGAGACCGGCGATTTCGCCGCCGAGGTGGAGGAGATATCCTTTGACCAGATCCCCATGCTGGACAGAGACAGCGCCGCCAAGCTGGGCAACCGCAAGCTGGGCGAGCTGGCGGACATGGTGTCCCAGTTCGAGGTGGCCGACAATTATACCCAGATCAACTACAAGGGTCGCCCTGTCCGTGTCACCACCCTGCAATACGGCGACATCATCAAGTGGCTCAATAACCGCAAGGCCGGTCTGCCCGCCTACCTTATCATCGACATGGTGACCCAGAATGTGGAGGTGGTGCGGCTGGAGGAGGGCATCCGCTATACGCCCGCCGAGCATTTCAGCCGCAATCTCTACCGCTATCTCCGCTTCCACTATCCCACCTTCATTTTTGACGAGCCTGCCTTCGAGATCGACGAGGAGGGTCGTCCGTGGTGGGTCTGCCCGCGGATCGACCGCACCATCGGCCTGTTCGGCGGCACGGATATCACCGGCGCGGCGCTGGTGAACGCCGTTACCGGCGAGACGGTGTACTACGATGTGGCGGATATCCCCTCGTGGGTGGATCACGTCTACACCGCTGAGCTTATCATCCAGCAGTACGATTATCACGGCACCTATATCAACGGCTTCTGGAACTCCTTGTTCGGCCAGCGCGAGGTGACCGTCACCACCGAGGGCTATAACTACATCGCCATCGGCGACGATGTGTATATGTATACCGGCGTGACCTCCGTGGTGTCCGACGAGTCCAATGTGGGCTTCATCCTGTCCAACCAGCGCACCAAGGAGACCCGGTTCTATGCCGTGGCCGGTGCGGAGGAGTATTCCGCCATGGACAGCGCGCAGGGACAGGTGCAGCAGATGAAGTATACCGCAACCTTCCCGCTGCTGCTGAACGTGGCGGAGCAGCCCACCTATTTCATGGCGCTGAAGGACGCGGCGGGACTGGTGAAGATGTACGCTATGGTCAACGTCAGCCAGTATCAGATCGTGGCCACCGGCGCCACCGTGGCGGAGTGCGAGACCAACTATCGCCAGATGCTGCTGAACGCCAAGCTCATCCAGCCGGAGGACAGCACTCTGCCGGAGGACCAACTGGCGCTGACTGAGGCCCATACCGGAACCATCACCGATATCCGCAGCGCCGTTATGGACGGCAACACCGTGTACTATCTGTGTATCGACGGCGCGTGGTACACCGGAAAGGCCGTGGATACGCCGGAGCTGATCCTGCTGAACGTGGGCGACGTGGTGACGGTGCGCTGCTACGCGGCGGCCGGCGGGATCGCCCAGCCGATTTACAGCATCGAATACAGCAGTCTGCAAACAGAACCGGTATCCAGTGATGATCTGGCGCCGGACGACGCGGCGTAAAACAGAAAAACCGGGCCCGAGTCTCTCTGCTGGTAAGACAGTAAAATCAAATTTCTTGGAACAGGCATGATCTCGGCCATGCCTGTTCCGCTTTTAGCAGCTCATCCACGGGAATGTAGCCCACAAGGTCGTACTCGATATGTACCTTCTGCCTGCGCTTGCCGCTGGACTTGTCCGGTGCATCTACATAATGTGCACTGAATAACAGAAAAAGCCTTATATTTCAATCCATAGAGGCCAAT
>USMI01000201.1 GCA_900555735.1 uncultured Eubacteriales bacterium | reverse complement strand
CGCTGTCCCAAAAGTGACCAAAAGGACAGCTTAAACCTGCGGTTTAAGAATCCGCCCACGCTATACCGTGTTTAGACTTGATATCATTTACCGCGCGGTCACAGAACACGGGTGTTGTCGTTGCGTATGACGAATCGACTTCCCTTTTGCGCCGCTGCCGCTCATGCGGCACAACGGTAGAAGCAAAGGGCTTTTTTGCATACCAGTCAGCGGCATGTCTTTCCTTATTCTTCACACTCTGCCTGGCACGTTATCAGAAATACCGAGCCGTCAGAAGCCGTGACGCGAAAGCCGTTTTCCTGTTCCGCGGACTGAATGTCCGTTATATTCAGCACGTCACTCTCATTCAGCAGGTCAAACAGGTGGTCTTTTACATAATCCAGATCCATAGCACGCCCTCCTTTTGGTATGGTGTATACACGCACCATATCATTATAAGCCGCTTCCCCGTAAAATATAAGGGGGAGTGATGTCATGATACGCTATGATCCGCTGTGGCGGACGTTGAAAGAGAAAAACATCAGCCAATACCGCCTGATCAAGGACTACGGCATCGACAAGGCGCAGCTGCAGCGTCTCCGCGATAACTGCGTGGTCAAGACGGTGATACTGGATACCCTCTGTACGATTTTGGAGTGCCGCATTGAGGATGTGGTGGAATTTGTTCCCGACAATACCAAATAAAACCAGCGTTTCGCATGATGCGGAACGCTGGTTTTGTATTACGCTTCGCCTGTTTCCCGGAAGTATGCCCGGGTCTGGGCGACATTTTTTTCAATCTCGTCCTTCAGCTGCTGGGGAGAGTCAAACTTTTTCTCGGCCCGCAGGCGGCGGCAGAACTCCAGCCGGATGCGCTTGCCGTACAGGTCGCCGTCAAAGTCCAGCAGGAACGTCTCGATGGACAGGTCGGCGCTGTCGCTGACGGTGGGGCGGGTGCCTACGTTGGTAACACCGGCGTAGCTGCCGCCGTCCGGCAGGTACACGCGGGTGACGTACACGCCCTTCTCCGGCACCAGCACATGCTCCGGTACCGTGAAGTTGATGGTGGGGATGCCGATGGTGCGGCCGAACCGGAACCCGTGGCTCACCGTCTGGCTGAGACAGTGGCGGTGGCCCAGAAATACGGCGGCCCGCTCCAGCTCGCCGTCCCGCACCAGCTGGCGGATATAGGTGGAGCTGACGGTGATGCCCTCGATCTCCACTTTGGGGATGATGTCGCAGCCCAGACCCAGCTCGCGGCACTTCTGCTGCAAAAGCTCCGGATCACCGGCGTTTTTGTGGCCGAAACGGTAGTCGTGGCCCGCCACCAGATGCACCGCGCCATAGCGCTTCACCAGCAGCTCGGTGATGAAATCCTCCCACGGCATGGTCATCATCTCATGGTCAAAGGGTGCGACGATCACCTGCTCGATGCCGTACAGCCGCTCCATCAGCTCCTGCCGCTCACGGGTGGAGTTGATGAGAGGCACCGGCTTTCCCGTGACCACCTCCTTGGGAGGCCGGTCAAAGGTGAAAGCGGCAGGGGTGGCGTCCAACTGCCGGGCCACCTCCACGGTGCGCCGCAGCAGCGCCCCGTGGCCCCGATGTACGCCGTCAAAAAATCCCAATGCGATGACAGTAGGCTTCATAGTTTACGCTCCAAAAAAGTTCTTGATGGACGTCATTTGTCCGTTTTCCAACCGGCTCAGGCACAGGAAGTCCCCCTCCATGCCGTAGACCCGGTAGGTGCCGCTCTCCAGCGGCGTTTTCACGGCGAAGGCGTTGCCGTTGCGGCACAGCTGCTCCACCCGGGGATGGGTGATGCGGTATTCCGGATACTGCCGGAACAGGGTATCCACCGGCCGCAGCAGGGCCTCGCCCTGAGCCTGCACCTCGTCGATGGTGTGGCTCTCAGCCAGCGTATAGCCCGCCGCCATGGTGCGCCGCAAAGACGCCATGCAGCCACCGCAGCCCAGCGCCTGTCCGATATCGTGGCACAGGGTGCGGATGTAGGTGCCCTTGGAGCACCGCACCCGCAGGGTGAAATCGGTGTCCAACAGCTGCTCCAGCAGCTCAAGCTCATGGATAGTGACGGCGCGGGGCTTCCGCTCCACTTCCCGGCCCTGCCGGGCCAGATCGTACAGCTTCTGGCCGTTGATCTTGATGGCGGAGTACATAGGCGGAATTTGTTCAATATCTCCGGTGAAGCGGGGCAGCGCTGCCGCCACATCGTCCATGGAGACGGTCACGGGGTGTGTCTCCAGCGTCCGGCCGGAGGTGTCCTGCGTATCGGTGACAAGGCCCAGCCGCAGCGTGGCGACGTACTCCTTTTCACCGCTTTCGGCAAAGGAGACGCCCCGTGTGGCCTGTCCCACGAACACCGGCAGTACGCCGGTGGCCATGGGGTCCAGCGTTCCCGCGTGGCCCACTTTTTTCGTTTTCAGGATGCCCCGCAGCTTGGCGCACACGTCCATACTTGTCCAGTCCGCAGGTTTGTCAATGATGATGATCCCGTTGGCCATGGTGTCTCCTTTCGGGTGTTTTGAGGGGGAATTTCGCGCTTCCGAGCGCGACCTACTTTTGCCAATAGCGGCAAAAGTAGGCAAAATGCCAGAAGGAACCTCCGGTTCCTTCACTTCCGGGCGCGCTATACGCTCTGCAAATCAGGGCTGTACAACAACTCAAGTTTTTCTGTGAAAATTAAGATGGATGCTACGGCGGCATAGCCGCCGAGATCGGGGTTAAAAACATGCCACCGGCATGTTTTCTTAACACCCCGACGCCGCTACCGCTGATGCCAACGCCGAACAACGCTTTTGGTTCTACCGTTGATAATACGAGCGGCAGCGGCGCAAGAAGAAAGTCAATACGTCATACGAAACGAAACCGACCGTATTCCGCGAACGCGTGGCAAAAGATTACAAGTTTGTAATATGAACAGCGTGCGCGGATTCTTAAACCGCAGGTTTAAGTGGCGTTTTTGGGTACTTTTGCCGCCACG
>USMI01000200.1 GCA_900555735.1 uncultured Eubacteriales bacterium | reverse complement strand
CAAAAACTTATCCTGCAAAAGTACGCCGATGAGAATGGGTTCCAGAACACCAGATTTTATGTGGACGATGGCTATTCCGGCGCGAATTTCAATCGCCCAGCCTTTGAACAGATGATGGATGACATGAGCAACGGCGACATCGCCGTCATCATCACAAAGGATCTTTCCCGCCTTGGAAGAAACCAACTGCACACCGGTCTTTATATCGAGGAGATATTCCCTTCCAATGATGTGCGCTACATCGCTGTCAACGACAATGTTGACACCAAGTATGAAAACAGCAACGAGCTGATGCCTTTCAAGAATTTGTTCAATGAATGGCACGTGCGGGACTGCAGCCGCAAGGTGCGGAATGTAGTGAACGCCAAGGCACAGCGGGGAATCCGGGTGGGGACACGAGCTCCTTACGGCTACCGCAAGGGTGCAACCAAGGACTCTCCTCTGTTGGTGGATGAGGAGGCGGCGGCTGTCGTCAAACGCATCTTCGCCATGTGCGCCGGCGGAATGGGACCAGCCCAGATTGCAAAGCAGCTCAAGAAAGAATGCATCTACAGTCCATCCATGTACGCCTATACGAAATTCGGCACATCCCATTCCGGGCTGAATGCAGAGCGGCCCTACAACTGGACTGGCGACATGGGGGCGGATATGCTTCAGAACATGGTCTACCTTGGGCACACGGTCAACCTTCGCTACAGCACCAAGTCCTACAAGGACAAAAAACGATGTGAACGCCCCAAATCAGAGTGGCTTATCTTTGAGAATACTCATGAAGAGCTGGTGGATCAGGAAACCTGGGATATCGTACAGGAGGTGCGATCTCATAAGCGCCGCCGCACGAATATGGATGAGCAGAATATGTTCTCTGGATTGGTGTATTGTGCGGACTGCAGTAAGCCCATGGTATTGCACCGGGCGCACACCATGAAGCCGGAACAGAATCATTTCACCTGCCGCACCTACAAGAAGGACGGGGCAGAAGTGTGTAGCGCTCACTATATCCGGGAAGTGGCACTGAAGGAAATCGTGCTGGAAACAATCCGCAGAGCCACAGAGTTTGCCAGGAGCGACCCGGAGCGGTTCGCCGCATATATTCAGCAAAAGCAATCTACTGAGGTGGCAAAGGAGATCCGGGGGTTGGAACGGGAATTGTCCACGATGCGGAAACGGGATGGCGAACTGGATGTAGTGTTCAAGCGGATGTATGAGGACAGCGCCTTGGGACGGGTGAGCAATGAGCAGTTCCGTTTGCTGTCTGAGGCATACTCCAAGGAGAAAGCGCAGCTGGCCGAAGCCATCCCTGCCACGGAGGAGCGCCTGGAGAAACTACGCAGTAGCATGGCCAACGCCAAGAACTTCATCGCCAAGGCCAGAAAGTTCACCGACATGACGGAACTGACCCCGGAACTGCTCCGCACCTTTGTGGCGAAAATCATCGTGTATGAGAAAGAGGTCAAATACTCCAAGCACGCACCGCAGAAGATCCACATCTGTTTTCGGGACTTCAACCTCAACGAGACAGACGATATGCTTCTATGCGGAGAGACAACAGAAAAGGCAGACAGTACAATTGCACTGCCTGCCTAATCCGAGGACACGCTTCAAGGTACCCCTATCAGGAGTAGCGGGACGGTTCCTCTTTTTTGTATATGCTTCGCGGGCAGGATCACTTTCCGGCGCGCACCTTGGCGGCAATGAAGGTGAAGGCCGGGATCACAATGATGGGGATGGACGCCCAGCCGATGATGGAAGTGCCCTGCTGCAGCATGGCCTGAAAGCCCAGTGCGGCGCCGATAGCGGCAATGCCCAGCAGGATAGCGGTAATGACAAAGCGTCTGAGCTGCGCGTTTTTGATAAACCGGAACAGACTGTCAAAACGGACGTTGCCCGCATGGGCAAGGCCCGCGGCACTGGTCAGCACGGCCAGCGTCATCAGGACCACATACAGCCACTGGAGCCACTTCATGTTCAGGCGGTTCAGAACTGCCATGACAGGCAGCGTCTCGGCGCAGACATCAAACACACTGGTATAGCTGAACAGGGTAAAGATCAGGCAGACCATCAGTACCACAGTGATGATATAACCGGCGGTGATGGCCTTGCGGGACTCGGCCTTATCCTTCAGCACATCGGACACGGACATGACATTGAAAACAATGGTGGACTGGAAGCAGCCGTACTGCATAGCGCCCAGAATGGCATGCAGGAAGCTGGTGTCCTTGGCGTTGGCGGCGGAACCGGCGAAGGCGCCCGCCACGTCGCAGTCACCGCAGACAAGGGACAAAATGGTAATCAGCACAACGACGCCGATGATGGCGTACATCATATAGCCGGAGGACTTTGCCAGCAGCTTGGAGCCATACAGGCACAGCAGTGCGGAGATCAGAATGGTGATACCGGCGGTGACCCAGTAGTTGATGCCGAGGAAGCCCTCCAGCAGCTTGCCCTCGCCGGCGAAGGCCAGACCGCCGGCGCACATCATGGTCATCAGGAAGCAGATATCGTACAGAATGGATACCACGCTGCCGAATTTGTCGCCATAGCAGGACTTGGCAAAGGGACGGTAGCCGGGAGTGCTGTGAGCGCGGGCGTACTCCAGCATGTAGTACATGACGCCGCCGGTGATCAGCATAGCCAGCAGGGGTGTTATAAGACCCACCCAGCCGTACTTCACATACCATTTGACACTGAAAGCGCCGGTGGCAAAGCCAGGGCCAAAGTGGCTGCCCAGCCATACGGCGGCCACGCCCAGAAACGCGGGGACTGCGGACTTTTTCTTTTCCATGATCGTAATTCCTTTCTCTGCCGCCTTGCTCAGCAGGCTTCTTTTTCATCAAATGACATGCGATCCATCACATAGTCCTTCATTTCATTCACGAGGGCCAGATGCTTGGGATGCTTTAAATAGTCGTTAAGATATTCCGGCCCATCCAGCTGCATGACCATCATGATATCCGCGTTGGAATCCCGTGTGGTCTCACAGCGGTACACCTCTGC
>USMI01000199.1 GCA_900555735.1 uncultured Eubacteriales bacterium | reverse complement strand
CGGTGCCGCAGTCGTCGCCCATGTTGCCGAAGGCCATGGACTGCACGTTGACGGCAGTACCCCAGGAGTAGGGGATATCATTGTCGCGGCGGTACACGTTGGCGCGGGGGTTGTCCCAAGAGCGGAACACGGCCTTGATGGCGCCGATCAGCTGCTCCTTGGGGTCGGAGGGGAAGTCCTCGCCAATCTTGGCCTTATACTCGGCCTTGAACTGTATGGCCAGCTCCTTCAGGTCGGCAGCATCCAGCTCCACGTCCTGCGTCACGCCCTTCTTCTCCTTCATGGCGTCGATGAGCTGCTCGAAGTACTTCTTGCCCACCTCCATGACCACGTCGGAGTACATCTGGATAAAGCGGCGATAGCAATCCCAAGCCCAGCGGGGGTTGTTGGACTTGGCGGCGATGACGTCCACCACGTCCTCGTTCAGGCCCAGATTCAGGATGGTGTCCATCATGCCGGGCATGGAAGCGCGGGCGCCGGAACGGACGGAGACCAGCAGGGGATTCTCGTGATCGCCGAACTTCTTGCCGGTGATCTTCTCCATCTTCTCGATATATTCCATGATCTCGGCCATGATCTCGTCGTTGATCTGACGGCCGTCCTCATAGTACTGGGTGCAGGCCTCGGTGGTGATGGTAAAGCCCTGAGGCACCGGCAGACCGATGTTGGTCATCTCGGCCAGATTGGCGCCCTTGCCGCCCAGCAGCTCACGCATCTTAGCGTTGCCCTCAGTGAACAGGTAGCAATACTTTTTGCTCATTTACATATCCTCCATATCACAAAAAAATATCTTCATTTTCCGGAATTTCTTATTATTTTGGGGACTTTTCTTTTATTTTTGTTAAATGTACCCCGTCAACCGCTTTATTATAACCAGCTTTCCCCATAAAAGCAAGCATATTTTCCTTTTATTTTCCTGTTTTTCGTAGAAATATCGATATTGCTGCAAACTTTTTTTGGGAATCCATCGTCAGGGGTTGCGGCAGAGGCCAAAATTGTGGTATACTATTATGAATTTGTGAAAAGGCGGCGCGTTTTTCCGCCGTTTGGAGGACAAAATGGCGCAGGCGGTAAACGAAAATTCCACATGGGCAAAGGCTGTCCGCGCCGCTGCCGGACGGGGCCAGCTGAGCCATGCGCTGATCCTGACCGGAGAGGGCGACAGGCTGACGGCGGCCCGGTATATCGCGGCGGCCCACCTGTGCCGCGCTGAGAGCGGGCGGCCCTGTCTGCGGTGCAACAGCTGCCGCAAGGTGATGGAGGGCATCCATCCCGACGTGACGGAGGTGCGGGACACCGACCGGAAGGAGCTGGCGGTGGACACCATCCGGGCGCTGCGGCAGGACGTATACATCCGGCCCAACGAGGGTGAGCGGAAGGTCTATCTCTTTACCGACTGCGCCCAGCTGAACGAGCGTGACCAGAACGTGCTGCTGAAGATCGTGGAGGAAGGCCCGGCTTACGCGGCCTTCGTGTTCTGCGCCGACGCCATCCACTCGCTGCTGCCCACTATCCGCTCCCGCTGCGTGGCGCTGCGGCTGGACATGCCGGAGGACGCCGGGCAGGAGGACGAGAACGCCGCCGCCCTGTGCCGCGCACTGGCAAAGAGGGATGTGTCTGCGCTGACCGTGTATCTCACCGGACTGGAAAACCGGCGGATGAAGCGGGAGCAGCTGCTGGCCATGATGGAGGGCGCATGGCAGACCGCCGCCGCCGCGCTGCTGGCGGTCTACGGGAAGCCCTGCGGCGAGACGGCGCAGCTGCTGTGCCGCACCTTTTCGCGGCGGAAGCTGCAGGCCCTGACGGACCTTTTCCGCCGGTACTGTGATGAATGTCAATACAATGTGGGCGTGGGCCATGTGCTGGGCGCGCTGGGCGCGGAACTGGCCGACGTGGTCTCCCACTGATTTTTCCCTTCAGAAAGGAAGGTATACCTGATATGACGACTGTGATCTCTGTCCGTTTCCGCAGCGGCAGCAAAACCTACTATTTTGACCCCGGCGCGTTGACGGTGCCCACCGGCGACGACGTGGTGGTGGAGACCGCTCAGGGGCCGGAATTCGCCCAGTGCGTGGAGGGCAACCATGAGGTGTCCGACGACGCGGTGGTGAAGCCCCTGCGTCCTGTGCTGCGCATTGCCACCGACAACGACCGCCATACGGCGGCCTATAACCGCAGCCGGGAGAAGGACGCCTTTGACATCTGCCAGAAGAAGATCGCCCAGCACGGGCTGGACATGAAGCTGGTGCGGGTGGAATGCAGCTTTGACGGCAGCAAGATCCTGTTCTTCTTCACCGCCGACGGCCGTGTGGACTTCCGCGAGCTGGTGAAGGATCTGGCCGGCGTGTTCCGCTCCCGCATCGAGCTGCGGCAGATCGGCGTCCGGGACGAGGCGAAGATGCTGGGCGGCCTTGGCATCTGCGGCCGGCCCTTCTGCTGCGCGTCCTATATGGACGAGTTCGTCCCCGTGTCCATCAAGATGGCCAAGACCCAGAGCCTGAGCCTGAACCCCACCAAGATCTCCGGCACCTGCGGGCGGCTGATGTGCTGCCTGAAATACGAGCAGGACGCCTATGAGGATGCCATCAAGCGCATGCCGAAGAACGATTCCTTCGTGCTGACGCCGGACGGTCCCGGCAACGTCAGCGATATCAACGTGCTGAAGGAGACGGTCAACGTCCGGCTGGACGAGCGGCCCGACGCGCCCCGTTGCTACCATAACTGCGAGGTTTGCGTGCTGCGCAACGGCAAGGGCTCGCGCGACGGCATCGAGCTCCCCACGACGCTGCCCGAGCGCTATCAGGAGCCGCAGGAGGAAGAGCCGCAGCTGACGGTAAGCTTTTTCTCCAACGCAACGCCCATCGTCCCGCCCGAGCAGTGGTCTGCTCCCGCCGAAAAGAAGGAAGCGGACGCCGACGAGGGCGAGAAGGAAAAGCGCCGTTCCCGCCGCGGCGGGCGCGGTCATCGCGGCGGCAGAGGCCGCCGCAGAGGCGGCGGGCAGGGCGGGGGAGGAGTACGTCACGGA
>USMI01000198.1 GCA_900555735.1 uncultured Eubacteriales bacterium | reverse complement strand
TTGACGACTGCTTTCTTTTCCATTACTTTTTACTCCTCCTAACAGTTTTGCGGTTTTGGGTTGCTTTTCTATTATAATGAGCATTATTCAAAAAGTAAACTGGCGATATTGCTTATTTACTTGCAAATAGTGCTACATAGACGAAGGGGAATGGCCGAACTGCTTCTTATAGGCCCGGGAGAAGGTGGAGTACTCCTGATAGCCGCAGCGCAGCGCCGTTTCGCCCAGCGGCAGGCCCTGTTCCAGCAGCTGCTGGGCCAGCAGCAGGCGCTTTTCGGTGATATAGTTGTGAATGGTATAGCCGGTCTCGTTCCGGAACCGCCGCATCATGTGATATTTGCTGATATAGAACCGGGCGGCCAGCTCGTCGATGGTCAGCGGATCGGTCAGATGGGTGTTCAGGTATTGCAGAATGGCGATGATCTTGCTGTCGCCGCCTGCGGCGCTGACGGTGCCGCCGGTCAGGGAGAGCCGGTTCACCTCCACCATCAGCTGGGTGAACAGCGCCTGCCGCAGCAGCGCCGCGCCGAAGGCTTCCGCTTGCTGCGCCTGCTCCAGCAGGGAAAACAGCTCCCGTACACGGTCGGCTCCGGCGTGGTAGACGTAGCGGAAGGTCTCCTGCGCCTGACGGAAGCACCGCTCCAGATCGCAGTCTGGGGTAGAAAGCGCCTGCAAATACTCCGGCGAGATGTAGAGGATGGTGCGCTCGTAGAAATCGTTCTGCTCCACGATAGGCTTGTGGATGCTGCCGCGTCCCACCAGTACATAGTCGCCGGGCTGGAGGGCGTAGCGCTCGCCCTCGATGGCGTAGCCCGCCCGCCCGGCCAGCAGAATGATGATCTTATGAAAGCTGTGATAGTGGTAGGGGATATCCTCGTGCCTGTTGTCAGCCAGATGAAACAGCCGGAAAGACTCGTTTAAATATCCACGCTTCTCGTAATTCAAGGGTTCCATCACAGCACCTCCTGCATTTTTTTTGCGATATATTACCACAACCTCTGCAAATAGTGCAATCCCTTTTGCGCGTATTTTTTTCGATGGCAGCAATAAGTTACGGAATATACGCATAAATATGCATTTATGCAAAACAAAACGTAGTGATATTGCTGCAAAAACAGTCGGAATCAGAGGGTAAGCAAGGCGAAACTACCAAAAACGGCGAAAATTATGAAAAAATATTCAAAAAAGAGTTGACTTATATGCATGCCGGGTGTATAGTATCCACTGTCAACAGGAGTTGACCACAACGTAACGTTCCTCCGACTCCAGTATTGGAAGGCCGGAGCGGAGCCAACAAAGTGTTTTGAAAGGAAATGAAAAAGATGAAAAAGTTTTTGGCATTGATGCTGGCCATGCTGATGGCGCTGAGCCTGGTGGCCTGCGGCGGCGGTAATAACGCTGCTGACGATAATAACGCAAACGACGGCGACGCCGCCAACACCGACGAGTCTCTGGTGGTTCTGGAGAACGTGGTGGACTGGGGCGAGACCGAGCCTTACCGTGTTCTGGTGCAGAAGGGCGACCCCAAGGGCCTGCTGGATGGCATCAACAAGGCCATCGCTGAGCTGACCGCCAACGACGGCGCCCTCATCAAGGAGATCGAGAACAAGGTCGCCTCTCAGGAGACCTACACCCCCGACGCTGTGTCCTCTGATCTGGCTCCTGCCGGTGACGATGCCGCTGCCAGCGACAAGCCCGTTCTGGTGCTGGGCACCAGCCCCGATTATCCTCCCTATGAGTTCTTTGCCGACGCCGCTATGACCGAGTATGCCGGCATCGACGTGGAGGTCGCCAAGTACATCGCCGAGTCCATGGGCATGGAGCTGCAGATCGAGTCCATGAACTTCGATAATCTGGTCACTTCTCTGAGCAACGGCGACTTCGACATGGTGCTGGCCGCCTGCGAGTACACCGAAGAGCGTGCGCTGGCCTGCGATTTCTCCGATCCCTACTACACCGATCTGCCTCCCGTCATTCTGGTGAAGGCTTCCAACGCTGATAAGTACAAGACCGTGGACGACATCAATCAGGCTTCCGTCATCATCGGCGCCCAGAAGAACACCACCAAGGCTATGGCCGCTGCCGACATGTTCCCCGAGGCTGCCAACGGCATGGTGCTGGAGTCTCTGGTTCCCACGCTGGTCACTGAGCTGAAGAACGGCACCATCGACCTGCTGGTGCTGGACGGCAACGTGGGCCTGAGCTACGTCGGCTGATAATCCCCGTGATCTTACCGCAAACGTGCAAAGCCTTGGCTTTGCACGCTTGCGTGCGCTTTAGGCCCCAGAACATGTGAAAGGATGCTTCGTCTATGTCGTGGAATGATCTGTTTGTGAATATGGACAACACAAACTTCTTCAATTTCTCGTTCCTGCCCAAGTATGGTTCCGCCTTTGTCCGAGGCTTTGAGTATACGCTGCTGCTGGCCGTGGTCTCCGTGCTGCTGGCGGTAATCCCCGCTCTGCTGCTGGCCATGATGCGTCTCAGCAAGGTCAAGCCCGTCAAGTGGTTTGCCGGCGCGTACATCGCGGTTTTCCGCTCTACCCCCATGCTGGTGCAGCTGTCCATTATCTATTTCGGACTGTTCCACTACATTACGCTGCCCCGCACGCTGCTGTTCGGCTTCATCGCCATCAACCGTTTTATCCCCGGCGTGGTGGCGCTGGCCCTGAACAGCTCCGCCTATGTGGCTGAGATATTCCGTGCCGGTATTCTGGCGGTGGATAAGGGCCAGACCGAGGCCGCCCGCTCGCTGGGTCTGTCCGGCTGGCAGTCCATGCGTCTGGTGGTGCTGCCTCAGGCCATCAAGAACGTGCTGCCCGCACTGGCCAACGAGGTGGTCACCATGGTGAAGGAATCCTCCATCTGCTCCGTGCTGGGCATGGCGGAGATCATGTATACCGCCCAGACCGTCTCCGGTAACTCGTATATCACGCTGGCCCCCTATGTGCTGGCCGCGTTGGTCTATTTCTGCATCAACTACCCGGCCTCCAAGGCGATCGAGGCCATCGAAAGGAGAATGCGTCGTGGCGACAAGC
>USMI01000197.1 GCA_900555735.1 uncultured Eubacteriales bacterium | reverse complement strand
CCTTTGGTTCCTGCTGGCTCTTTTGCCCACTTTTCCAGCTAATGGGAAAAGTGGGTCGCCGAAGGCCGTTTTTCAAAGCAAACAAAAAAGAGACAGCCGCGGCTGTCTCTTTTTTCAGTCATTCACGTCATAGAAGATCCGTTCGCCCTCCTCGGCCAGACCCAGCAGATCCCGGGCCAGCGCCTTGATAAAGCTCTCGTCGTCCTTTTTGTCCAGATCGGAGCGCAGGGCGTCGTTCTCCTGCTGCTGCTGCGCCAGCTGCTGGTTCAGCACGGATTCCTCCCGCTGGGCGGTTTTCAGCTGGCCGTATACCTTCACGATCTGGATGCTCAGCACCGCCGCCAGCACAAGAAGCACCGTCAGCAGCACCGTCGGGGGACGCTTCTTCGTGGGTTTGGTTTTCTTCTCTTTTGCCATGGTGCTGCCTCCTTCCTGCCGCGGCGTCGTCCGGCCATGGCTCTTGCGCCATGCTTCCACCCTTATTTTAACGCACTTGCGCAGAAAAGAAAAGCCCTTTTTGACAGTTTCTATCAGTTTTTTTGCGGTACGCCATAAAAAAACAAAAGGCATCCCCAGCAAACGGCACAGCGCCACCAGTGCCGCCGCCCAGAAATCCCACACCGGCCGCAGCGGCCGGGAGAAGAGATAGAACCACAGCACCGCGCCCAGCGCCATACCGGTGACCATGTAGAGCCGCAGCTCCCCGTCCCCCACCACCAGCGCCAGCCACAGGACGCCCGCGCCCAGCAGCACCACGAACAGCGCGTCCAGCAAATGGGTCAGCAGCCGGTCGCGGCGGTCAAGGAGCCGGGCGGCGCGCAGCACGTCATACACAAGGCCGCCTGCCGCGCCCAGCGCCACCGCCGCGCCAAGCTGCTGCAGCTGGGCCGACACATAGTTCTCCATCAGGCAAACAGCCGGCTGAACAGACCGCCGCTGCGGCTGGGCTGCTCCTCCTCATAGTTGATGCCGTCGATGCGGCCATCCACGTGCAGCTCGCCGCCGTCCAGACTCAGCTTGCCGATGTGCAGCCCCTCTCCGGTCACCACCAGCGTTCCGGCGCAGGTGGACATGACGATGCAGTTCTCGTCGAACCGCTCCACGTCCTCCACGCCGCCCACCGTCAGCTTTTCCCGGCCCTCCAGCGTCAGCCGGTGGTATACGGCATTGCTGCCGCCGTTCATGTCATAGGCCAAAAGAAACACCCTCTCCTACAAAGCGTTACTGCATTGTATGAGAGGGTGCGGAAAATTATAACGCGGTCTCCCGGTACATGGCGGCGGCGTCGGCCTTGCCCACATTGTCGGCCACCGACAGCACCTCTACCGACAGGGCCTTCTGGCCGAAGCGGATGGTGATGACGTCGCCTACCTTCACGTCGTAGGAGGCCCGGGCCACCCGTCCGTTGACGGTGACCCGCTCGTTGTCGCAGGCCTCGTTGGCCACGGTGCGCCGCTTGATCAGGCGGCTGACCTTCAGGTATTTGTCCAGTCTCATGGTATGTCCTCCTTGGGGGTAAAAAGAAAAGCGGCGAAGCCGCTTTTCTTTTATAACAAACAATTGCCTCGCAGAGTTCGCGCCCGCGCCGTGGAGCGAAGCGGAACAAGTGCCCTTGGGGTACAGGCGCGAAATATTGCAATCATTTTTCGCCGCGACATGTGCGTGGCGAAAAATACAGCTCGCCCCGCCAGTGCCAAAGGCGCGCAGCGGGGTGCAAGCCTTTTGGCAACAAAATCGTAGATTTTGTGCCAGATTATTTAATGGCGTCCTTCAGAGCCTTGCCGGCCTTAAAGGTGGGAACCTTGGAAGCGGCGATGGTGACGGGCTCCTTGGTGCGGGGATTCAGGCCGGTACGCTCGGCGCGGTGCTTCACCTCGAAAGAGCCGAAGCCCACCAGCTGCACCTTCTCGTCGGCCTTCAGACCCTCGGAAATGGCGGACAGGGTGGCGTTGACAGCGGCCTCGGCAGCCTTCTTGGACAGGCCGGCCTTCTCGGCGACGGCATTGATCAGTTCGGTTTTATTCATGGGTTTTTCCTCCTAAAAATTTTTTCATTGGTATGACCATATCCTAAAACGAAGCGTATCGCATTAAGAACAAAGGAAAGGCCCTAACGCAGAGGGCAATAGAAAATTTACCATATTTGCCGTTCTATTGCAAGCCTTTTTACACAGAAAACGCAAAAAATCACCGAAGATGCAGGCGCTGCGCCCATTTTTCCCCCTTTGGGAAGTGCCGCAGGTCGTCCCGCGTCACCGCGCCCAGCGCCAGCGCCAGAACGGCGTATACCGCAGCTGCGGCGGCAATGGCGGCCAACGTTGCCAGATTCTGGGAAAGATAGCGGCCCAGCAGCGTATAGGCGGAGTGTGCGCCCAGCGCCATCACGACGGTGCACAGGCCCGGCCGCCACAGGCAGCGGAAGAAGTCCACCCTGCCCTTCATGCAGCGGTACACGGCGATCATGTTCAGCACCACGATCAGGGCGTAGCTGTACAGCGTGCCCACCGGCGCGCCCCGGATGCCCATGTCGGGGTTGCCCACCATCAGATAGTTGGTGACGATCTTCAGCACGCCGCCGGCCAGCAGCGTCCAGATGGGGACGCTCTCCCTGCCGTTGGCCTGCAGAATACCGTTGGTCACCACCATCAGGCACACGAAGATGCTGGCGATGCCCAGCACCGTCAGGTGATAGGCGGCGGCCTGAGCCGTCTCCGGCACGGCGGGATATAAGAGGTGCAGGATCGGTCCGGCCAGCACGCTGAGCCCCGCCCCCATGGGGAAGGCCAGCAGCGCCGTGATCCGCAGGGCTGAGGCGGTAAGCCGCCCGGCGGCGGCCTCGTCATGCCGGGCCTTAGCCTGGGTGATGGTGGGGATCAGGGATACGGACAGGGGATAGATGAACGACGGCGGCAGCACGAACAGCGTCATGCCGAAGGTGTACTGGCCGTACAGCTCCGCGGCGGCCTTGGCGGAAAGGCCCAGGCGGGATTGCAGCGTGCCCAGCACCAGGGACTGATCCAACAGGGTCATCAGGCTCATGGCCCCG
>USMI01000196.1 GCA_900555735.1 uncultured Eubacteriales bacterium | reverse complement strand
CCTCCATGTCCATGACGCTCTTGCTGGGGCGCATCCGGGCGGCTGCGCCGATCAGACCCGTCAGCTCATCGGCGGCGAACAGCACCTTCTCCATCTCATGTACCGGCTCCACGTCGCACACCAGACCGTAGCCGTGGGAACAGACGGCGTGGATCAGGTCGGCGTCGCAGCCTGCCTTTTCCAGCAGCTCCGGCGCCTTGAGGCAGTGCTGCTCCGGCCACATTTCAAAGTCGATGTCGTGCAGCAGTCCGGCGGTGGCCCAGAAATCCGCGTCCTCGCCGTAACCCAGCTCGTTGGCGTACCAGCGCATCACACCCTCGACGGTCAGCGCGTGCTGGATATGGAACGGCTCGTGATTGTACTCCTTCAATGCCGCCAGAGCGGCGTCCCGACTGATAACTTCCTTCATTGCGGCAAGCTTCCTTTCGTGTATATTCTGGCGCACAGTGCCTGAAATGATGCCCTATTGTATCACGCGCCGCGCCATTATGCAAGGGCGTTTTCCAGTACCCGCAGGACCTCCTGCATGTGCCGCAGCTCCTCCTTCAGCAGCGTCTGATACACCGGCGCGGCAGGCGCGGTACTCACGGCGGGCGCGGCGGCGCTGCCGCGGGCTTCGGGATAGGGGTTCTCCTGCGGGTTGACCCGCTTCCAGACCTGATCGTACTTGCGGTAGTCGTAAAGCTCGTTGTCCATAGTGGCCTCCTTTCTGTGGGGGTATTTCGCGCTCCGGCGCGAGTCACTTTTGGCCGCTGCTCCAAAAGTGACCAAAAGAACAGCTTAAACCTGCGGTTTAAGAATCCGCCCACGCTATGCCGTGTTTATAATTTGGTGCCTTGTACCGCGCGTTCGCAGAACAATGCTGTTATCGCTATGTGTGACGAATCGACGTTCTTCTTGCGCTGCTGCCGCTCATCGCTGCAACGGTAGACACCGAAGCGTTGTTCGATGTAGACATCAGCGGCAGCGGCGCAGGAGCAGAGACGATCCTTTTAACAAAGCGAAAAAGAAAAGCCCGTGTGTACGCGTGGTATGCAGCCGCAAACCAGCACAATGTATAGCGCGCCGGGAGGTGAAGGAACCGGAGGTTCCTTCTGGTGTTTTTGCCTACTTTTGTCACCACGGACAAAAGTAGGTCGCTTCGGAAAGCGAAACTTCTTTTCGTGTATGTGTCATTCGTCCCCGTGCCATACTATGCCATATGCGCCGGAGGTGCTACCCGTTGACAGGGTGGGCAAAACCGCCTATAATGGAAAAAACACGAAAAAAGGCAGGCGGTCACAATGATGATCTCAACAAAAGGGCGGTATGCGCTGCGGGTGCTGGTGGATCTGGCGGAGCACCGGGACGAGGGATATATCCCCCTGCGGACGGTGGCCCAGCGGCAGGGCATCAGCCAGAAATATCTGGAGGGCATCATGACCACCCTGTCCAAGGCCGGGTATGTGGACGGTACCCACGGCCGGGGCGGCGGCTACCGCCTTGTCCGGGAGCCGGAGGAATACCACATCGGCCCCATCCTGCGGTTGACGGAGGGCACGCTGGCGCCGGTGCAGTGCGTGATGGACGAGGCGGCCTCCTGCGAGATGGCGGGAGAGTGCCGCACCCGTGCACTGTGGCAGGGGCTGGATCAGGTGATCCGGGAGTATCTGGACAATGCCACGTTGCGTCAGCTGATGGCGGAGGAAAATAACAAAATAAATTGATTTTCCTTATATTATCTGATATAATATCTCAGGTTTGTCAAAATATCCCCTTTTTCCAACAGAAAAGGTCGGTTTTGACAGTTTAGTTTGAGGAGGAAGATTCCATGCTGGAATTGAAACATATCTCGTACAGGGTGTCCACGCCGGAGGGAGAGCTGGACATTCTCAAGGACATCTCCATCACCATCCCCGACCATCGCCTGATGGTGTTCACCGGCCCCAACGGCGGCGGCAAAACCACATTGGCCAAGGTCATCATGGGTCTGGTGCAGCCTACCGGCGGCCAGATCCTCTATAACGGCGAGGATATCACCGGTCTGTCCATCACTGAGCGGGCGAAGAAGGGCATCAGCTACGGTTTTCAGCAGCCGCCCCGCTTCAAGGGCATCACCGTTCACGACCTGCTGCTGCTGGCGGCAGGCGAGGAGAAGCTCAGCAAGGATCGCTGCTGCTCCTATCTGACCAAAGTGGGCCTGTGCGCCAACGATTACCTTGACCGCGAGGTGGACGTGTCCCTGTCCGGCGGCGAGGTGAAGCGTATCGAGATCGCCACCATTCTGGCCCGCCACAGCGACCTGATGATCTTTGACGAGCCGGAGGCCGGTATCGACCTGTGGAGCTTTGCCCGACTCACCGAGACCTTCGAGCAGATCCATCAGGAGGGCAAGGCCACCATGATCATCATTTCCCATCAGGAGCGGATCATCCGTCTGGCGGACGAGATCGTGGTCATCGCCAATGGCCAGATCGCTCACCGGGGCAATACGGACGAGGTGTTCCCCCTGATTCTGGCCGACACACTGGGCGGCTGTCCCGTTATCGAGAGAAAGGAGGCGTCCCTGTGATCACTGAGATCGACGCGAAGCTGTTGGAAAAGATCGCCGACCTGACTGGCAAGCCGGTGGGCGCCTTCAATATCCGCAAGGACTCCGGCTGCGAGGCCCGCCAGTCCACCGAGCATATCGAGATATCGCCCCGTGAGGACGGCAAGGCCGGTATCGACGTGAAGTTCAAGCCCGGTACCAAGGGCGAGAAGTGCTATATCCCCGTCATCATCAGCAAGACCGGCGTCAGCGAGCTGGTGTTCAACGATTTCTATGTACCCGATGACTGCGACGTGGAGATTGTGGCGGGCTGCGGCATCCACAACTCCGGCTGCAACGAGAGCCGCCACGACGGCCTGCACACCTTCCATATCGGCAAGAACAGCCGCGTGCATTATATCGAGAAGCACTATGGCGAGAAGGACGCCGGTCAGACCGGCGGCAACATCATGAACCCCAAGACCGTGGTGTATCTGGGCGAAAATTCCACCATGCAGATGGACACCATCCAGATCCGGGGCATCGACTCCACCAAGC
>USMI01000195.1 GCA_900555735.1 uncultured Eubacteriales bacterium | reverse complement strand
TGATGTTGCCGGAGGCGGCACGGCCGCCGCGCCAGTCCTTCAGAGACACGCCGTCGACGGTCTTCTGGGTGGCGGTGGTGGAGTGAACGGTGGTCATCAGACCATCGGCAATGCCAAAGTTATCGTTCAGCACCTTGGCGATAGGCGCCAGACAGTTGGTGGTGCAGCTGGCGTTGGACACGAACTGCATGTCGGAGGTATAGGTGTCGTCGTTGACGCCGCAGACGAACATGGGGGTATCGTCCTTGGAGGGGGCGGACATGACGACGTGCTTGGCACCGGCAGCGATATGACCGGCGGACTTCTCCTTGGTCAGGAACAGGCCGGTAGACTCGATGACGTACTCGGCACCCACCTTGGCCCAAGGCAGATTAGCGGGATCACGCTCGGCGGACACGGGGATGGCCTTGCCGTTGACCACGATGTTGTTGCCCTCGGCATGGATGTCGCCGTCAAACTTGCCGTGCATGGTGTCGTATTTCACCATATAAGCCAGATAGTCGGCGGGGCACAGATCATTGATGCCTACGATCTCGATTTCGGGATGATTCAGGGAGCAGCGCAGAACCATGCGGCCGATACGGCCAAAACCATTGATGCCAACTTTAATGCTCATAATCAAAACTTCCTTCCTAATGGAATATATCAAACATATGGTACGTTTAGAATTATATGCAATTCTTCCGTAAAATGCAAGCCCCTTTTTAAAAATTTTTCGCCAAGTTTCGACAAAGTTCGACAATCCGCTTGTTTTTCTTTTGTTCATTTGGTATGATGTGCCTGAACATCCGTCATTTCCCTGCGATAACGTCTCATATTCAGGGAAAAGCTGACAGGGAAAAGAGGTGCGGGCATGGCGTATTTCAGCGAGGAAGAACAGCATATTCTCAGCAGCGTGCTGCCCAATGTGGCGGCGGCCCTGCGCACGCCTCTGAATAACCTCCACATGGCCGCACAGCGGCTGGCGGCGCAGGACGGCGGCGACGAACAGGCCATCATGCAGCAGAGTTACTACCGGATGCTGCGGCTGGTGAACAACCTGAACACCGCGCCGGAGCTTCTGTCGGACGCGCCCTTTGACACGCAGAATCTGGAGCTGGTGGTATGGCTGGACGAGCTGTGCCGTCAGGCAGGCTCCATCGCCCGCGAGGCAGGGGTGGAGGTGCGGTTCGTCTGCCGGGAGCGGTATGTGATCGCCGCGGTGGAGCGGACATATCTGGAGCGGCTGGTGTGGAACCTGCTGAGCAACGCCCTGAAATTCACCCCCAAGGGCGGCGTTATCACCGTGACGCTGGAGGACAGGGGAAAGCAGCTGGCGCTGAGCGTGCGGGACACCGGCTGCGGCATCCCGCCGGAGATCGCCGGCGGCATTTTTGACCGGTGGCAGGAGGCCGGACGGATGGAGCTGCCCGTCCACGGTATGGGGCTGGGCCTGCTTATCTGCCGCCGCGTGGCGGAGGGCCACGGCGGACGGCTGCTGCTGGAGAGCCGGGAGGGCGAGGGCACGCTGGTGACGGTATCGCTGCCCCACATCCGGCGCGGCGACGGTCAGGTACGGGAGCGCCGCACCGATTACGCAGGCGGCTTCCCCCATGTGATGATGGAGCTGAGCGACGCGCTGCCCTATCAGGCGTTTTACGAAAAGCATCTGGATTAACGAAAGATTTCACTTGACCCCGGCGGAAGCCGGGGTTACACTTTTAGATAAACATATATCTAAAAGTATTCTACCCCAATCAACAGCGAGGTAAACCTATGGAGCGAAACAACGGAAAACGGGTATTGGTGGCCATGTCCGGCGGCGTGGACAGCTCCGCCGCGGCGCTGCTGCTGCGGCGGCAGGGCTACGACTGCGACGGGGCCATGCTGAAGCTGATCCCCAACAGCGACAGTCGCTGCTGCAGCGCCGACGATGCCGAGGACGCCCGGGCGGTGGCCTACCGGCTGGGCATGAAATTCTATGTGTTCAACGAGGTGGATGCCTTCCGCCGGGACGTGATGGAGCACTTTACGGCGGAGTACTGCGCGGGCCGTACCCCCAACCCCTGCATCGACTGCAACCGCTGCCTGAAGTTCGGCGCGCTGCTGGATCGTGCGGTGACGCTGGGGTACGACTTCATCGCCACGGGCCACTATGCCCGGGTGAGCTATGACGAGACGGCGCGGCGCTACCGTCTGCTGCGGGGCACGGACCGCCGGAAGGATCAGAGCTATGTGCTGTACCAGCTGACCCAGTATCAGCTTGCTCACCTGCTGCTGCCGGTGGGGGACTATGACAAACCCGCCATCCGGGAGAACGCCCGCGAGGCGGGGCTGCTGAACGCCGACAAGTCCGACAGTCAGGACATCTGCTTCGTGCCGGACGGCGACTATGTGTCGTTTTTGCAGTCCCAAGGCGTGGAGCTGACGCCGGGCGATTTCGTGGACGAGGAGGGCCATGTGCTGGGCCGGCACCGGGGGCTTCCCTGCTACACCATCGGGCAGGGCAAGGGCCTTGGCATCGCGGTGGGAAAGCATGTGTATGTGCTGGCCAAGAATGAAGCCGACAATACCGTGGTGCTGGGGGACAACGACAGGCTGTTCCGCCGGGAGCTAACGGCGAACCGGGTCAACTGGATCGCCGGTAAGGCCCCTGCCGCGTCCTTCCGCTGCACCGCCAAGACCCGGTACAGTCAGGTGGAGGCCCCGGCGCTGGCGGAGCCGCTGCCGGAGGGCCGGGTGCGCCTGACCTTCGACGAGCCGCAGCGGGCCATCACCGCCGGACAGGCGGCAGTGCTCTATGACGGCGACGAGGTACTGGGCGGCGGAACCATTGAATAAAACAGCAGGGCAGCTCCATGGGGCCGCCCTGCTGTTTTATTCAATTCTCCAGTGCGCCGTTGACCAGCACCCAGTGGCGGACGTGCTCAATGAACCGCCGGGTGGACAGGGACAGGGCGTTCTTATCCTTGACGCAGATACCAATGTTGCGATAGAAGGGCCGGGGCAGCTGGCAGGCCACCAGCGGGTAGGCGCACCGCTGGAGCATCAGCTCCTCCATGATGCTGATGCCCAGACCGCTGGACACCATGGCCAGAATGGTCTGATCCTGCTGCACCGTGTATTGGATATTGGGGCGGATGTTCAGGGTGTCGAACACCTCCTGTATCTCATAGTCGTCGCCCTCGTCCAGCAGGATCACCGGATACTGCTCCAGCGCCT
>USMI01000194.1 GCA_900555735.1 uncultured Eubacteriales bacterium | reverse complement strand
GGTGGCGGCGGGGCTGCTGGCGGCACGGGGCTTACAGGCCGTATGGAGGCGCTGATATGGATGTGACCTCCCTGCTGATCCCGCTGCTGCTGACAGCGGTGGCGGCGTGGGGCCTGCGGCAACGGGTGGACGTATACGCCGCCCTGACCGACGGCGCAGCCGAGGGTCTGCGGGTGCTGCTGCGGATCTTCCCCAATCTGGTGGCGCTGCTGACGGCGGTGTATATGTTCCGTGCCTCCGGGGCGCTGGACTGGCTCACGGCGCTGCTGGCACCGGTACTGACGGCCATCGGCATCCCGCCGGAGACCACGCCGCTGCTGGTGATCCGGCCCCTCAGCGGCAGCGGCGCGCTGGCTGCCGGAAGCGAGCTGATGGAGACCTACGGCGTGGACAGCGCCATCGGCCGCACGGCGGCGGTGATGCTGGGCTGCACCGAGACCACCTTCTACACCATCGCCGTCTATTTCGGCGCGGCAGGCGTGCGGAAGCTGCGCTATACCATCCCCGCCGCGCTGACGGCGGATCTGGCGGGCTTTCTGGCGGCGGCATGGTGCGTGCGGTTCTCTTTCTGAAATGTAAACTTTTTCCTCTTTGTTAAGCTTTTAACTTGCTTGTATCGGTGTTTTATTGTATACTAAAATCAGATATATGCGTGGCGCACCGGATAACGGCGCGCCACTATCAAACTCAAGAAAAGGAGCGTTACCTTGACCAGTCGTAAAATCATCAACAGTAAACTGAAAGAGGCGGTGGATTCCGTACTGCCCATCACCATTATCGTGGCGGTGCTGTGCTTTTTTTTCCTCCCCGTGGGCAGCGGTCTGATGCTGGCCTTTCTGGTGGGCGCGGTGCTGCTGATCGTTGGCATGGGCCTGTTCACGCTGGGTGCGGAGTTGTCCATGACCCAGATGGGCAATCTGGTAGGCGCGAAAATGACCAAGTCCCGCCGCCTGTGGCTCATTCTGGTGCTGGCCTTCATTCTGGGCCTTGTCATCACCATTGCCGAGCCGGACCTGCAGGTGCTGGCCCAGAACGTACCGGGCATCGACAAGACCGTGCTGATCCTGACGGTGTCGGTAGGCGTGGGCATTTTCCTGACCATCTGCATGCTGCGTATCCTGCTGGGCATCTCCCTGCGGACGCTGCTGCTGGTGTTCTATGCCATTGTGTTCATTCTGGCCGCCCTGTCCGACCCGGACTTCCTGTCGGTGGCCTTTGACTCCGGCGGCGTCACCACCGGCCCCATGACGGTACCCTTCATCATGGCGCTGGGCGTTGGTGTCGCCTCCATCCGAAGCGACGAAAAGGCCAAGTCCGACAGCTTCGGTCTGGTGGCGCTGTGCTCCATCGGCCCCATTCTGGCGGTGCTGCTGCTGGGCTTCCTGTATCCGGAAAACACAGCCGCCGCCAGCGAGACGGTAGTGGACAGCTTCGAGACCACCCTCACCGTGGGCCACAGCTATCTGGAGGAGCTGCCCGGCATGATGGGTGAGGTGGCGGTAGCCCTGCTGCCCATCTGCGTGTTCTTCCTGCTGTTCCAGATCTTCTCGCTGCACCTGCGGAAGCTGCCGCTGCTGCGCATCCTCATCGGTGTGGGCTATACATACGTTGGGCTGGTGCTGTTCCTGACCGGCGTCAACGTGGGCTTCTCCTCGCTGGGCTATGTGCTGGGCGGCGTCATCGTGGACGAGGGTCTGGGCCTTCTGCTGATCCCGCTGGCCACGCTGATGGGCTGGTTCATCATCAACGCCGAGCCCGCCGTCCACGTGCTGAACAAGCAGGTGGAGGAGCTGAGCGCAGGCGCCATCTCCTCCAAGGCCATGGGCATGAGCCTGTCCATCGCCGTAGCCGCCGCCATGGGACTTGCCATGGTGCGCGTCCTGACCGGCATCTCCATTCTCTGGTTTGTGCTGCCGGGCTATATCATCGCGTTGGGGCTGAGCTTCTTTGTCCCCAGCATCTTTACCGCCATCGCCTTCGACTCCGGCGGCGTGGCCTCCGGCCCGTTGACCGCCACCTTCATGCTGCCTTTTGCCATGGGCGCGACGACGGCGCTGGGCGGCAACGTCATGACCGACGCCTTCGGTCTTGTGGCGCTGGTGGCCATGATGCCCCTGATCGTGGTGCAGGTCATGGGCGCCATCTACGTCATCAAGACCCGCCGCAACAAGGCGCAGGAGTCCGCGCCCGTGTTCAGCGACGAGGGCGTCATCGAGCTGTGGGAGGTGGCCTGACATGGAGCTTTACTACTTAATGAGCATAACCGACCGCGAGCGGGCGGAGGATATGGCGGCCCTATACCGGGACGCCGGGCTGAATCTGGTGACCACTATGATGGGCCGGGGCACCGCCACGCCCCAGCAGCTGGCGCTGTACGGCCTGTCCCGGACGGAAAAGGCCGTCACCGGCGCGGTGGTGGGAACAGATACCATGAAGCAGCTGTTCCGCACCGCCAAGCGCAAGCTTTTTATCGACATTCCCGGCAACGGCCTGATGCTGGCCGTGCCCCTGAAAAGCGTCAGCAGCGGGCGGACGCTGGCTTATCTGACAGACAGCGGCAAGGCCGCCACCGGAGGAGGTGTACCGACAATGAACTTTGATTATGAACTGATCGTGGTGATCCTGAACGAGGGTCACTCCGACATGGTGATGGACGCGGCCCGCAGCGCGGGCGCAGGCGGCGGCACGGTGCTGCACGCCAAGGGCACAGGCGCTATCGGCACGGAGAAATTCTTCGGCGTGACGTTGGCCAATGAGAAGGACGTAATCTACATCGTGGCCAGCGGCAAGGAGAAGGCCGCCATCATGAATGCCATCAACAAGGATGCCGGCCCCTCTACGGCGGCGGGCGCCATCAGCTTCTCCCTGCCCGTGTCCGACGTAGCGGGCCTGCGGAGACTGGATGATGAATAACTGGCGAAAAGTCTGACGACTTTTCTGCCAAAAGGCTTGCGGCCGCTGCGCAGTGGAGCGAAGCGGAACAAGTACCCTTGGGGTACGCGCGTCCTTCGGTGATAGTGCAATGCAAATCAGACGGATGCTACGGCGGCATAGCCGCCGAGATCGTGGCTAAAAATATGCCGTCGGCATGTTTTCTTAACGCCCCGACGTCAGAAAAATGATTTGATTATTTCGCGGCGTCCGCGCCGCGAACTCTACGAGGCTTATAAAAAGAGACCGGTTCATAGAACCGGTCTCTCAGTCTGTCGAAAAAGTCCAGCAACAGCTGGGCTTTTTCTCACATAGATGGTA
>USMI01000193.1 GCA_900555735.1 uncultured Eubacteriales bacterium | reverse complement strand
AGTAAGATGAGGTGAAGACAATGGCACAAGCTTTCTTTGGCGGCGTTCATCCCAATGACATGAAGGCCGCGACCAATGAAAAGGCCATCGAAAAGCTGGAAGCTCCGGCTGAGGTGGTCATCCCCATGTCTATGCACATCGGTGCGCCTTGCAAACCCATTGTAGCAGTGGGCGACAAGGTTAAAATCGGACAGAGGATCGGTGAACCCGGCGGATTCGTATCCGCACCCATCCACGCCAGCGTATCCGGTACGGTCAAGGCAGTGGAGCCCCGCCCCTATTCCATGGGCGGTACCATGATGTCCGTGGTGATCGAGAACGATTTTCAGGACACCATCAGTGAAGACGTGAAGCCTGCGGCTGACCCCGAAAACCTGACGGGTGAGCAGCTGGTGGAGATCGTCAAGAACGCAGGCATCGTCGGTCAGGGCGGCGCCACCTTCCCCACCCACGTGAAGATCTCCTCCGCGCTGGGCAAGGTGGACTACGTCATCATCAACGCCGCCGAGTGCGAGCCCTACATCACCGGCGACCACCGCACCTGTCTGGAGCGTCCCGATCAGGTCATCAAGGGCGCCACCGTGCTGGCCAAGTGCTTCGGTCTGGACAAGGTGTACATCGGCATCGAGGCCAACAAGCAGAACGCCGCCGACGTGCTGAATGCCAAGATCAAGGAGCTGAACGCTCCCGTGGTGGTGGAAGTGCTCCACACCCGTTACCCCCAGGGCGCTGAAAAGCAGCTGGTGCAGGCCGTTTCCGGCCGTCAGGTGCCTTCCGGCAAGCTGCCCGCCGATGCAGGCTGCTGCATCTTCAACCTGAACACCACCTGCGCCATCTACCGCGCTGTGTACGAGGGCATGCCCGTGGTGAACAAGATCGTCACCGTGTCCGGCTCCGGTGTGATCGAGCCCAAGAACATCGAGTGTCCCATCGGCACCCCCATTTCCAAGCTGTTCGACGCCTGCGGCGGCCTGAAGGATGAGACCTATAAGCTCATCATGGGCGGCCCGATGATGGGTCTTGCACAGTACAGCGTGGACGTGTCCGTGGGTAAGGGTACCGGCGCCATGCTGGCCTTCGCCGGCGAGGAGGAGAAGTACGAGGAGAATCCTCAGTGCATCCGCTGCGGCAAGTGCGTTGGCGTCTGCCCCATCCGTCTGGAGCCCGTGTTCATGTATAAGTACCTGATGAAGGGCGACGTTGACACCTGGCAGAATACGCTGCACGGCATGGACTGCATTGAGTGCGGCGCCTGCACCTACACCTGTCCCGCCCGCCTGCCCCTGACCCACGCCTTCCGCCTGGGCAAGCAGCAGGTCAACAACGCGAGAATGGCCGCCAAGGCCAAGGCTGAGGCCGAGAAGGCCGCGGCCGAAAAGAAGGAGGCGTAAACCATGACTGATTACAAGAATCTGAAGCTGATCGCGTCCTCCTCCCCCCATATCCGTTCCAACGAGAATACCCGCTCCATCATGCTGGACGTGATTATCGCCATGCTGCCCGCCCTGTTCTGGGCCATCTATAACTTCGGCTTCAAGGCGCTGATTTCCGTGGCAGTGTCCGTGGTGGCCTGCCTGTTCTGGGAGTGGCTGTATCGCAAGCTGCTGAAGAAGCCCCAGTCCATCGGCGACCTGTCCGCCGTTGTCACCGGTATGCTGCTGGCATTTGTGTGCCCGCCCGAGCTGCCTTGGTGGGCGCTGATCATCGGCGCGTTCTTCTCCATCGTTGTGGTCAAGCAGCTGTACGGCGGCATTGGCTGCAACTTCCTGAACCCCGCTCTGGCCGGCCGTGCCATTCTGCTGGCCAGCTATGCCACCGCCATGACCACCTGGACCCTGCCCACCAGCAAGGTCGACACCGTGGTCTCCACCGCGACTCCTCTGGCCATCATGAAGGAGGGCACCGTGGAGAAGTTCACCGAGCTGACCACCAACTACTCCGTGGCCGACATGTTCATCGGCCGTGTGGGCGGCTCTCTGGGCGAGGTTTCCGCGCTGGCGCTGCTGCTGGGCTTTGCTTGGCTGCTGATCCGCAAGGTCATCAGCTGGCACACTCCCGTGGCCTTCATCGGCACCGTGGCTATCCTGACCCTGATCTCCGCTCCCGCCGGTATCGACAACGTGCAGTACATGCTGTATAACGTGTTCGGCGGCGGCCTGATGCTGGGCGCCATCTTCATGGCTACCGACTATGCCACCTCTCCCGTTACCAAGCCCGGCCAGCTGATCTTCGGCATCGGCTGCGGTCTGATCACCTGCTTCATCCGCCGCTTCGGTTCCTATCCCGAGGGCGTGTGCTACTCCATCCTGATCATGAACTGCACCACCTGGCTGCTGGATAAGTACATCCGTCCCACCATCTATGGTGCGGTCAAGAAAGAAAAGAAGGAGGCGGCTAAGTAATGAAAATCTCCGGTAAGTTTATTCTCAAGGTCGCCGGTACTCTGACCGTTATCTCTCTGGTCATTGCCGCCCTGCTGGGTCTGGTCAATAACATCACCGCAGAAAAAATCGCCGAGATCGACGCTGAAAACACCCGCATCGCCATGAGCGCCGTTGTTCCCGAGGGCAGCGAGTTCACCGACAAGCTGGAGATCAGCGACGACGTGGCCGCCGCTGCCGCCGCTCAGGGCGGTAAGCTGACCGAGCTGTACGGCGTGAAGAACGCCGGTGCGGACGCCGGTTACGTCATGAAGATCTCCGCCTCCGGCTCTCAGGGCACCATCGTCATGATGGTGGGCGTGGACGCCAACAAGGCCATCACCGGCATCTCTGTGGTCAGCCACTCCGAGACCTCCGGCATCGGCACCAAGGTCGTCGGCAACGAGCCCAACACCGCAGGCGTTCCCGTTCTGGATCAGTTCCAGGGCATGTCCGGTGCAGGCTCTCTGGTGGTGGGCAAGACCGTGACCCCCATCTCCGGCGCCACCGTTTCCACCAAGGGCATCACCATGGGCGCCAATGCCGCTCTGGCTGCCGTGGAAGCAATGGGCTAAGAAAGGAGGAGCTGCATTATGAATTTCGGTAAGCAATTGAAAGAGGGTCTGATCACTCAGAACCCCGTGCTGGTGCAGGTGCTGGGCATGTGCTCCACCATGGCCATCACCACGTCCTTCTTCAACGGTCTGGGCATGGGCGTCAGCGTGCTGATCATCCTGACCCTGTCCAACATCTTTATCTCCCTGCTGCGCAAGATCATCCCCAATGAAGTGCGTATCGCCTGCTACATCGTGGTCATCGCCGGCTTCGTGACCTGCGTGGACCTGCTGCT
>USMI01000192.1 GCA_900555735.1 uncultured Eubacteriales bacterium | reverse complement strand
AAGTGCAGCACCGCATCTCCGTCTGGAAATGCGGTGCTGTGCTGTTTATTTCCGGAAAACAGGAAACTTTTTCCGAAAAACAGCGTCTATATAAGTAGAGGATACAACTCAACCATCCGTCGGTTGTTTTTGCCGGAGCAGTTCCATAAAATAGAGGCATAACGGGAAAGGGGATTGTCTATGAAGCGTAAGAGCTTGCTGGCGGTGCTGATACTGGCTGCGGTGCTGACATTGCCGGGCTGCGGCGGGGAGCTTCGGGCGGTGGAACGATGCGCCGAGCAATATTTACAGGCGTTCCAAACGGAGGGGATCGAAAAGGCGGTGGAATACTGCCATTTTGAAGCCAACGAGTTCTATACCCGGGATGCGCACCGGGACATGTATGTCCGCTCCGGCTGCGCGATTCAGGATTACAGGATCCGGGATATTCACAAGATCAACGATGGACTTTACGCCCTGAAGCTGGACTTGCAGGACGCGGGCGGCCAATGGAAGACCGTGTATAATTTCGTGGGCCGTATCGACGGGGCTTACCGCTATATCAACGGCGTCAGCCATATCCCCGAAGCGCTGCGGGACGGCTTTGCCCCGGAGATATACCGTACCACCGACATCAATATGATCACGGTACGGAAGATAGGATGAGAAAAACGACAGGCATGTATGCCTGTCGTTTTTCTGTGTCATTCCATTTCAGGGCGCTCGTCGCCGTAGAAGAACACGGCTACCGTGCCGGGGCCGGCGTGGCTGCCGATGATGGTGCCGATGTCGCAGATGCGGATCTTGCCTTTCAGATGAGGGAAGCGGATCTCCAGCTGGTCGGCCAGCTGCTGGGCCAGATCAAGGCACTGGGAGTGGCAGATCCAGCAGCGCTGGTCGTAGTCGCGGCCGCCCTGCGCGTGCTGCTCCATGGTGTTCACCGTGGTCTCGATGGCCTTGTGCTTGCCCCGCACCTTGTCGTAGGCCTTAATAGCACCCTTGTTGTCCAGACGCATGATGGGGCAGATGTTCAGCACGGTGGCGATGGCGGCGGCAGCACCGGACACGCGGCCCGTGCGGCGGAACTGGGTCATATCGGTGGAGAAGAACTGGTGGTGCACCTTGTTGCGGTTGTCCAGCGTCCACTGGTAGGCTTCCTCGATGGAAGCGCCCGCGTCGCGCATATCGGCCACCGTATCCACCAGCAGGCCGTAGCCGGAGGAGGAGCACAGGGTGTCCACCACCAGCAGCTTCTGGTCGGGGTACTTTTCCCGCATCATGTCGGCGGCGATGAAGGCGTTATGGATGGAGCCGGACTGGCCGGAGGTGAAGCCCAGATGCAGCACATCGCCGCCCTGCTTCAGCAGTCCGTCAAAGAACTCGGCGTATTCAGCCACGTTGATCTGGCTGGTCTGGGGCAGCTTGCCCGCCGCCAGCATCTCATAAAAATGGGGCAGGGCATTGGGATCGCGGCCCATGTCGTCCACATAGGTCACGTCGTCCACTACATAGGTGTAAAACAGAACCGGGATATGGCGGCTTTCCAGATAACTGTACGGCACATCCACGGTAGAGCAGCAGCTCAATGTAAAGTTACAAGACATAGTGATTCTCCTTTCTCCTCAACAATATTATAACAAATTCCCGGACATTGTCAATAATGCCCAAGTCGAAGAAATGTGATATGGCGTATTAGGAGGGATATGTTGCCAAGCGGTGAAAAGTATGCTATATTGAATAGATTAAGAATACAATTTGCCCGTTCGGGCTGATTTTCGGAGGCATTATATGCTGGTATTTATGAAATATGATACGCCGGAGGCGGCAATACGCTCACTGGTGATCCAGCTGAGCCGTGAGGGTATCGGTGCGGCCCGCGCGGAGAGCGCCGGCCGGGCGCTGCTGACACTGGTGGGGCCTACATGGACGCTGGACGAGCAGCGGCTGCTGGCGCTGTCCTATGTGGATGAGGTGAAGCGCCTGACGCCGGTGTGGCGGCTGGCGGATTGCAGGAACCATCCGGAGAACACGGTGGTGACGGTAGGGGAGACCCGGATCGGAGAGGGCTTCTGCCTGATGGCCGGACCCTGCGCCATCGAGTCGGCGTTTCAGATGCAGTCGGTGGCCCGCTCCGTGAAGGCCGCCGGTGCGTCGATGCTGCGGGGCGGCGCGTACAAGCCCCGCACCTCGCCCTACGCCTTTCAGGGCTTCGGCGCTCCGGCGCTGGAGCTGCTGGCCCAGACCGGAAAGGAGATGGGCCTGCCCACCGTGTCGGAGATCACCGACGCGGCGCAGCTGCCCCAGTTCGAGCATGTGGACATGCTGCAGGTAGGCGCGCGGAATATGCAGAACTATGAGCTGCTGCGGGCTCTGGGCGGACAACCCAAGCCGGTGCTGCTGAAACGGGCCGTCGGCGCCACGGTGGAGGAGTTGCTGCAATCGGCGGAGTACATTCTGGCGGGCGGCAATCCCAATGTGGTGCTGTGCGAGCGGGGGATCCGCAGCTTTTCCAAGACCAGCCGGGCGGCGCTGGACATCAGCGCCATCCCGGTGCTGAAGCAGATGACCCATCTGCCGGTGATCGTAGATCCCAGCCACGCGGCAGGCAGCAGCGAACTGGTGGCGCCGCTGGCGCTGGCCGCTGTGGCGGCAGGGGCCGACGGCCTGATGATCGAGGTGCATGACCGGCCTGCCGCCGCCCTCAGTGATGCGGCCCAGTCCCTCAGCTGCACGGCCTTTGCGGAGCTGGCGGAGAAGATCGCCAAGGTACGTCAGGCCATCGAAGGGTAAATGCCGGCGCATATGCGCCGTGGAAAGGAAAATAGGAGGATGTTACGATGCCCCATGTTCATGTTACCGTTACCGGAAAGCACACCAAGGAATGGAAGCAGGATCTGATGGATTTCGCCGTTGCCACCATCCACGCCAACACCAGCACACCGCTGAAAAATGTGTACGTTTACATTCACGAAATGGATCCTGAGAACGTCCGCAAGACCGCACCCATCGTGCGCATCGACTGGACCACCATCCCGGATCGCACTCAAGCGGCGAAAAACGCCATCATGACGGCGCTGATCGACAAGCTGGCGGAGATCACCGGCGAGAACAAGATGGAGATCAGCATCCTTATCAACGATATCCCGCTGGCCTGCGGCATGCTGGGCGGCATCTCCCGCGCCGACAACTGCGACTGGTGAAGCTTACATATGAAAAAGGCGGCCTTGGCCGCCTTTTTTCGTATCTGAATAAAAAAGTTCCGGTGCATTGCACCGGAACTTTTTATGTACTTTGGTACGTTGGATGGCGTTCGGCTTAGAAGCAACCCTGCTCCATCATAGCCTCGGCGACCTTCTTGAAGCCAGCGATGTTGGCACCGG
>USMI01000191.1 GCA_900555735.1 uncultured Eubacteriales bacterium | reverse complement strand
ACCTTCGGCTGCCAGCAGAACGTGGCCGACAGCCAGCACATCATGGGCATGCTGGAGGCCATGGGCTGTGAATTCGTCACCGAGCCTGCCGAGGCCGACATCATCGTGCTGAACACCTGCGCCATCCGCGACCATGCGGAAAAGCGGGTCTACGGCAATCTGGGCGCCCTGACTCACACCAAGAAGGCCAATCCGGAGCAGATCATCTGCCTGTGCGGCTGCATGGCCCAGCGGCCCGAGGTGGCGGAAAAGGTGCGCCAGTCCTATCGTCATGTGGATCTGGTCTTCGGCCCGCAGGCATTGTGGAAGTTCCCGGAGCTTCTCTGGCAGGTCTATACCCGCCGGGGCCGGGTGTTCTCCGTGGCGGACGAGCACGGCTCCATTGCTGAGGGTATGCCGGTTGTCCGTGAGGGCCGCACCCGCGCGTGGGTATCCATCATGTACGGCTGCAACAACTTCTGCTCCTATTGCATCGTTCCCTATGTCCGGGGCCGCGAGCGCAGCCGCGATCCCCAGCAGATCATTGCCGAGGTGCGGCAGTTGGCCGCCGAGGGGTATAAGGAGATCACCCTGCTGGGCCAGAACGTCAACTCCTACGGCAAAGACCTCGGCACCGGTTACGACTTTGCCGATCTGCTCTCGGCGCTGGATGAAATTCCCGGCGACTATCTCATCCGCTTCATGTCCTCCCAGCCCAAGGACGCCAGCTTCAAGCTGTTCGACACCATGGCCCGGTGTAAGCATGTGGCCAAGCAGCTGCACCTTCCCGTACAGTCCGGCTGCGACCGGGTGCTGCGGGCCATGCACCGCCCCTACGATAAGGCCCGGTACTTAGAGCTCATCACCTACGCCCGTAAGGTCATGCCGGAGCTGGTGCTGACCAGCGACGTCATCATCGGCTTCCCCGGCGAGACGGAGGAAGAAGCCATGGAGACGGTTGCGCTGGTGGAGCAGGTGCGGTTCGATGCCCTCTTCACCTTCATCTTCTCGCCCCGGCCCGGAACGCCCGCCGCCAAAATGGAGGATCCCATCCCCCGTGCGGAAAAGCAGGTATGGTTCGACCGGCTGTGCGATGCCCAGAATAAAATTTCCGAGGAGATCCACGCCCAATATGTAGGCCGCACCCTCCGCTGCCTCATCGACGGCGAGAGCGGCGACAGCCGCTGGCCTCTGACGGCCCGCACCGCCGGAGGACGGCTGGTGCATCTGGTGGGCGACAAGGCCGCCATCGGCACTTATCACGACGTAAAGATCACCGACAGCAACACTTGGGCGCTGTTCGGCGAGATGGTATAAGTTTGAAAGGAGTCCCCTATGGCAGAACTGACCCCCATGATGCAGCAATACCTGCAAATAAAGGAACAGAATCAGGACGCCATCCTGTTCTTCCGTCTGGGTGACTTCTATGAGATGTTCGGCGCCGACGCCAAAACGGCCTCCCGCGAGCTGGATCTGACGCTGACCAGCCGGGACAAGAGCAAGGACAAGCCCGCCGAGGAGCGGATGCCCATGTGCGGCGTGCCCTACCACGCGGCGGACGCCTATATCGCCCGGCTGATCGCCAAGGGCTACAAGGTGGCCATCTGCGAGCAGACGGAGGACCCCGCACAGGCCAAGGGTCTGGTGAAGCGGGACATTATCCGCGTGGTGACCCCCGGCACGGTCATCGACAGCGCCTGTCTGGACGAGGGCCGCTCCAACTTCTGCGCCGGTATCTATCTGGACGATGATTACGCCGCCGTGTGCGTCTGCGACATCACCACCGGCAAGGCCCACGCCACTGCCTTTTCCGGCGGTGAGCGGGTGAAGCAGCTCATCAATGAACTGGGCCGCTTCTCCCCTGCCGAGGCGGTGGTCAACGAGACCGCTTTCTTTGACGAGACGCTTCACAGCTTTTTACAGGACAAGCTGAACTGCCATCTGGAAAAGCTGCCTTCCGGCCGCTTCCAGATGGAGGGGGCCGAGCGGCTGATCCGCCGCCAGTTCGGCGACGACGCGCTGCACCGCCTGCCGAGGGATAATCCGGCGGTATTTCTGGCGCTGGGCGCGTTGCTGAGCTACCTGCATGAGACCCAGAAGACCGACCTATCCCATGTGGACGATCTGGAATACTACCGCCGGGGCCAGTTCATGGAGCTGGACCTGACGGCCCGGCGCAATCTGGAGCTGACCGAGACCCTCCGGGGCAAGGAGAAGAAGGGCAGTCTCCTGTGGGTGCTGGACAAGACGAAAACCGCCATGGGCGGCCGCATGATGCGCTCGTGGCTGGAGCGGCCTCTGCTGTCCGTCGCGGAGATCGACCGGCGCAATGCCGCCGTGGCGGCGCTGGCCGAGAACACCATGGCCCGCGAGGAGCTGATACTGGCCCTGCAGGGCATCTCCGACATGGAGCGTCTGGTGGGCCGCATCGTGTACGGCACGGCAGGCGGCCGGGATCTGGTGTCCCTCCGCACCGCCATGGAGCGCCTGCCGCAGGTAAAGGCCCAGCTGTCCGCCTTTGACAAGGGCCGCCTGCACCAACTGAACGGTGAACTGGACGATCTCAACGATCTGGCCGCCCTCATCGGCCAGACGCTGGTGGACGAGCCGCCCTTCTCCGTCCGCGAGGGCGAGATGATCCGTGAGGGCTTCGATGGCGAGGTGGATCGTCTGCGGAGCATCCTCCACGGCGGCAAGGACGTGATCGTCCGTATGGAGGCCGCCGAAAAGGAAAAGACCGGCATCCGCACCCTGAAGATCGGCTATAACAAGGTGTTCGGCTACTATATCGAGGTGTCCAACTCCTTTAAGGATCAGGTGCCGGAGAGCTACATCCGCAAGCAGACGCTGGTAAACGGCGAACGATACATCACGCAGGAGCTGAAGGACTTAGAGCACGACATTCTCTCCGCCAGCGACCGGGTGACGGCGCTGGAATACCAGCTGTTTACCGATCTGCGGCTGCATATCGCCGCGCAGGCCGCGCGGGTGCAGCAGGCCGCCGCGCTGGTGGCGGAGCTGGACGCGCTGTGCTCGCTGGCCGCAGTGGCGGTGAAGAACAACTACTGCTGCCCCGTGGTGGACGAGTCCGGCGTCATCGAGATACACGACGGCCGCCATCCGGTTGTGGAGCAGATGCGCCGCGACAGCATGTTCGTCCCCAACGACACCTATATGGGTGCCAAGGATGACCGGGTGGCCATCATCACCGGCCCCAACATGGCCGGCAAATCCACTTATATGCGTCAGGTGGCGCTGATCGTGCTGATGGCGCAGATCGGCTCCTTCGTGCCTGCCCGGGCCGCCCGCATCGGCGTGGTGGACCGCATTTTCACCCGCATCGGCGCCAGCGACGACCTGTCCGCCGGACAGTCCACCTTCATGGTGGA
>USMI01000190.1 GCA_900555735.1 uncultured Eubacteriales bacterium | reverse complement strand
TGCACTCCTTGCAGTCCATCAGGGGATCGGAGAAGCCGGCCAGATGGCCGCTGGCCACCCATGTCTGGGGGTTCATGAGAATGGCGGCGTCCTGACCCACGTTATAGGGGTTCTCCTGCACGAACTTCTTCCACCATGCCTTCTTGATGTTGTTCTTCAGCTCCACGCCCAAGGGGCCGTAGTCCCAAGTGTTGGCGAGGCCGCCGTAGATCTCGGAGCCTGCGAAGATGATGCCGCGGTTTTTGCACAGCGCCACGATCTTATCCATGGTCTTTTCGGTGTTTTTCATGTCGATATCTCCTTTATGTGAATCATATTGGTCCTATGGTCAAGCCACCCCCGGCGGCGTTACCTGCACGGTCACGACTCCCGCATTCCAATCCATTTGGTCTGTGGACACACCGTACCACCACGTTGTCCCGCCGTCCGGTTGGTGGTACAAAACGGCATAGGCCTCTCCCCCGTGGAGCGCCATAGGGTAGTTGACCTCCGGCAGCTGATCCCCGGTGGTCTGCCACACGGAAAAGGCATCGAATCCGCCCTCCACGCGCCAGAATTCGCGGCTGGAGTAATCACTCCAATCGGATATGTCCTGCTCACCGAAATAGGACGCCGTATACGCCTTTCCGGCGATGGTCAGCGTGTCCATGCGGAGTGGCTCCAGCTCCGGCTTTTCTTCCCGCGCCAGATTGGCACAGGTCAGCGACACCTTGCTGCCATAGTGTGCCGCGATCTGAGCCGCCATGGAGGGTACGGTGCCGGTCTGGTGATCCATCCCGTTGGGGTCGGCGTGGGCGCCGCCGCAGAAAGCCACCACGCTGACGCCGCCAAGTGCGTCAAAGGCGGTGCAGAAATTGGTCGCCAAGAAGTATTCCCGCTGCACGTCGGCCTCATCGTCTGCGCCGCGCCGATAGTACATGACGCCCTGTTTGTTGCTTCGCTCTACCTCGCGGTATACGTCGGTGTCGGTCTTTCCCTCGTCCTCCAGAAGCTGGTGCGCCTTTTCGCCGGAGGTGGCATACTGATGCTCTATGTCAAAGCCGTGGAACACCGTGTCCGGACACGTCTCCTTAATCTGATGGTAAAAATCCGCCACAACCTCCGCATGGAACTGCGTCCCCTCGCAGGCACCGTACACCATGTCCCAGTAGGCATCGTCCTCCGCCGCCATCCAGCGGTTCAGCAGCAGCGTGGAGCCTGCTCCCATCTCTATGAACAGGTGACGCATCCCTTGGCTGTAGCAGGTCTGCCACAGCGCCAGCTCCTTATCCAGGCAGGCGGCGTTGGCGTGTTCCTCGCCGTAAATGAATATCTCCCCCGTGGGCGCACCCGTTTCCGCCAGTGCGCCGCAGGCCGTCAGTCCCAGCAGGGCTGCCAGCAGCAGCGCCAGTATCCTCTTTTTCATAGACTGCCCTCCTTGAGCGGCAAAAAACGCCCTGATGCCATTGCTGACATCAGGGCGAACTAAACAAATAGTCCGTGGTTCCACCTGAATTTGGATGATTCCACACTCTTACTGCCGGTAACGGGGCGTCCGGCGGGCATTTCCTCCCGCGGCTCCGGGCAGCCACGCCCTTCATCGCCTATAACTTTGCCTAGAATAGCACGTTTTTCGGCAGGTGTCAAGCGGGCGCTTTTATTTTTTCGCGGCGCTGTCAATCAGGGCCAGAGGGCCTGCGGTGCCGTCGGGCTTGATGTCGATGCTGGCGGTGGGCCGCTGGCCCTCCACGAAAGTCACCGTCCAGACGCCGGTCTTTACGTCGTAGCGGCCATAGGTCTCGTCATACGGGCCGTCATACTGGGCCTTGGCGGTGTCGATGGCCGCCTGCTCCGTTACGGCGTCGCGGCCGAACTGAGCGGTACCCAGAATGGCCAGTACCTCATTCCGGCAGCTGTCCCACGTCTCTTTCGTCAGCGTGCCGGTAGGGGCGCAGACGTAGTCGCCGGGGGTGTTCTCGAAAGACAGGTTCAGCCACAGGCTGCCGTCATTTTCCTCCGTATGCTGCCAGACCTTCTGGCCACCGGACAGGGTCAGCTCCTCGCTGGTGACGCCGGTGCCGCAGATGCCGTAGCCGCCCCGCCAGCAGAGAAGCTCAAAGGACACGGCCTTATCGTCGGTCTTCCGGAAGCGGATGCCCTCGGTGTTCATGGATTTATCCTGCACCGATTCCCACTGCCAGCCCTCCGGGATGGTCAGGGCCATGTCCACATAGCCGCTGGTGTAGCTGGCGGTCTCGCCGGTGAGGGCAGACTGCGGGTCGGGCGTCGTTACATTTCCGGTGGGATCAGAGGGCTGCGGCTTCACGGTACAGCCGCTCAATGTGCTGACAGCCGCCAGCGCCAGTACGCATACCGCTGTCAGAAGGATCAGGGAGACAGAACGTTTCATGGAAAGCACCAACCTTTCTGTCTATTAGACGCTGCCGCTGGGCAAAATGTTCCCAAAGGAAAGCGTTTTTTTGGTAGGGAGTATTAAAGGTGCGTTGGATCATCAAACAGGGAAAAACAAAAACAGACGTCCAGCGGACGTCTGTTGCATGTGGTTTGTTAACCGATCTTGTTGAGCTTCAGGGTCAGAGCGGACTTCTTGTGAGCCGCGTTGTTCTTGTGCATCAAACCCTTGGCAGCAGCCTTGTCGATGGCCTTGACCGCCACCTTGTAAGTGCCCTCGGCCTCGGTGCGATCGCCGTCAACGGCAGCAGCCTCGAACTTCTTGATAGCAGTCTTCAGTGCGGACTTTTCGGCTTTGTTGCGGGCATTGCGCGCCTCTGCCACCAGAACACGCTTCTTAGCAGACTTGATATTCGGCAAACCAAACACCTCCTCGGTTATGACATTAACGTAGATACAAAGTCCCACGCAGGATGATATTTTAGCATCTTTGCCTAGAAATTGCAAGCTTTTTTTTGATATTTGTCTCTTTTTTTCGCGAAAAAGTTTTGGCGGCGGGAAATTGCGCCGTCACCCACAAGATTTTGTGTTTGGGAAAGGAGCGTGACCACAAACATGCGGATCACACGGACGGATCTGGCACTGGAATCCATGGAGGAGCTGCGGTTGGGCAGCGGTATTTCCCGTCTGGCAGGTGTCAGCGCCGCGGAATATACCCGCCACGGCTGCGGCGTGACGGAGGTGCGCGTCACCACAAGGCAGGCGGCGGAGGCGTTGGGCAAGCCGGAGGGCCGGTATGTGACCATGGATCTGCGGCCCTGTTTCCGGCGGGAGGAGAATTTCTTCCGCCGCTCGGTGGAGTGTCTGGCGGAGGAGCTGCGGCGGATGCTGCCGGAGGTGGGGGAGGACGTCCCTGTGCTGGCGGCGGGTCTCGGCAACCGGGGCATGACCGCCGACGCGGTGGGGCCGCTGGCGCTGGAGAACCTGCTGGTGACCCGAC
>USMI01000189.1 GCA_900555735.1 uncultured Eubacteriales bacterium | reverse complement strand
GCAAATTCGATGACGGCGATCTGCATGCCGAGGCAGATGCCCAGATAGGGGATGTTGTTCTCCCGGGCGTACCGGGCGGCGGCGATCATGCCCTCGATGCCCCGGTCGCCGAAGCCGCCGGGGACAAGAATACCGCCGCAGCCGGAGAGCACCTCCGCCGCGTTTTCCGCCGTCACGGTCTCCGAGTCGATCCACCGGATGTGGACCACCGCGCCGCAGGCGGTGCCGGCGTGGAACAGGGATTCCTCCACGCTGAGGTAGGCGTCGTGGAGCTGGACGTATTTGCCCACCAGCGCGATGGTGACCTCTTTCTTGGCGTTCTTGATGTCGCTGACCATGGCGGCCCAGTGGGTCATGTCCGCCGCCGGGCAGGAAAGGCCCAGCTTACGGCACACGATCTCGTCAAGGCCCTCCTTCTGCAGCAGCAGCGGCACCTCATACAGGGTGTCCGCCGTGGTATTCTGGATCACGCAGTCCTCGGAAATGTTGCAGAACAGGGCGATCTTCTTCCGCATGTCCTCCGGGATGGGCACGTCGCTGCGGCACACCAGCACGTCCGGCTGGATGCCCAGACTCAGCAGCTCCTTCACCGAGTGCTGGGTGGGCTTGCTTTTCAGCTCGCCGCTGCCGGGGATCTGGACGATCAGCGGCACATGGATGTACACCACGTTTTCCCGGCCCTTTTCCACCGCCACCTGACGGATGGCCTCCAGAAAGGGCTGGCTCTCGATATCGCCCACCGTGCCGCCAATCTCGCAGATCAGCACATCCACGTCCTCCTGCTCCATGGCGTAGACGTGGCTCTTGATCTCGTCGGTGACGTGGGGGATGATCTGCACCGTGCCGCCGAGGAAGGCGCCCTGACGCTCCCGGTTGAGAAGATCCCAGTACACCCGGCCGGAGGACACGGAGCACCGGCCCGTCAGGCTCTCGTCCACAAACCGCTCATAGTGGCCCAGATCAAGGTCGGTCTCCGCGCCGTCGTCGGTAACGAACACCTCGCCGTGCTGATAGGGGCTCATGGTGCCGGGGTCCACATTCAGATAGGGGTCGAATTTCTGGTTCCGCACCCGCAGACCCCGCTGCTTCAAAAGGCGGCCCAGCGACGCCGCGCAGATGCCCTTACCCAGTCCGGACACCACGCCGCCTGTCACAAATACATATTTCATACGCCGTTCCCTGTTCCCTTCCGCGCGCCGCTTTTCCTGCCGGAGAGCCGGCGCTCACAAAAATATGCTACATTGTAAACGTGCGGCTTTCTGCCGTCAAGACGCAGATTTTCCAAAATACGCGGCCAAAAAGTGCGGCTTTTCATACCCTGTGCCGAAATTGAAAAATATGTGGATTTCCTCTTGTATTCAGCGCGGTACAGTGCTAAAATGTAAAATACACCCCTCTTTTTTGGGAAGAAAAACCGGCGGCCATCGGCCGCCGGTTTTCGTATGTCTAAGGGTCATTCCGCCTTTTTTTCGGCGTCAGGTTGGCGGCGTAAACGCAGACGCAGATCACCACCACGCCGATGATCTGCCACAGGCCGAAGGGCTCCTTCAGCAGTACCACGCCCGCCAGAACGCTGACCACCGTGGTCACGTTGCTGAACAGCGACGCCTCCGACACCGTCAGGTGGGCGTTGGCAAAGTTCAGCAGGAAGTACGCCACCACCGAGGATACCAGCCCCAGATAGATCACCGCGCCCCAGAAGCTGCCGCTCTGGATGGCGGGCAGGAACGTCTCCGCCATGTGGCCCGCGCCCTGGATCAGCGCCGCCGGAATGAAGAACACCATGCCCACCGTGAACATCACATACGTCACCTCAAAGGCGGTGAACTTCGCCGCCGCCTTGTGGCTCAGGGTGTAGTACGCCGCGTCGCAGCCCACCGTCATCAGCAGCAGCACCAGACCCAGCGCCGAGATGTGGGTCTCGCCGCCGGTGTAGATCAGCGCCACGCCGCCGATGCACAGCACCGCGCACAGGATCTGCCGCCGGGTCACCCTCTCGTGCAGCACCAGCACATCCATCAGGATGCAGGCAATGGGCACCACGGCGATGATGGTGCCTGCCACGGCGGAGGAGGTGTACAGGATGCCGTAGTTCTCGCAGAAGAAGTACAGCACCGGCTGGATCAGACCCAGCAGCACCAGCGGGCCGATGGGCTTGCCCCTCAGGGAAAAGGCGAACAGGGGCCTGCCCCGCAGCTTGCCCACCAGAACATTGGTCAGGATCACCAGCGTCATGGCGGTAAAGGCGACGGCAAACCGGAACGCCAGCAGCACCGTAGGCTTGGCCACCGCCAGCGCCAGCTTGGAGAACATAAAGCTCATGCCGAAAATCGCGCTGGCCAGCATGGCAAACACCAGCGACATGGTGTGGGTTTTCTTGTTGTGCATCGTACTCATCTCTCTTTCAAACTGCGACATATCTTAACATAAAAAGGCGTTTTCTGCAATGGGGAACCGGGGAGTTTCGTCCCTGCGGGGACGAGGTACTTTTGGCCTTGGCGGCAAAAGTGTCCTGTTGCGGTACCCAAAATTTCGTAGCGGCCTAAAAGCCGCCGAAATTTTGACCGCTGCCACTCGCTCACCTCGCTTCATCTGCCACAGGCAGCGCTCGGATCGCTCCCCAAAAACGCCACTTAAACCTGCGGTTTAAGAATCCGCGCACGCTGTTCCGATTGCGAATTTGCCACCTTCTACCACGCGTTCGCGGGGCATGGTTCTTTTCGCTGCGTATGACGTATCGTCTGTCCATCTTGCGCCGCTGCCGCTCATGCGGTGCAACGGTAGAAGCTGGTATGCTGTACGACGGGGCGTCGGGGACGCCGCCCCCTACGAAAAGGGGCGGTAAAATTGAGTAGGGGCCGATGCCCACATCGGCCCGCACGGTAAACGCAAAGGCACTTCCCGGCATCAGTCAGCGGCAGCGGCGCTGGAGCATAGACGATTCGATGATGGATCGAATAAGAAAATCTCATGCGCACGCGCGGTATGCAACTGCGTTTTTTGAGCTGTATAGCGCGCTGAGGAAATGCAAAAACGTAGTTTTTGCTGGCGTTCTTTTCCCCTTTCTTTCGCTATTGAAAGAAAGGGGCCGCCGGAGGCCGCCCTCGCCCCGCAGGGCGAAACTCCCAATCAATAAAAAATCCAAAAAGCAAACGCCGAGCGACAGCCCGGCGTTTGCCTTACCATAAATCGGAAACAGAAACCACATTTGTTTACCCGTATGGACACAATTTCCCTCGTGTCACTTGGTCACACGACTGACGACGCCCACGATGACCAGCAGTACAGCCAGACCGGCCAGCAAGAGATTCAGACCCATAACCGTCGCTCCTTTCATCTTGTGTTCCCGGGTTGATTATAAGATATCACAGCTTACTCCATTTGTAAAACGCACCATTTTCATCGTTTTCATGAAAAAATGTTTGAACTCCGTTAAGAAGCTTGCTACAATAGAAGCAGA
>USMI01000188.1 GCA_900555735.1 uncultured Eubacteriales bacterium | reverse complement strand
TATCAAGTCCTGCGTGGCCGCTTCCACCATGGGCCCCGGCGTGAAGATGAACGCCCAGAAGCAGCTGTAAGCTACAAAAAGCTGCAAATACCGTTATCTTTTGCTTGACAAGATGTCCGGCAATGGATATAATACTAGATGCGTTCCAAAGACAGCAGGTGGCGCAAGCCGTAAATCCTGCCGAGGATGGCAATATTTCATGATTGCTGACACCATCCTCATGTCTTCCGGCATGAGGATGGTTTTTCTCTAAGAACGCACCTCGTTTCCCATGGTACACGGAGGTGTACCGCAAAATCTCATGGAGGTGAACAAGAAGAATGCCCAACGCAAAAGTACTGTCTGAAAAGCAGGCGATCGTGGCGGCTCTGACCGATAAGGTGCAGAACGCGGCTGCCGGCGTCCTTGTGGATTACAAGGGCATCACCGTGGCGGAGGATACCGCGCTGCGTGCCAAGTGCCGTGAAAACGACATCGAGTACACCGTCGTCAAGAACACCCTGCTGCGCTTTGCATTCAACAACTGCGGTTTGAACGAGCTGGACGATCAGCTCAACGGTACCACGTCTTTGGCCATCTGCGCCAGCGATCCCGTGGCTCCCGCCCGCGTCATTGCTGAATTTGCAAAGAAGCTCAACGGCAAGTTCGAGATCAAGGGCGGCTTCATGGAAGGCAAGGTCGTTTCCATGGACACCGTCAATGCTCTGGCTTCCATCCCCGCACTGCCTGTCCTGCAGGCTCAGGTGCTGGGTACCATGCTGGCTCCCATCTCTGCTCTGGCCTGCGTTATCAAGCAGATCGCCGAGAAGCAGGGTGCGCCCGCCGAGGCTGCTGCTGAAGAAGCCGCTGCCGAGTAAGCATCCCCCCTATTTTACACAAAACATTATTCTAACAACAGGAGGCTATTACAATGTCTGAGAAAGTTACTGCTATGATCGAAGAGATCAAGGGTCTGACTGTTCTGGAGCTCAGCGAGCTGGTTCACGCTCTGGAGGAAGTTTTCGGTGTTTCCGCTGCCGCTATGGCCGCTCCCGCTGCTGGCGCTGCTGCTCCCGCTGCTGAGGAGAAGACCGAGTTCGACGTGGTCCTGACCGGTTTCGATGCCGCTCAGAAGATCAAGGTCATCAAGGTCATCCGCGAGGTCATGGGTCTGGGTCTGGCCGAGGCCAAGGCTGCCGTCGAGGGCGCTCCCACCACCATGAAGGAAGGCCTGTCCAAGGACGACGCCGAGGCTCTGAAGAAGCAGGTCGAGGAAGTCGGCGGCAAGGTCGAGCTGAAGTAAGTTTCTTACAAGCATATAAAAAACAGGAGATGCATCGCATCTCCTGTTTTTCATGTCTGCCCATTGAAAATCAGCCGCCCGGCGTGAGCCGGACGGCTGATCTGCTATCTGCGGGGTTGGTTTATTCAGCGGCTTCGATGGCCTCGGTGCGGAAGATGAACTTCACGCCGCTGCCGCTGCTCATGGTAAAGCCCTGATAGTCACGGGATACGTCGATGGCAGCTTGCAGCCGATCGCTCAACTCCCCCAGATCGCCGTCGAAGGCGTCTGCCAGCTTCTGGATGCCCTCCTCATTCAGCTGCTTCAAACCGTCGGACAGCTGACCGGCGCCATCACGCAGCTGCTGTACGCCGTCGATCAGGGCAGGCATGCTGCTGTTGATCTTGGCGGCGCCGGCCTTGGCTTCCGCCACGCCGGAGGTGTATGCCTTCAGACCCATGTAGAAGGTGTTATAGCTGTCCAGCTGCTGCCGCAGGGCCAGCAGCTGCTGTGCACCTGCGCTGGCCTGTGCCGCGGCGGCGTTGATCTGGGCCTTCACCTCGTCGGAGTTCATATTCTGCTCGATCAGCAATGTGATCTGCTGCTCGGTGTTCTGGTCGATAAGGGCCTTGACCTGCTGGGAGGTCATCTGAGCAGCCACATTCTCCGTCACAGCGGCACTGATCTGCTGCTGTACGGCGTCGCTCTGCATCTGGGCGGCCACGGCGGCGTCGATGCCCGTCTTGATCTCGCTGCCCGCAGGCAGAGCGTCATACTGCTCCTGCGTCATGCCGGAGGCTTGCAGCACGCCGGAGAGCACCTTGGCCTGTACCTGAGCGGTAACGGATTCCGTTACCTGAGCGGTGACCTGCTGCTGCACCGCTTCCGTGACGGCGGCGCGGATGGTGTCCTCCTGTGCGCGGACGGCGGCGGTGACCTTTTCGCGAGCCACCTGTTCGGCCTGCGCGATGACGCTTTCCGGGTCAAGGGCAGCAATCACGCCGTTCAGCGTGTCGGCGTAGTTGCTGATGGTCAGTGTGGGGATGGTGATACCGGATCCTTTCAGGCTCTCATTGGCCTGAAGCTGGGCGTTGGCGGTGTCCAGCAGTGTGTTGAACACGGTCTCGGCACCGGCATTTAGCTGTGCGCTGTTGCTGTCCAGTGTCTGGAGGCCGCTGGCCAGCTGGCCAACACCGCTGGACAGCTGATAGGAGCTGCTCAGCAGGGTGTTCAGTCCGTCGTACAGCTCACCGGAGCCGCTCATCAGCTGCGCCATGGCGTCAGTCAGCTTGCCGATGCCGCCGGACAGATCGCTCAGTGCGCTTTCATCCAGCTTGCCATCGTCCACGTCACTGAACACGGAGTTGGTGACGATGGTCAGCGTGGTATCCAGTGCGAAGTCAGTCACGTCGGCACTGATCTCCACATAGGAGGGGATATCCAGCTTATCGCTGTCCAGCGCAAGGCTTTCCTGCAAGCCGGGGAAGGCCATGCCTACCACGGTGGTACGGTTGCCGTCATCCACCAGCTTGCCGTTGGTGACGGATACGTTGGTGAAGCTGTCGCTGTCCAGCAGCGCGCCGGTCAGCGCGGCGAAGGGGACATAGATCTTCTGGGACTTGCCGTTGATAGTCTTGATTTCGTACTGGTTGTTGGTATAGTCAAAGCGGATAGTCACATGGCCGCTCTTGCCCGCCAGTTCCTCGGCGGAGACGGCCTTGCCGTCCAGCGTGTAGGTGATGGCGGTGGTGACAGGCAGCGCCTTGTCGGTGGTGCCCTGCCAGCAGCTGTCGCCCTTCACATTCTGAGCGTCGGTGAGGGAGGACTGCGCGTCCTGCGCGGCGTTGGGGTCGTCCTTGTCGTACTGTTGGCTGACGATGACCTTTTTGGCGCTGCCGTCGGTGTTGGCGATGATGTATACCGTCTCTCCAGCGGCGGAGGAAGCGCTTTCCACGGCGGACGCAGTTGCCGCCGGTTCCGGCGTCGTGGCGTCGGTGTCCTGCTTATTGGCGGCAAAGGCGGAGATGCCGGTCAGGCTGCCGGCCAGTGTTACCGCCAGCGCGGCGGCAATGATTTGTACTTTTTTCATAAGATTACCTCCTGTTTCTTGTTGCGGGAAAGATGGCCCATGCCCTTTGTGGTCTTGCAGATGACGCCGTCGCACAAAATCAGCAGGGCGGGCAGCACCAGCAGCACCAGCACTACGCTGATAATGGCGCCGCGGGCCATCAGCATGCACATGGAGCCTACGATATCAATGTTGGAGTACACGGCCA
>USMI01000187.1 GCA_900555735.1 uncultured Eubacteriales bacterium | reverse complement strand
GAAAGATGCCCGGTTGCTGCTTAATCCATAACCGGGTTTCTCGACAAACTGAGGCCCGGTGCAATATGCACCGGGCCTTTTGTATTTCAGTGAATGCGTATGCATGCTTTGCTATGCCGGCGATGCCAACATCAACACCAACACCAACTACAACATCAGCTTCAACACCAACACCATGTTCGCCGGCAGCCGTGATCATGGGCCGCCGGCGGACATAAAGAAAACAATTTTAACCATTTTTAAGTGGGGTCATGCTTTTCAACAGCAGGCTCAGCAGCAACCCTGCGGCAAAACCCAGCAGGACCGACAGTAGAAAGGACTCCAGAAACAGAATAATAAATGCCGCACCCAGATTCAGCTTGCCTGTTGCCAGCGCCGCAAGTATCTGAAAGACAATTTCGCATGCAGCAAGGCCGCCAAAACAGACGACGGCCGGCAGCCACGTCCGCTTTTTCCCGTGGAACAGGAGGCACTGCAGCAAAGCCGCCACAAGGAAAGCGGCAGGGAGCAGATACGCAAAGACGCCATATTCCCAGAAGTGGGCAATAAAACGAAATGGTGTTCCCATCAACAGCATAGAAGTGCTCCTTTCTGTCACGATACATCATTATTGTCGGAGGAGATGCTTTTTCCCGTGTCAACTGGCATTTCTCCGCCGGGAGCGGACATCCGCCGGCGGCAATACAGCAGGGCGTAGCCCAGCATCACCACATTTACCGCCAGAAAAGCCCAGAAAACAGGGGAGTGGAAGTCCAGCCGGCTGCCCAGAATGGTGAAGCATACCGTGCCCGGATAGATGGCCAGCCACGAGCTGACCAGATACGTCCCGTATCCGGTGCGTAGCATGCCGAACAGTACGCCCAGCACCTCCATGCTGAGACCCAGCGAGTGGATGACGAAGCAGGAAGCGAAGCCCATCTCCTGCGACGGATCAAAAAACCGCTTGATGCGGGGATGGCGGTCCAGCAGACTGTTCAGGTCGGAGGGGTCTGTGTGACGGCCCACCAGATAGGATGCCGTCAGGCTGATGACCAGTCCCACCGCGTTGATGACCAGCGCCGCGGGCAGGGGAAACACCAGCGCCACCGATACCACCAGCACATGATACACCACCGCCACGGAGATGCCCTTCAGGGCGTAAAGCCCCAGCGCCACCAGCACGGCCAGCACCGGCTTGTCCGCCACCAGCTGGGGCATCGTGCCCAGATCGATCACGCCGCACAGGGTCAGCACGCCCAGCACGACGGCCAGCAAGGCCATGCCCAGTACCGGCGCATAGCCCTTCCATTTTGATTTCTTCATGAACAGGGAAACTCCTTGCAATGAAATAAGGTGCTGCGCGAATTATTGGGGCTTGTGCATCCGCTTCTTCACGGCCCGTCCCGTGGGTGTGGCGGCCAGACCGCCCAGTGCCGTCTCACGGAACTCCACCGGCATACGGCGGCCCACCTCGCCCATGGCGTCGATGACCTCGTCCACGGGGATGCGGCTCTCTATTCCGGCCAATGCCATATCTGCCACGCTGACGGCGTTCACCGCGCCGATCACGTTGCGCTTGACGCAGGGGATCTCCACCAGTCCCGCCACCGGATCGCACACCAGTCCCAGCAGGTTTTTCAGGGCCATGGCCACCGCGTGGCCGATCTGTGTGCCGGTGCCGCCCCGCAGGGCTACCAGTGCGCCTGCCGCCATGGCGGAGGCGGTGCCGATCTCAGCCTGACAGCCGCCGGAAGCTCCGGCGATGCAGGCGCGGTAGGCGATCACCGCGCCGATGCCGCTGGCCACATACAGAGCCTCCAGTATCTGGTGCTGACTCAGCTCCTCGTACTTGCACAGGGGCAGCAGCACCGCCGGAAGCACGCCGCAGGCGCCCGCCGTAGGAGCCGCCACGATACGCCGCATGCAGGCGTTGGATTCCGCCATGCTCAGCGCCTCGGCAATGACCTCGCTGACGTAGCCGCCGGACATGGCCTCGCCCCGGATGCAGTACTGCCGCATCTTCATGCCGTCGCCGCCCACCAGACCGCTGACGGAGCGCTTCTGTCCTGTGTAGCTGTCCGCAGCGTCCACCATGGCCTGCCATGTGGTCAGCATCTTGGCCATAGACTGATTGCGGGTCACCTGACGGGTCTCCATGTCGTCTTCCAGTACGATCTCCCAGAAGGGCTTTTCCTTCTGGGCCATCAGGTCAAAGATTTCCTTCATCGAATCCAGAGACATCGTCATCCTCCTCCTTATCGTAGTAGATGATGGACAGTATGCCCGGCAGCTGGCCGATGAAATTTACCTGCTCCGGCTTGATATGCTGGTCGAGCTCAATAATCATCAGAGACTCGCCGCCCCGCTTGTGCCGCCACATGCTCATGTTGGCGATGTTGATACGGAACTGGCTGAGAATGGTGGTCACCGCCGCCTCAGAGGAATAGTAGTCCAGATTGCGGATCACCAGCGTGTTGTACTCGCCGGTGAAGCTGACCTTGATGCCGTCCAGCTTATCCACCATGATGCGGCCGCCGCCCAGACTGCTAGCCTGCATCTCCAGATGCTTGCCGCCCTCGCCCCAGGCTTCGATGACCGCCGTGTTGGGGTGGGCGTCCCGCAGGTCGATGGTGTCGATGGTGTAGCTGAGACCCTCCTTCTTCGCTTCCTCGAAGGCGGAGGGGATGCGGAGGTCATCCGGCTTCATGCCCAGCAGTCCCGCCACCAGTGCCCGGTCGGTGCCGTGGCCCAATCCCGTGTCGGCAAAGGAGCCGTACAGATGGATGGCGGCCTTGGTGGGCTTGCTGCCCAGCAGGGTGCGGGCCATGCTGCCGATGCGGGCCGCGCCCGCCGTATGTGAGCTGGAGGGGCCGACCATCACCGGCCCGAGAATATCAAAAATATCCATAGTGCTTCTCCCGTGATTTTTCTCTTTCCTGATTGTACCATAGTTATGTGCAAATGGGAAGTAAAGAAATCGCGGGCAGGGTCACAGTGTCACTGCGCTCAGGTCAGCAGCTTAAACAGCATCACCACCGCGCCCAGCACCACCAGCACCACACCGGTGGCCCGGTTCAGCGTCTTGGGCGTGGCCTTGTTGGCGAACACGGCGGCGATCCGCGCCCACACCAGCGTGAACACCACGCATAGCCAGAACACCGTCCAGTCCGGCGCGCCGCCGATGGCAAAGTGGGAGATGGCGCCGGTCAGCGCTGTGAAGGTCATGATGAACACGCTGGTGCCCACGGCGGTTTTCAGCTCATAGCCCAGCACGGAGGTCAAAATCAGCAGCATCATCATGCCGCCGCCCGCGCCCACAAAGCCGCAGATGAAGCCAATCAGCATACCGCACACCACCGACTGGACAGCCCGCTTTTTGGCGGAAACCGCCATCATGGTTTCCTTGGTGGTCATGACGGGCCGCAGGATGAACCTGATGCCCAGCAGGAACGTCATGAACACGGAAAAGCCGCCCATGGTGGTGGAGGGCACCAGACTAGCGATATAGCTGCCTACCACCGTAAAGGCCAGCACGCTGGCCATCATGATCAGGCCGTTGCGCACGTCCA
>USMI01000186.1 GCA_900555735.1 uncultured Eubacteriales bacterium | reverse complement strand
GGTAGAACTCATAGAACTCCGCCTTGTGGGCCATATAGAAGCTGTGGCTCAGCATGGTTTCCGGCGGATAGCGGAACTTCTGGTGATACAGCCCGTCCACGCTGCGGAAGTCGGGGATACCGCTTTCGGTGGAAACACCCGCGCCGCCGAAAAACACAATGTTATCGCTGCCGTCCACCAGCTCTTTCAGTTTACGGATCTGCTCGTCCATGGGGATACCTCCTTAATCCACATAAGAATTCTCGATCTTCACCACGGCGCGGTAATGGCCGTCCATGTCCTCCACCAGTCGACAAATGCGCTGAGCCACCTGCGGGCGGGTCAGCTGTTCGTCAAAGGGGATCACCGCGTCGAAGATCAGGTTGGTATGGGTCTGGCCTGGTACGATGCGGAAATCATGGATAGTGATACGGGGATCGATGGTCTTGACCAGCGCTGTCACCTGCTCCCGGAGCGCCGTCACCACCGGATCACCCACTACCACGGGGTCCATGTGGATCACTGCCTCACAGTGCAGCTTGCGGGCCAGCTCCGATTCAATGTTGTCGATCGCGTCGTGCAGCTCCAGCACCTGCCCGTCGGCAGGCACCTCCGCATGGAGGGAGATGATCCGCCGTCCGGGGCCGTAGTCGTGCACCACCAGATCGTGGACGCCCACCACGGTGTCATGTGCCATCACCAGCGCTTCGATCTCCTTGACCAGTGCCGGGTCAGGGGCCTGCCCCAACAGGGGACTGATGGTGTCGCGGGCAGCCTGCACCGCCGACCATAGGATGAACAGCGCCACCACAAGGCCCACCCAGCCGTCCAGCTGCACATTGGCCAGCTTTCCCACGACCATGGACAGCAGCACGGCGGCGGTGGCCACCGTGTCGCTGAGACTGTCGGCGGCGGTGGCGGCCATGGCGGTGGAGTCGATCTTCTTGCCGACGGCCTTATTATAGGTGTACATATACAGCTTCACGGCAATGGAGACCAGCAGAATAGCCGCCGCCAGCCAGGAGAAGGTCACCGCCTCCGGATGGGCGATCTTGTCCGCGGAGGACTTGACCAGCTCCGCACCCATCAGTAGGATCAGACCGGCCACCACAAGTCCGGAAATATACTCCATGCGCCCGTGGCCGAAGGGATGATCCGAGTCGGGCTTTTTGCCCGCCAGCCGGAAGCCCAGCAGCGTCACCACCGAGGAGCCAGCGTCCGACAGATTGTTGAAGGCGTCCGCCGTCACGGCGATGGAGCCGCTGAGAGCGCCTGCCGCCAGCTTTCCGGCGAACAGCAGCAGGTTCAGGGCGATGCCCACGAAGCCGCACAGCGCACCCCATGCCCGGCGCACCGCACTGTCCGCCACCTGCTCGCGGCGGGGGATGAACCATTTTGCCAATAGAGAGATCATAAACTACTCCTTTATTGCCTGCCTTTTGGCAGGGTAGACCCACCGCTTGGTCGATCCGTAGACCAGCGGGATCATATACAGCAGCACAGCGTAGGGAATGGCCCGCTCGTCCACGCCCAGCATCACCAGCGGGATGCTGCACGCGATGTTCCACGGGATCAGGGCCGACAGCACGATGCCGCTGTTTTCCATGTCCACCGCCTGCTCATTGCGGTCGGTATAGCTGCGGTGCAGCAGCTGATTGCCCATGACGATCACCACCGACTGATTGCAGAAGATCATGCCTGCGCCAAGGCTCACCGCCGCCGAGGCGGCAAAGCGGCCGCAGCGGCCCGCCAGCTTCTCCACCAACCCTGTGGCACCCTTCAGCACGCAGATACCGTCCAGCAGGCCCGCCAGCAGTCCGGTGGTGAACACCAGCGCGGCGGGCTTCACCATGGAGACGATGCCGCCGCCGGAGAGGATGTCCTTCAGCTGTCCCGCGGCGGGATAGTAGCCCAGCACGGTGGTTTTCAGCATCTCCCACAGGCTCATGCCCTGCACGAATACGCTGACCGCGCCCGCCGCCGCCACGCTCAGCGCGATGCTGAGCATCACCGGCACCTTGACCAGCGGCAGCACCAGCATGATGACCGCCGGCAGCAGCGCCCACAGGGAGATGGCGGCGCTGTCCCGCAGGGCCTGCAGCAGGCTTTCGTCCACCGCCGCGATGGGATGGCGCACCGACAGCACGGCGTAAACGCCGATGGTCAGCAGCACCGGCAGCGCACCGGTGCGGAACATGTTCCGCAGATTGTCGTACAGCTTCGTTTCCGTTTCCGCCGCAACCAATGCGGCAGAGGAGGAGGCAGGGGAGCACCGGTCACCAAAATAAGCGCCGGACAGGACGGCACCCGCCGTCACCGCCTCGCTGACGCCGCCGGAGCGGGCCAGCGCCATCAGCACGATGCCCGCCGTGCTGATGACGCCGAAGGAGGTGCCAAGGGCATAGGCGATCAGCGCCGTCAGCAGGAACGCCACCAGCACGAACAGCTTGGGGGAGATGGCCTGCACGCCGTAGTAGATGAAGAACACAATGGTGCCGCTGGAGCGCCACAGGGCCGTGATAGCGCCGATAAAGAGGAAAATCCGCAGCACGATCAGCACCCGGCGGCCCTCCGACCACGCCATGTCCCACATGGCCCGCAGGCTGTGGCCCTGCTTATGGCCGTGGACGGCAAACAGCGCCAGTCCCAGCACCAGCGCCCACAGAAAGCTCTGCCCCGTAATGAGACAGGCCACCATAGCGCCCAGAAACAGGGCAAAGCAGAGAAGCGTGCCTTTCATTCCGCACCCCGGATGGTCAGCGTCATCTGGCAGCACAGGCGATCCAGATCCTCGTCCGTTCCGGCGGGCAGCCGCAGCTTGCCGCCGCAGCGACGGCAGACCAGATCCACCGCGTCACGGTGTACCTGAATACCGTATTCCGTGCTGCCGCAGGAGCATCGGATGCCGCCCCGGGCGGCGATGTCCTTCAGCTCCGACAGTACCTCGTACATAATGACGTTATCGGTAAAGGCTTCCTTTTCCTCACATTTTTCCTTCTCCGCCCGGATGGCCAGCTCCTCCATGGCACGCTGCACCTGCGCGGTGTCGCCGGCATAACAGCATAGCTGCTTCGTTTCCGGGCAGGCCAGCCCCACGCCCCGGCCCGTCAGGATGGCGCTTGCGTCCACCTCGGCCTGATGGGTGCCGCCGCACAGACCGCAGGGCACCCACAGCCGGAACTTGATGCCGTCGGTCTGGATCTCCAGCTCGCTTTCGCCGCACTCGCAGGTGATGCGGGCGGCGGCCGCCTGCAGGGCAAAGACGCTGCGGCTGCCCAGCACCGCCTTGCCGCATTGGGGGCAGATGTAGCCAAAACTGCGCATTTCTTCCATCTATCGTTCACCTCATTATACAATGTAACAGCTTCATTATACGCTATGCCTTGGGGCATTTCCAGCCCCAAACGGAGATTTTTCTCCGGCCGGGGCGATAAGCGCCGCGTCGACTGCGCGGCTGGCCTTCCACATATTGGTGCTTCTGTCTAAGCCCATCGAAATGTATTCATGCGAAATCGACAAAAACGCCTTGAAAATAATGAAGGATTCTGGTAATTTGTTATGCAGCAGGGCGATAGCTCGTGGAATATCACGAAACACGCCCAATAATTGGAGAGAGGAAATGAGAAGCGATGGAAACCAACCCCAAAATAC
>USMI01000185.1 GCA_900555735.1 uncultured Eubacteriales bacterium | reverse complement strand
TCTTGACCTTGTCCATCTTGCCGATGGCGCCGATATCACCGCAGCAGATCTCCTTAGTCTCTTCGCTCTTCTTGCCCTTCATGGTGTACAGACGGCCCAGCTTTTCGGTATTGCCGGTGGTCATGTTGTACAGGGACATATCGCTGGTGACCTTGCCGCGGACGACCTTAATCATGGAGAACTTGCCGTACTGGTCGGAGATGGTCTTGAACACGAAAGCGGCGGTGGTGCCGTTGGGATCGTAGGCGACCTCGATGGCGTTGCCATCGTCGTCCTCGGCAGCCTCGGCGGGCATGTCGGTGGCCACGGGAACCAGATCCACGATGGTCTGCATCAGCATATCAACGCCCATACCGGTGACGGCAGAGCCGCACAGCACGGGGCACACGGTACCTTCACGGACGCCGATCTTCAGGCCTTTGGCCATATCCTCGGCGGACAGCTCCATGGTCTCGAAGAACTTCTCCATCAGCTCCTCATCGGCGCCGGCGGCGGCTTCCATCAGCTCGGCACGCAGGGCCTCCACCTCGTCGGCCATGTCGGCGGGGATGGCGCACTCGCCCTTGGCGTCGTAAGCCTTGTTGTGCAGCAGATCCACGATCACGGTGACAGCCTTGTTGGCGTCAGCCTTGGTGGCCACGATGGGAGCGATGGCGGTGCCGAACTTGGCCTTGACGGCATCGATGCAGGAGGCGTAGTCGGAGTTGGCCTCTTCCACGCGGTTGATGAACATCATGCGGGGCTTCTTGCCCAGCATCTTCCAGGTACGCTCCATACCCACGGACAGACCGTCCTTGGCGTTGCCCACGATCACGGCGCACTCGGCGGCGCGGATGGCGCACACAGCCTCGCCGGCGAAGTCGAAGTTGCCGGGGGCGTCCATGACGTTGATCTTCTTACCCTTATACATGACGGGAGCAAAGGCCAGAGAGATAGAGATCTGGCGCTTGATCTCCTCGGCGTCGTAGTCGCAGGTGGTGTTGCCGTCGGCGGTCTTGCCCAGACGGTCGATACCCTTGGTCATGTAGAGCATCTGCTCCACCAGAGAGGTCTTGCCGGAGCCGCCGTGGCCCAGCAGGGCAATATTGCGAATGTCGTTTGCAGTCATAATGGTTATGTTCTCCCTTCAATTTGATCCAGCGCACGGGCGCTGCCGCGCGCAATACGCTCAACATGACGATTATAGCTCAGTTTTTCAAGTCTGACAACCTTTATTTTTGATATTTGTATGAAAAATCCCGCGGTGTGCGGGATTTTTCGTCAACTTCCACAAGGGGCTTTTCCTTTTTCTGGTCAGGTCGACAATAGGCGAAAAGGAGCGGACTGCCCGTCCGCTCCTTTTGAGATATTCTGTTACGGCAGCCACGCCAAGCTCACTTGCAGAAGCATCCCATACAGGCCCGAAATACAGCCGTTCGGCAAAAGGCCCCGCGTCGTGGATCCTGCTGCATTTCTGCCGCAGCTATACCCGAACGCCGGATCCTCTCGCCCAGTTCCTCACAAAGCATGGCCTGATATTGCGGCTCCTCTGAATACGCATGGAAAACACACCGGCCCTGCGCGGCGGCCCGCCTCAAAAACAGCAGCAGGTCAGGAATGTATTCTTCCCCTATGACCGGCACCCTGCGGTCGCATACAAGCTCCGCATCCCAGCCTGTCTTCCCTTCATGAAAGCCTTCTTCACCGACCTCATATAGCGTACAGCTTTTCCCCCGATAAACAGTCTCTATGGCATGAGGATAACATTCATACAGATGTGGTATGCCATCCGTTTCGTCCATCAGCAGATCAAAGTCATCCTTCGGCGCGCCGAAGCAAGCCGCTGTGATCCGGCTGCGCGCCGCGTAAACGTAAGCCTTGCCGTGCGTAGACGCACAGGGCATCAACTCATTCAGCCCGTCTTCCTTCGATGCATGATACAGCATGGCTGATTCCCTCGCTTCGTAAATATCAACCGTCAATACCGCTTGGCCAGACCGCTCAGCAGCAGCGTGGGCAGCAGCCACAGCGCCAGAAAGCCCAGCATATACAGCGGCGAAAGCGTCCCGTAGCTGCCCGCGGAGGCGAGATAATACGTCAGCAGCAGGCCCACCACCGCGCCCAGATAGCACAGCCATGTGCCGGTACGGACCACGCTGCGCAGGCGGCGGGAGCCGATGACCGTTTCCACCAGCGGCATCAGGCCCTCACGGTAGATGACGGCATTGGGGGCCTCGCCCTGCTGCTCCATCACGTCGGACAGCGCCAGACGGGCGGAGACATTGGGGTAGACCGGCTTGCAGTCGAAGCCGAACTTCCGCTTGAGCAGGCCCGGCGTCACATTGCCGCTGCGGACGGCCAGCACGGGCCGCAGTCCGGCCCGGCGCAGAGCCCGCAGCGCCCAGTCAACATTGCGGGAGGGCTGGTACTTGATGACGAAGATAGCGCCCAGCACACCGTCGACAGCCAGAAAGACGCCGGTCTGCAGCTTCAGGTCATGAGGCAGCGGGATCTTCTGCTTGCGCATGAAATAGGCGCTGCCCATGGTCACCGTTTCGCCCCGGATGGTGCCGATGACGCCGCCCTCCTCGCAGAAGCGCAGGTCGTCCACACGGGCGGAGAAGCCGCCCTCCGCCGCAAGCTGCTGGCGGAACAGGGGCGAAAGCTGGCTGTGGGCCGCCAGTGCCATACCGGCGGCATAGGAGAGCATCTTGATCCGCTCCTCACCATAGACCTTATAGCCGTTGAAGGCCACGGTGCCGGTGGGGAACAGGTCGTTTTCCGTAATCAGCAGCTGGCGGCTGCGGCTCAGCGCCGGAGTCCCGGCATAACCGGCCAGCGCGCTGCCGCTGCGGGTCAGGCGGTACTGGAGCCGCTGCAGGGGCAGCGCCGCCGTCAACGACAGAGACAGGGGCAGGGCCACCGTCAGGTGGGCCGACCAGACCCACAGGAACCGCTCCATGCACTGGCCCGACAGACACACCACCGCGGCAAGCACCGTGGCGGCGCTCAGCAGGATGGGCGTCAGATACCATTGCCAGCGGCGGGCGGGATCGGTCTTGTCCGTCATGCGATAGAAGCCGGACAGCCGCCCCTTCTGCTTGCAAAGCCCCACATCCACGCTGGAGGCCACATAGGGCGGCTCGCCGCCGACATTCACCAGCTGGAAGGCGTCGCGCCGCGTCTCGGCCTCCAGCAGCAGCGCCCACAGCTCCATCCAGATCAGGAGCGCGGCGGTGGCGGCAAAGGGCGCATGACCGTCCTGCGTGACGGCGGCTATGATACCGTCAAAGCTCACGGCCAGCGTCAGCAGCAGCGCGCCGAGGGCGCTGGTCACATGGCCGGTTTTTACCTCCCGGAAGGCGTATTTCCACACATCCAGCGCCAGCAAAGCCGCCAGCAGCAGGATGCCGCAGGGCACGCGGGCGTGCAGCATGACGCTTTCCGTCCATGCCGCGGGCATATAGCCCAGGCCCTCAAGGATCGCCAGGGCCAGCAGCGCCGCCACCGGGAAGGTGAGAACGGTCAGTGCGCGGCGGGTGTGCTTTACCCGGCGCTTTTCCGCCCGGAACGCCTCATCACTGTCGGGCTCCGGTTCCGGCTCCGGCTCGGGCCTGCGGCGCTCCGGCTCCTCCCAAAGCTGCTCGGTATCGTGGCGGGGGGGGGGGGTTTT
>USMI01000184.1 GCA_900555735.1 uncultured Eubacteriales bacterium | reverse complement strand
GGTTGATCTGGGAATAGACCTTGTTCTTTGCCATTGCGTTTGTCTCCTTTTAATTTATATAGGCCAGCAGCATGCGGAGCATCTCGTCCGCGGCGGCGGCGCGGATGGCGCTGCGGTCGCCGGAGAGGTGCAGAAGCTGCACAGTGGTTTCGTTTTGAGCGGACAGGGCGATATACACGGTGCCTACGTCGTGGCCACGGTCGTCCTTATCGGGGCCTGCCACGCCGGTGACGGACAGGCCGAAGTCCGCACAGGTCAGATGGCGGACGCCCTCTGCCATGGCGCGGGCCGTCGGCTCGGACACCGCACCGTATTCCTCCAGCGTGTCGTGGGGGACGCCCAGCACCCGCTCCTTGACGCCGTTGGTATAGCTGACCACGCCGCCCAGAAACACCGCCGACGCGCCGGGTACGTCCGTCAGCCGCTTGGCGGTCAGGCCGCCGGTGCAGCTCTCCGCCGCGGCAAGGGTCAGGCCCCGCGCCTTCAGCGCCGCGATGACCTGCTGCTCTAACGTCTCGTTCATGGCGCGCACCTCAGTGCTTGGGGTACAGGCGGATCATCTCACGGCCCGCCAGCGCCTTGTCGCACAGTGCGTCGATGTCCAGCGCCGCCTCGTACTCCCGGACCTCCTCCAGATTGGGCTTGGTCTTGGGGTGGCGGGGCGTGAACACGGTGCAGCAGTCCTCATAGGGCAGGATGGAGGTATCGAAGGTGCCCACATGGCGGGCGATGCGGACGATCTCCTCCTTGTCCATGCCGATCAGGGGCCGCAGCACCGGCAGGGTGGCCACGTCGTCGCTGACCACCAGCGCCTGAATGGTCTGGCTGGCCACCTGTCCCAGACTTTCGCCGGTGACGATGGCCTTGCAGGCCAGCTCATGGGCCAGCCGGTCGCCCAGCCGCATCATGAACCGCCGCATAATGAGGGTGAAGTGATCCTCCGGACATTTGCGGCGGATCTCCTCCTGAATTTCGGTAAAGGGCACCACATGCACCGTCAGCCGCCCGCACCAGACCGTCAGCTCCTGCGCCAGCTGCAAGACCTTTTCACGGGCCTGCTCGCTGGTGTAGGGCGGGGAGGCAAAGTGCAGCAGCTCCAGCTGCACGCCGCGCTTGGCGATCATGTAGCTGGACACGGGACTGTCGATGCCGCCGGACAGCAGGCTCACCGCGTGGCCGCCCATGCCGATGGGCAGGCCGCCCGCGGCGGCCTCCGCCGGGCCATGGACATAGGCCGCGTCCTCCCGCACCTCCAGATGCACCGTCAGCTCCGGGTCATGCACGTCCACGATCAGGTGGGGGAAGGCGTCGTGCAGCGCGCCGCCCACCCACTGGCTCAGCTGGATGCTGCCCATGGGGAAGGACTTGTCGGAGCGCTTGCTCTCCACCTTGAAGGACTTGGCCGCCAGCAGCGCCGGAGCCAGATACTCCTTGGCGGTGTTGAAGATGGCCTCCTTCTCCTTGGCGCAGGGCACGGCCCGGGCGATGGCGATGATGCCGAACACCTTCTTGCAGGCGTCGTAGGCGGCGTCCAGATCGCAGGTCTCCTCCACCGGCTCCACATAGATGGTGGACTGGCGGGAATAGATTTTGAACTTGCCGTACCGCTGGGTGCGGCGGCGGATGTTGCTCATCAACTTCATCTCAAAGCTGTGGCGGTTCAGTCCCTTCAGGACGATCTCGCCCAGCTTGCAAAGAATGATCTCGTGCATGGGGGTTCTCCTTATTTATATATGAATGAAATTACTTCAACAGATTACTGCTCCGGTACTGGATGGCCTCCGCCAGATGCTGGACGCCGATGTTCTCCGCGCCGTCCAGATCGGCGATGGTGCGGGCCATGCGCAGGATGCGGTCATGGCTGCGTCCGGTCAGGCCAAGGCGGTCAAACGCGCCCTGCATGACCTTTTCGCCTGCCGCGTCCAGCTGGCAGTACTGGCCGATCATCACCGGGGTCATGTAGGCGTTGCAGGTGACGGACGTGCCCTCAAAGCGGCGCTTCTGCACCTCCTGGGCGGCGTTGACCCGTTTGCGCACCTCCGCCGAGGACTCCGGCTGTTCCTTGCGGCGCATGGCCTCGTACTCCACCGACGGCACCTCGATATGCATGTCGATGCGATCCAGCAGTGGGCCGGACACCCGGCGCATATACTGCTCCACCTGCTGAGCCGAGCAGCGGCACCGTCCGGAGGGATGGCCGTACCATCCGCAGCGGCAGGGGTTCATGGCGCACACCAGCATGAAGCGGCTGGGCAGCGTCAGGGAGCCGGTGGCTCGCGTGATGGTCACCTGTCCGTCCTCCAGCGGCTGGCGCAACGTCTCCAGCGCGGACTTATCGAATTCCGGCAGCTCGTCCAGAAACAGGATGCCGTTGTGAGCCAGAGAGATCTCGCCGGGACGGGGGATGCTCCCGCCGCCGGATAGGGACACCGGCGAGGCGGTGTGGTGGGGACTGCGGAAGGGCCGGGCGTCCACCAGCGGATGCCGGGGGTCGGTCATGCCCGCCACGGAGTAGATTTCTGTAGTTTGCAGCGCTTCCGGCCGGGTCATATCCGGCAGGATAGAGGGCAATCGGCGGGCCAGCATAGACTTGCCGGAGCCGGGAGAGCCGATCAGCAGCACGTTGTGACCGCCTGCGGCGGCGATCTCCAGCGCCCGCTTCACGTTTTCCTGCCCCATCACGTCGGCAAAGTCCGGCAGGGGCCGGGACGGCGCGGAGGGCTCCCACCGGGGCGCGGGACCGATGGCGCTTTCACCCTTCAGGTGGGCCGCCAGCTGTCTCACGTTCTCCACGCCGTAGACGGTCAGGCCGTCGGCCAGCGTGGCCTCGGCGGCATTGGCGGCGGGGACGTACAGCTGCCGGATGCCCTGACGGGCGGCGAACATGGCCATGGGCAGCACGCCGGTGACGGGCCGTACATCACCGCCCAGACTCAACTCACCCAGAAAGGCGGCGTCCTCCGGCATGGCACGCAGCTCGCCCGCCGCGGCCATGATGCCCAGCAGGATGGGCAGGTCGTACACCGTGCCTTCCTTCCGCAGACGGGCCGGAGCCAGATTGACGGTGATGCGGCTGACGGGGAATTGTGCCCCGCAGTTTTTCATCGCGGCCCGTACCCGCTCGCGGGCTTCCTTTACCGCCGCGTCCGGCAATCCCACCACATCGAAGGCGGGCAGTCCGCCGGAGAGCATGCACTCCACCGTCACCTCGTAACCGCTGACGCCGGTCAGCCCCAGAGAACGCACCGTGGTCACCATGATCCTCGCCTCTTTTCCGCAAATTCACATATTTATATTATTTTATCACATAAACAGGGAAAAGGACAATAGTTTTTGAAAAATAAGCGATGCTGTCAACGGCTGTCAGAATTCTTAACAGCAAAATCGCACTTTTAGTTTCTTGTTACGAAAATTTCATAAAAATGCCGTTTACACTCCGGTTTTTTTGTGATATTATCCTGATACGCTGAGTATTTCGCCTTGTAAAAGGCGGAGAGTGTATGAAGGAGGTTCATAAATGGTAAGAAAAATGAAATCCATGGATGGCAATAACGCGGCCGCGCATGTGAGCTATGCGTTTTCCGAAGTCGCTGCCATCTACCCCATCACCCCGTCCTCTCCCATGGCTGACTTCGTCGACCAGTGGAGCGCCAACGGCCTGAAGAACATTT
>USMI01000183.1 GCA_900555735.1 uncultured Eubacteriales bacterium | reverse complement strand
TTGTGTGTTTTGTTAGGAGAGAGAGAAAAATCACATAAGGATTGGCTTCCTTTTGGATGAGTCTATACTACCCTATATTTTTTTCGGAATCTTGAATTGCCCGTGAACTTTTTATGAACATTGGAAACAAATTATGAATCAATAGGTGATTTTGCCGAAGGATTCGGCGTTTATTTGAACTTTTTGCTCTCGGCCACCGCCAGCTGGTCGCAGCGGTTGTTCTTCTCGTTCTCGGCATGGCCCTTGACCCAGTGAAGGCGCACGTCGTGACGCTTCAGCTCCGGCAGCAGCTGCTGCCACAGGTCAACGTTCAGCACCGGCTTCTTGTCGGCCTTGATCCAGTCCTTTTTCTGCCAGCCGTACAGCCAGCCCTTGTCAATGGCGTCCACCACATATTTGGAGTCGCTGTAAAGCTCCACGATGCAGGGCTCCTTCAGCAGGCGCAGCGCCGTCAGCACGGCGGTCAGCTCCATGCGGTTATTGGTGGTCTGGGCCTCGCCGCCGGACAGCTCCTTTTCGTGGCCCTGCCATTCCAGAATGGCGCCCCAGCCGCCGGGGCCGGGATTGCCGCTGCAAGCGCCGTCAGTGTAGATGGTTACTTTTTTCATAATTGATTCGTTCCTTATAAGATTAGTAGGGGGCGTTTCGCGCTTCCGAGCGCGAGGTACTTTTGCCGCTGTGGGCAAAAGTAGGTCGCCCCAGAGGGCGAAACATCCTTTATACAAAAAAGTATTTATTCCACCCCAACAACGACCACTGTTCCCCCTTCCACACGGAAGGTCACGTTGCATCCCGCGTAGGTCAGGCCGTACAGGCGCTGGGGATCGTCCTGATACCGGGGCCGGGGATCGTTGGCCAGCACCGCCAAAAGGCCGGGGCGCTCTGTCTCCGGAAGCCGTTCCAGCAGGGCGGACGGGCAGTCCACCGTCAGCGCGGCGCTGTTGAGACCGTCGGTAAAGCCGCCTCTGGCGTCAAGCCGGGCGTCGCAGTAGGGGAGATAGGGCTTGATGTCCAGAATGGGCGTGCCGTCCACCAGATCGGCGCCCCGGACATGGATCACCGGCCCGTCGGGGGTGTCCCACTCCACGCCGGACAGCTCCACGCAGCTCAGGCCGATGGGGTTGGGCCGGAAGGGGGAGCGGGTGGCAAACACGCCCATGCGCTGGTTGCCGCCCAGACGAGGCGGCCGCACGGTGGGCGACCAGTCCTTCCGGATGGCCTGATCGAACACCCACACCAGCCACAGGTGGGAAAAGCCCTCCAGACCCCGCAGGGCATCGGGGTTGCGGTACTCCGGCGCAAAGACGATCCGTCCCGCCGTTGGGGCAAGGCCGCTTTGCCGCGGGACGCCGAATTTCTCGGCAAAGGGGGTATGGATATGGGCGATGATGGAAAGGGAAAGGGTGTCCATAAGGGTCTCCTTTTTGATGGTGAAACCAGTATTTCTGAGGCAGAAGGGGCGGACAGAGTCGTCCGCCCCTACAAATTCTTATCGTAAGCTTATGCTTCTTCCTCGTCCTTGTCGGTCAGAGCCATGGCGATCACGCGGTCGCCCTCCTCCTTGAAGCGCATGACGATAACGCCCTGCGTGGCGCGGCCGGCGCTGCGGATGTTCTCCACCGCCGTGCGCAGCATGATGCCGCTCTGGGTGATGAGCAGGATATCCTCGCTGCCGTCTACCACCTTCATGCCCACCATGCCGCCGGTCTTGTCGGTGACCATATAGTTCTTGATGCCGATGCCGCCGCGGTTGGTGACGCGGTACTCCTCCACCGGCGTCTGCTTGCCGAAGCCCCGCTCGGTGATGGACAGCACCTGACAGCCCTCCACCGCCTTGGCGGCGCCGATGACACGGTCGCCCTCACGGAGGCGGATGCCCCGGACGCCCACGGCGTCGCGGCCCATGGAGCGGACGTCGTTCTCGTCGAAGCACACCGCCATACCGTCATAGGTGGCGATCAGCACGCGGCTCTGGCCGTCGGTCTCCAGCACGGACACCAGACGGTCGCCCTCGTCCAGACGGAGGGCGCGGATACCGTTCTGCCGCAGGTTGCGGAAGGCGGACACCGCCACGCGCTTCACGGTGCCGTTCTCGGTCACCATGGTCAATTGCAGGTGGCTGTCGTCGGTCTCCTCGCTGGGCCGGTAATGGATCATGGCCTGCACCCGCTCGTCGGTCTCGATCTGGAGGATATTCACCAGCGCGGTGCCCTTGGCGGCCTTGCCGGATTCGGGGATCTGATAGCCCTTCTTGCGGTAGACCTTGCCGGTATCGGTGAAGAACATGATGAAATCATGGGTGGAGGCGGTGAACACGTCGCAGACGTAATCCTCGTCGCGGGTGGTGATGCCCTTTTTGCCCATGCCGCCCTTGGACTGGGCCGCGTATTCGCTGACCGGCGTGCGCTTGATATAGCCGTTGTTGGTCAGGGTATAGACGCACTGCTCCTCCTCGATGAGGTCCTCGATGTCGATCTCGTCCTCCACGTCCTGAATCTCGGTCTTGCGCTCGTCACCGTACTTATCGGCGATGGCGGTCAGCTCCTCCTTCAGGATGGACTTCACCAGAGACTCGTCGTTGAGGATCCGCAGGAAGTAGGCGATGCGCTCCTCCAGCTCCTTATATTCGTTCTGCAGCTTCTCCCGGTCGAGGCCCTGCAGGGCCTTCAGGCGCATATCCAGAATGGCCTGCGCCTGCACGTCGTCCAGACCGAAGCGGGCCATCAGGTTTTCCTTGGCGTTGTCGTAGCTGGTGCGAATGATTTTAATGACCTCGTCGATGTTGTCCTGCGCGATCAGCAGACCCTCCAGCAGATGGGCCCGCTCCTGCGCCTTTTTCAGGTCGAAGCGGGTGCGGCGGACGATGATCTCCTCTTGGAACTTGAGATACTCGTCGATGATATGCCGCAGGGACAAAATCTTGGGCTGGCGCTGGTTTTCCACAAGGGCCAGCATATTGATGGCGAAGGTGGTCTGCAACTGGGTCTGGGTAAACAGGCGGTTCAGCACCACCTGCGGATTGGCGTCGCGCTTCAGCTCGATGACCATGCGCATACCGTTGCGGTCGGACTCATCCCGGATATCGGAGATGCCCTCGATACGCTTGTCCTCCACCTGATCGGCGATGGACTTGATGAGCATGCGCTTGTTCACCTGATAGGGCAGCTCCGTGAAGATGATGCGGGTGCGGCCGCTGCCGAACTCCTCAAACTCGTGGCGGGCGCGGACCATCAGGCGGCCCCGGCCGGTGGCATAGGCGGCACGGATACCGCTGCGGCCCATGATGATGCCGCGGGTGGGGAAGTCGGGTCCCTTCACATGCTCCATCAGGTCGGAGAGGGTGGCCTCCGGGTTATCCAGCACACAGATGCACGCCCCGATGACCTCCTGCAGGTTGTGGGGCGGGATGTTGGTGGCCATACCAACGGCGATGCCGCTGGAGCCGTTCACCAGCAGGTTGGGGAAACGGCAGGGGAGGACACGGGGCTCCTTGCGGCTCTCGTCGAAGTTAGGGTCCCAGTCCACCGTGTCCTTCTCGATATCCCGCAGCATCTCGTTGGAGATCTTGCTCAAGCGGGCCTCGGTGTATCGGTAGGCGGCAGGGGGGTCGCCATCCACGGAGCCGAAGTTGCCGTGGCCGTCCACCAGCATATAGCGCATGGAGAAATCCTG
>USMI01000182.1 GCA_900555735.1 uncultured Eubacteriales bacterium | reverse complement strand
CATCAACGCCAAGATGCGCTCCATTCTGGACGAGGCCACCGACCCCTGGGGCATCAAGGTCAACCGCGTGGAGCTGAAGAACATCCTGCCGCCCCGCGAGATCCAGAACGCCATGGAGAAGCAGATGAAGGCCGAGCGTGAGCGCCGCGAGTCCATCCTGCAGGCCGAGGGCCAGAAGGCCAGCCAGATCCTGGTGGCCGAGGGCGAGCAGCAGTCCGCCATCCTGCGGGCCGACGCTGCCAAGCAGGCCAAGATCATGGCCGCCGAGGCCGAGGCCCAGTCCATCCTGAAGGTGCAGCAGGCCATGGCCGACTCCATGCGGCTGCTGAACGAGAACGCCCCCAACGATCAGGTCATCAAGCTGAAGGCCCTGGAGGCCATGCAGAAGATGGCCGACGGCAAGGCCACCAAGATCATCATCCCCAGCGAGATCCAGGGCCTGGCCGGTCTGGCCGCCAGCGCCAAGACGCTGCTGGAGAGCGACAAGGCGGAGTAAGCGTATGGCAAAGAAAGAGACTCGTTTCATCAAGATCCTGGAGGAAGGCGGTTTCCTGGGCAGTAGCGAGATCTGGGTGGATACCCAGACCGGCGTGCAGTACCTGTATCACTGCGCCGGCAACTCCGGCGGCATGTGCATGCTGGTGGACGCCGAGGGCAGACCTCTCCTGTACCGCCGCACACCGGACGCACCGGAATTTTGACCCCCAAGGGGCAGGGCATTGCCCTGCCCCTTATGGTATAATAAAATGTTTCGCCCTCCGACAAAGAAAGGAGCCCACCATGACAAACGACTATCCAGTTCCCCATTGTCTCCGCTGCCCGGATACGGCGCTGCGGCTCATTGACCGGGGCGCTTTCGCGGTGTCGCCGGACGTGACCCCGTTTCCCACCGCCATTCGGGACAGCACCCTGACGGCGGAGGTTTGGGTCTGCCCCGTCTGCCGCCGCATGGAGCTGCGCTATCCGGCGGAGCTTCCCCTGCCGGAGACGGTGGAGGAGCAGCAGGCCCGCCGTCTGGAGCTGCGGATGAACCAATACCCTGCCGACAAACTGCGGCGTATAGCCGCAGACCCGGCGCTGACGGAGGAGGAACGGGCGGAGATCCGCCGCATGATCGCTCCGGAGAGCGAAACTCCCCTCAAAAAAAGAAAGGAGTCCCCATGCCCTATTACCGTTTTGACAACGGCCTGCAGCCGCTGAGCGCCCCGCCGGAGCACTGGCAGGGCATTCTGGCGGTTCTCTCGCCGGCCGAGCTGCATGCCGCGCCGCTGCCGGAGGGACTGACGCCGCCGGTCATGCCCGCCGATGCCCACGAATCCCAATTCTGCTGGCTGCGGGCCGATCACACCTGCGTGACCGGCCACCTGCGCACGCCGCCCCGGGCCAATCAGAGCGCACGCAGTCTGAGCTTCACATGGTCGGAGGGCGCACTTCTGGTGGTGGATCACGACCATGTGGCGGCGGACTGCATCGGCCATCTGGCGGTCCAGCGTCCGGCGCTGCCCGGCAGTCCCGACGCCTTTCTGACGGCGCTGCTGATGGCGCTGATCCAGAACGACCTGCCCTATATCCAGCAGCTGGAGACCCGGCTGACCAATCTGGAGCAAGCGGTGCTGGACAACGAGACGGGCCGCTTTCTCCATCAGATGAGCGTTATCCGCAAGGAGCTGAACCGAACCAACCGGTTTTACGCCCAGCTGGCCGACTTCGCCTCCTCCCTGCTGGAGGAGGCGGAGGACCTGTTCACATCCCAGAGCAAAAAGCGCATGAGCCATTTTCTGCGCCGGGTGGAGAATCTGCGGGGCGAGACCCGGATGCTCCACGAATACGCCACCCAGATCAGCAGCGAGTATCAGGCGCAGGTGGACATCGCCCAGAACCGGGTCATGAAGGTGCTGACTATCGTTACCGCCATCTTCCTGCCGCTGACGCTGATCGCCGGATGGTACGGCATGAACTTTACGGGCATGCCGCTGCTGGAATGGCGCTACGGCTATCCGGTGGTGGTAGCCGTGTCGGTGCTGGTGGTGGCAGCGCTGATCTGGTACTTCAAGCGAAAAAAGTGGTTTTGATAAAGAAAAGAGACGGCTTGTGGCCGTCTCTTTTCTTTATTCATCCTCGCTTTGCGCGTTGTGCAGCAGTTCCTCCGGCGACACGCCGTACAGCTTGGCCAACGCCAGCAGATTGGCGGTGCTGGGATCCGCCGCGCCAGTCTCCCACTTGCTGACGGCCTGACGACTGACGCCGATGGCCTCCGCCACGAACTCCTGAGTCATGCGGCAGCGCTCACGGTGGCCCTTCAAAGCCTTGGCCAGCGATTCCACCGCCGCCCGGTTCTCCTGCCGCACCTCGCCGCTGCGCAGATACTTCCGCAGGGCGCGGATCAGCAGGACGAACAGATAGCCGATGGCGGCAACGATGACCGCCGTTATCAGAAGCATCAGGAGGGTGCTGATCGAAGCAAATCTCATAATGCCATACCTCCTTCGCGGCAACCTCTGCACATCATCTGCATAACGCCCACACTCCCGTCACCAGCAGCGCCATCAGCGCCGCGCCCAGAGCCATCAGGCCCAGATAAATTGTCATCATCGGTTTCGCTCCTTTGCGTTTGATGACGTTATGATACCGGAAATGCCCCGTTGCCGCCACCAACTATGGCGCAACTTTGGGTTGCGGAGGGGAGCTTTCGCACTGTATGCTTTGCGGAGGAACGATGCGCACTCTGTCCGACATACGACGGGGGACTGCTGAACCGTTGCAGGGGCGGACGCCCCTGTCCGCCCTGACGATGTCCGTTTGATTTTCCGGGGACCGACAGAGTCGTCGGCCCCTACACTATTGGGAAAAGTGGGCCGCCGAAGGCCGTCCCCGTACCCGGAGGCACGGAACACCCAGAGGCAAAATTTACAGCTTCGTCACCATGGGGATAATCATGGGGCTGCGCTTGGTCTGCTTATAGAGGTAGCTGCTGACGGCGGACTTCACCGTGCGGCAGATCTCGCCGTCGTCCTTGCGGCGGCGGTTGGACATGCCGTCCACCGCCTTCATGGCCACGTTCCGCATCTCCTGCATCAGCTCCTCGGACTCCTTGACGTACACGAAGCCGCGGGTGACGATCTCCGGCTCGCACAGCAGCTGGTGGTCGTGGCTGGAGATGGACAGGACCACCACCACCATGCCGTCCTCGGCCAGAATCTTCCGGTCGTTCAGCACTACGGCGCCCACCTCGCCCACGCCGCCGCCGTCCACGAACACCTCGCCGGAAGGAACGGTGGTCTCGCACTTCATGTGCTTGGTGGTCAGCTCGATGACGCTGCCGTTATCGGCCACGCAGATGTTGTTGGGATGCATGCCCATGCTCTCCGCCACCCGCTTGTGGATCTGCAGCATGCGCTGCTCGCCGTGGAGGGGAATAAAGAACTTGGGCTTGGTCAGGGCGTGGATGATCTTCAGCTCCTCCTGACAGGCATGGCCGGACACATGCAGCATGTCCGCCTTGTCATACACCACATCCGCGCCCTTGCGGAACAGCTCGTTGATGACGCGGCCCACCGTCACCTCGTTGCCGGGAATGGCGCTGGCGGAGATGATGACCTTGTCGCCGGGGCCGATGTCCACCTGCTTGTGGGTGGAGAAGGCCATGCGGTACAGGGCGCTCATCTCCTCGCCCTG
>USMI01000181.1 GCA_900555735.1 uncultured Eubacteriales bacterium | reverse complement strand
GCTTGGCCTTCAGGGGATCGGCGGCGGGCAGGTCGATCTTGTTGAACACGGGCAGAATTTCCAAGTCGTGATCCATGGCCAGATAGGTATTGGCCAGCGTCTGGGCCTCCACGCCCTGCGTGGCGTCCACCACCAGCAGCGCACCCTCGCAGGCGGCGAGGGAACGGCTGACCTCGTAATTGAAGTCCACATGGCCCGGCGTGTCGATGAGGTTCAGAGCATAGACCTCGCCGTCCTGCGCCTTATAGAAGATCTGTACGGCGCGGGACTTGATGGTGATGCCACGCTCACGCTCCAGATCCATGTTGTCCAGCAGCTGGTTTTCCATCTCCCGCTCCGGCACGGCGTTGCACTTTTCCAGCAGGCGATCCGCCAGCGTGGACTTGCCGTGGTCGATATGGGCGATGATGGAGAAGTTGCGAATGTGAGATTGGTCAAACATATAAATGAAAGCCTCCTTGAGGAAGTGTCAGAATTGGACATTTATGCATTTGTCGGGCGTAACGTCAAATATCTCGGCAGTACGATTTGGAGCGTTTCGCGCCCCGGCGCGAGTCACTTTTGGCCGCTGTTCCAAAAGTGACCAAAAGAACAGCTTAAACCTGCGGTTTAAGAATCCGCCCACGCTATACTCTGGTTTTCATTGGTGCCTTGTACCGCGCGTTCACAGAACATAGTTGGTATCGCGGCGCATGACGAATCGTCTTTCTTCTCGCGCCGCTGCCGCTCATGCAATTCAACTGTGGGAGCTGTTGCTCTGCTCGCAACGGCTTGCGGTCATACCGCCCTGCGGGATCGCACTTACTGCCTTCCGGCCAGCTCGTCCACGTTGTGGATCACCTGGGCGGTGCTCTGGCCCAGACCGGGCGCGGCGGTCAGATCGTCGGAGCTCAGCTCCGGCAGCTTCTCCGCCGACGACAGCGCCCGCAGATAGGCGGCGCGGCTGCGCAGCATGGCGGCGTCCACTGTTCCGGCATCGAAATCCACGGCGGCGGTGGCAAAAAAGTCCTCGTTGCCGCCGGCGCGGCGGTAGAAGTGCCGCAGCAGCGTATAAAGTGCCGTGCTGAGATAGTCGCCCGCGGCGGTGATGGCCGTCCGGTCGCCGCATTTGCCCAGCAGGTCGAACAGCACGCCGGTGGTGTTGACCACCAGCTTCTTTTGCAGCGTGGCCAGAATACTGCCCTTCAGCGTACCCTTTTCGTCGCTGGCGTCGTACAGCTCCGCCGCCTCGATAATGCTGCCGTCACGGCTGGCGGTGCGGCCCAGCAGATAGTCCGCCGAGACGTGGTAGAAGTCGCACACCTTCGTCACGAAGGCAAGGCCCGGCTCGCGGATGCCGTTTTCATAGTGGCTCAGCAGTGCCTGAGAAATGCCCAGCGCGGCGGCTGCCTTCCGCTGGGAAATGCCCGCCTCCTGCCGCAGCAGGGACAGCGTGCGGGAAAAATCAGTTGCCATGTTACTCTCTCACCCTGTTTCTCTGTATTTGAATACAACAGGTAAATTATACACGGCGTTATACGATTTGTAAAGGAGTTTTTGGAGAAAAACTCCCGCGCTGCCGCGCGGGAGTCAGAGAAGCCTCGCAGAGTTCGCGGCGCGGACGCCGCGAAAAAACCAAATCATTTTTCTGACGTCGGGGCGTCAAAAAAACATGCCGGTGGCATGTTTTTAGCCACGATCTCGGCGGCTATGCCGCCGTAGCTTCCTTCTTCTCTTTGAAGGCGCTATCTATATCGTGCGGGGCGATGTGGGCATCGCCCCGCACGATCGGGTTTTCCTTACTTATTCTTCCGATCGCACACCGAAATACCCAGCGAGCACAGGATGCCCGCCGCGGCAAGACCGATAATCAGAAAGAAGGTGGCGTTATAGGAGCCGCTGGCGTCGAACAGCGCACCAGAAATGGTGCTACCGAAGCTGGCGAATATCAGATTGCTGTTGATCAGGGGGAAGTTCACCGGATAGTGGGCAGGGCCAAAGTAGGCGCGGCAGAAAGCGGAGTTGGTGGGCGTCACGCCGGAGTAGGCCAGGCCACCCAGCACGAAGCCGATGATGACCACCACGATACTGCGGGTGCTCAGCGCCAGAATCAGCACCACCGAGGTGATGATGAACAGCGCGTTCACCAGCTGCATGGAGACCTTGCGGCCATACTTATCATACATGCCGCCGAACAGCACGCGGCCCAGCGCGTTGCAGACGGAGATCAGGCCCACGATGGTGGCCACGGAGGAGGCGGTCTGGTCGGCGCTGGCCTCCCACACCACGCCGCTGGCCTGCGAGATCAGAGCAAGGCCCGCCGCGCTGACAGCGATCGCCCAGACGTAATACAGCCAGAAGGTGGGCTTTTTCACCATCTCCAGCGGCTTATGGTCATGGCCCGCCGCCTTGACGGCGGTCTTGCCGCCCTTACCGGCAGGGGCCACAAAGTCCGCGCCGGGCGCCACAAAGAAGAAGGAGCAGATGGCCAGCACCACGAAAATGATGATGCCCAGCACCACGAAGCTGACACGCCAGCCGCCGATCCAGTCGGGCGTCCACGCCTGATAGAGCTTGCCGATGATGAAGCTGCCGCTGCCGAAGCCCATCAGCAGCACGCCGGAGATCAGGCCGGGACGGTCGGGGAACCAGCGGACCATGGTGCTCATGACGGCGTTATAGCAAAGGCCGGAGCTGAGACCGCACAGCACGCCGAAGCCGATATACAGCATGGCCAGAGACTGGGTGCGGCTGGCCAGAAAGAAGCCCAGCAGGAACAGCACCGCGCCGATGCGCACGGACATCTTGGCACTGAGCTTGCCGCTGAGCAGGCCGCACAGCAGCGAGCCGATGCAGAACAGGATCATGACGATGGTAAAGGTCATACTGAGCTGCGCCTTGGTCCAGCCGGTGAACTCGGCGGCGATGGGGGTGCTCAGCACGCTCCATGCGTACACGAGACCGGCAAACAGCAGCACGATCACGCCCGCGATGGCATAGACCCAGCGGTTCAGTTGTTTCATAGGGAAGCCCTCCAAATGCATATTTTATGTATGGATTTTCACTCTCCTATCCAGTTTACCAAATGATTCAATGAAACACAAGAGCCGCACGGGGAAACATCCGTGCGGCTCTGTTTCGTATCAAGAAAATTATTGCCGTTTTACCGGGCCTCTTTGCCGATCTTCAACCCGGCCTCGAAGGCCTGCTTGTTGAGAGGCAGCAGCTTGGGCTTTTTGCCCAGCTTATGTTCGATGGTCTGCCACACCACGTTCTCCGGCACCACCTGCGTATAGCCAACGTAAGCGCCCAGCATGATGATGTTCAGCACCTTGGCGTTGCCCATCTCCAAAGCCATCTCAGTAACGGGCACCTTCACCACCTTGATATCCTGTCGGGTAATTTCGCTGGTGACAATGGAGCTGTTGATGAACAAAGTCCCGCCGGGGACAAGCTTATAGAGAAACTTGTTGAGGCTGGGGTCGTTCATAACGATGAGATCGTCCATACTGTCGCCCAAGGGTGCGCCGATGTCGTCGTCGGAGATCACCACATAGCAGTTGGCCGTACCGCCACGCTGCTCCGCGCCGTAGGAGGGGAAGAAGGTAACGTTCTTATCCGTCGAGTCGCAGGTGGCTTCCGCCAGAAATTTGCCCAGTGTCATGACGCCCTGACCGCCGAAGCCGGCCACCATCAGATTCCGTTCCATATTCACGCCTCCTCCTTGCTCTTATCCCGGATCACGCCAAGAGGGAATTCCTTCAGCATGTTCTGCTCCAGAAAATCCA
>USMI01000180.1 GCA_900555735.1 uncultured Eubacteriales bacterium | reverse complement strand
CGTGATGTTCCAGCAGCTGCAGGATGGCGTTGCCCGTGGTGGTCTTGCCGGTGCCGGGGCCGCCGGTCAGCAGCAGCACGCCCTTTTCCGCCGCCAGCGCCACGGCGCGGCGCTGCTCCGGCGCATAGGCGATGCCCTGCTGCTTTTCGATATCGCCGATGATCCTGTCCACATCCCGGCCGAAGTCCCAGTCGTCGCCGCAGGCGGCGGCCAGACGCTTGGCCACATAGACCTCCGCCTCGTACATCCGCCGCAGATAACAGCCCTCCACGTTGGCGATGGGCTTACACACCACGGCGTGGCGCTCACACAGGTCGTCCAGCGCCTTTTCCACCGCTTCCTCGCCTACGCCGATCAGCTCCATGGTGGCGGCGATCAGCTTGGGCCGGGGCAGGAACACATGGCCGTTGGAAAGGTTGTGGTTCAGTTCGTACAGTACCGCCGCTTCGGTGCGGCAGGGGGAGTCCCCGTCAAAGCCCATGGACAGGGCGATCTCGTCGGCGGCGGCGAAGTCCACGCCGCAGCGCTCGTCGGTGAGAAGATAGGGGTTGTCCTTCAGCTTTTCCAGCGTCTCGTCGCCGTAGGCGCGCAGAAGTCCCATAGCCAGCGTTACCGGCAGGTCGTACCGGCCCAGAAACTCCATCACCCGCCGCAGGCCCGTCAGGCTGCGGAAGGCCGTGGAGATCTCCGTGGCCTTCTTTGCGGTGATGCCCTTGAGGGTGGACAGCTTCTCCGGCTCCTCCTCGATGACGCGCAGGGTATCGACGCCGAAGCGCTCCACCAGCCGCGCGGCGGTGGCAGGACCCACGCCCTTCAGCACGCCGGAGGAGAGATAGCACACGATGTCGTCCTCCTCGCGGGGCATGCGGCGTTCCACCAGCTCGGCGGTCATCTGCACGCCGTAGGTGGGGTGGTTGACCCACACGCCGGTAACGGTCATGCCCTCGCCGGCGGCGGCGAAGGGGATGCAGCCCACCACGGTGACCAGCTCGCCCTGATCGGTCAGCAGGCTCAGCACCGTATATCCGTTTTCCTCGTTCTGGAACACCACGTTTTCCACAGTGCCCTCAATGGTACCGCGTTCCCCCATGGGTCTCCCCCCGTTTCTTCAGTGTAATGTTAGGATCGCGCCGCACGGCCTGCTCCGCCCGCGTGCGTCCCTCGTCAGAAAGTCCCTCGTCCACCAGCACCACACGCAGGCCCTCCAGCCGCCGCAAAAGCGGCTCAAGGCCCACCGCGTCGCCGGTCAGCGGGACAAAAATGGTGGCGTCTCCGCCCCGTCCGGGGCGCAGCACCCAGTCAAACAGCACCCACAGCACCGCCGCAATGCCGACGGCTTCCAGAAATGCCGCGATGCCCTCCCAGAAAAGCGCCATGCCGTCCCCTCCCCCTTGCTATCCTATGCGAAGGGGGGGCGGATGTGCCCTTTAGCGGGCCAGCATCTTTTTGAGATACTGTCCCGTGTAGGACTCCGGTACTGCCGCCACCTGCTCCGGCGTGCCGGTGGCCACCACCGTGCCGCCGCCGACGCCGCCCTCCGGGCCAAGATCGATCAGGTAGTCGGCGCATTTGATGACATCCAGATTGTGCTCGATCACCAGCACGGTATTGCCGCTGTCCACCAGCCGCTGCAAAACGGCCAGCAGCTTCTTCACGTCGTCGGCGTGAAGGCCGGTGGTAGGCTCGTCCAGAATATAGATGGTGCGGCCGGTGGAGCGCTTGGAAAGCTCCGTAGCCAGCTTGACCCGCTGGGCCTCACCGCCGGACAGAGTGGTGGAGGACTGGCCCAGCTTCACGTAGCCAAGGCCCACGTCCTGTAAGGTTTGAAGCCGGTCGGCGATCTTGGGCAGGGCGGAGAAGAAGGGCAGCGCCTCGTCTACCGTCATGTCCAGCACGTCGGAGATGGATTTGCCCTTGTAGCGCACCTCCAGCGTCTCCCGGTTATAGCGCTTGCCGTGGCACACCTCGCAGGGAACGTACACGTCCGCAAGGAAGTGCATCTCGATCTTCAGCACACCGTCGCCGCAGCAGGCTTCGCACCGGCCGCCCTTGGTGTTGAAGGAGAACCGGCCGGGGCCGTAGCCTCTTGCCTTTGCGTCAGGCAGGGAGGCGAACAGGTCGCGGATGTCGTTGAACAGGTTGGTATAGGTGGCGGGGTTGGAGCGGGGCGTTCTGCCGATAGGGCTCTGGTCGATGTTGATGACCTTGTCCAGATGCTCCTCGCCCTCGATGGCGTCATGCTTGCCGGGATGGGCCTTCATGCGGTTCAGGTCAGCGCCCAGCCGCTTGAAGATGATCTCGTTCACCAGCGAGCTTTTTCCGCTGCCGGATACGCCGGTGACGCAGGTCAGGGTGCCCAGCGGCACTGACACGTCGATGCTTTTCAGGTTGTTCTCCCGCGCGCCCCGTACCGTCAGCCATTTGCCATTTCCGGCGCGGCGGCACTCCGGCACCTCGATGCGCTTTTTGCCGCTGAGGTACTGGCCCGTCAGACTGTTGGGGTCGGCCATCACCTGCTCCGGCGTTCCAGCAGACACCACCTGTCCGCCCAGCGCGCCTGCGCCGGGGCCGATGTCGATGAGCCAGTCGGCGGCACGCATGGTGTCCTCGTCATGCTCCACCACGATCAGGGTGTTGCCCAGATCACGGAGCCGCCGCAGGGTGTCCAGCAGCTTGTCATTGTCCCGCTGGTGCAGGCCGATGGAGGGCTCGTCCAGAATATACAGCACGCCCATGAGGCTGCTGCCGATCTGGGTGGCCAGACGGATACGCTGGCTCTCGCCGCCGGACAGGGTGCCGGAGGAACGGCTGAGGGTCAGATAGCTGAGGCCCACCGACTGCAAGAACCGCAGCCGGGAGCCGATCTCCTTCAAGATCTGCGCGGCGATCATATGCTGATTGCCGGTGAGGGTCAGGCCGTCAAAGAACGCGATCTCGTCATCCACCGGCATGGTGGTGGCGTCGTGGATGGACAAGCCGCCCACGGTAACGGCCAGTGCCTCCGGCCGCAGCCGCCTGCCCTGACAGGCGGGGCAGGGGCAGGCCGCCATGAAGGATTCGATCTCCTTCTTGCTGGCGTCGGACTGGGTCTCCACATAGCGCCGCTCCAGATTGTTGGCGATGCCCTCAAAGGCCTGATGCAGCGTACCCTTGCCCCGGGGCTGGTCGTATTCCAGCGTCAGCTTCTCGCCCTTTGTGCCGTAAAGGATGATGTCCTTCACCTCGTTGGACAGTTGGGCGTAAGGGGTGCGGAGAGAGAAGTTGTAGCGCTTGCTGAGGGCGTCAAAGTACATGCGGGAGATGCCGTCGGAGCGGATGGAGTTCCACCCGGTGGCCACCACCGCGCCGTCCAGAATGGACTTGCTCTCGTCGGGGATCACCAGCGTGGGGTCCACCTTCAGCTGCATGCCAAGGCCCATGCAGGTGGGGCATGCGCCGAAGGGACTGTTGAAGGAGAACAGGCGGGGCGCCAGCTCCTCGATGGACACGCCGCAGTCCTCGCAGGCGTAGTTCTGGGAGAAGGACAGGTCCTGTCCCTCCTTCAGCAGGTTCACCGTCACAAGGCCGCCGGTCAGGTTGGAGGCGGTCTCCACGCTGTCGGTGAGGCGGGTGGCGATATCGGCGCGGACGATCAGGCGATCCACCACAATGTCGATCTGATGCTTGAAGGTCTTGGAGAGCTTGATCTCCTCATCCAGCTCGTGCATTTCGCCGTCGATGCGGGCACGGACGTAGCCGCTGCGGCGGGCGTCCTCCAGCACCTTGGTGTGC
>USMI01000179.1 GCA_900555735.1 uncultured Eubacteriales bacterium | reverse complement strand
TGCCCTTGACGCCGAAGCAGTTGGTGGCGGCGGCGCCGGTAATGGTGGTGAACACCGCATTGGAGATGGTGATATCCCCGTGCTCACTGTTGATCCTTATCATAGCAGCCTTCCTTTCTATTGGAGGTAATTGCACATTGCGGGCATAATAATGACATAATATCATGTATTATATACCATGCAGCTGTAAATAACAAGAAGAAATTTGCCGCATGAAAAAGCAGAGGACCTAAGCCCTCTGCTTCTGTCATTTTTCGCCTTACCGGCCGTTCCGGCCGAAGTAGTAGTTGTAGAAATCGCGGAACATGTCGGAGTAGTCCTGACCGCCCTGCTGCTGGTTATCCTGCTGACTGTCGGTGGCAGTATCCTCGCCGGTGGTCTGGGGCTGCTCGTCGAAGGTCAGATCCAGCGTGATATACTCGCCGTTACGGTAGACGGTCAGCGTCACAGTGTCGCCCGCCTTGAAGTTCTTCTTGGCGGCGGACAGATCAGTCATAGAGGTGATGGCGGTGTCGTTCACTTTGGTGATGACGTCCCCCAACTGCAAACCGGCACGCTCACCGGCGCCGCCGCTTTCGGTGGAGTAGACGAACACGCCCTCGGTGATGCCGATGTTGTACTGGGCAGCCATCTGCTCGGTCATGGTACCGGCCTTGATGGCCATATAGGCCTTGCCGGTCACCTGACCGTTTTCGATGATATCGGTAATGATGGCCTGCACGTCGCTGATGGGGATGGCGAAGCCCAGACCCTCCACGGTGGTGTCGGAATAGCTGGAGTACTTGGCGGAGACGATACCCACCACCTCACCGTACAGGTTCATCAGCGGGCCGCCGGAGTTGCCGGGGTTGATGGAGGCATCCACCTGAATCATGTTGAAGGGGGTGCCGTCCACGTTGATGGCACGGTCACAGCAGGAGACGATGCCCTGACTCATGGAGAAGGTCAGCTCGCCCAGAGGGTTGCCGATGGCGAGAACGGTGTCGCCCACGTTCACATCCTCGCTGTTGCCCAGCGTTACGGGAGACAGCCCGGCGGCATCGATCTTCAGTACGGCCACATCGTAATCGCTGTCGCCGCCGATGACGGTGGCGTCATAGGTAGCGCCGTCATACAGGGTGACCTTTACGGAGGTCGCGCCCTTCACAACGTGATAGTTGGTAACAATATAGCCGTCCTGACTGATGATGAAGCCGCTGCCGGAGCTGGCGGTCTCCACCGTCTGGCCGAAGATGTTGGTGCCGCTGGTGGAGGTGGTGTTGATGGACACCGCGGAGTTCACGGTGGAGGCGTACACCTCGGCAGGCTCCATCTTGGTCTGCCCGTCCACATGATTCACCTTCACGGAAACAGGCTCACGGCTGGACTGCTGGACGGTGACGGTCTGACGGTTGGTGCTGCGGTACAGGGCCGCGCCGCCGAAGCCGCAGCCGGTGCCGATGATGGCGCAGGCCAGCACGATAGCCACCACCTTGGCCGCCGCGCTGTGGAAGAATCCGGACTTTCTGGCAGGCTTGGGTTCCTCCGGGTCCGGTGCACGGCCCGCGGGCTGGTAGTCGTCGGCTGGCAGATTGCTGTTACGGCCGTAGTGATACTGGTCGCCGTTATGGAAGCGGTCAAATTCGTCGTTATACATATGGATTCCTCCTTTATTTTCGGAACGAACTGTGTTATCATTCATCTTGATTATTAGTTTATACGGTTTTCTTAATTCAACCTTTAAGTTTTGCCGGAAATTTTTGAACTTTTTGTGACGGGAGAAAGGAGGTGCGCCATGCTGCGGCTGGAGGGCCTGAAGCTTCCGCTGGACGCGGGGCAGAAACAACTGAAAACGAAAGCCGCCGCCATGCTGCGCTGCCGCGAGGACGATATGACCGAGCTGCGGGTACTGCGCCGGGCCATCGACGCACGGGACGGCCTGCGGTTCGTCTACACCGTGTCCGTCACCGTGAAGGACGAGGTGCGGCTCCTGAAGCGCTGCCGGGACAGGCATGTGTCCCGCTACGCGCCGGAGGTATGGCTCTCCTACGACGGCGACAGCGCCGGACAGCCCGCCATTGCCGCAGCCGCCTGCCGTTACAGCGGTGGAGCTGCCGCCAGTGGTGGTAGGCATGGGGCCTGCCGGCCTGTTCGCGGCGCTGGTGCTGGCCCGGTGCGGGGCGAAGCCTATCGTGCTGGAGCGGGGCCAATGTGTGGAGCGCCGCCAACAGGACGTGGAACGCTTCTGGCAAAGCGGCGTGCTGGACACCGAGTCCAACGTCCAGTTCGGCGAGGGCGGCGCGGGCGCGTTTTCTGACGGCAAGCTGAACACCGGCACCAAGGACGTCCGCCACCGCTATATTATGGAGCAGCTGGTGGCGTGCGGTGCGCCGGAGGACATTCTCTGGGACGCCAAGCCCCATGTTGGAACGGATATGCTGCATATCGCATTGCAGAACATGCGCAGGGAACTGCTGGCGCTGGGCGCGGACATCCGGTTCGGCCATAAGCTGACGGGAATCTCTGTAAAAGAAAACCGCCTGACAGCGCTGACGGTGGAAGGCCCGGAGGGCCCGTACACGCTGTCCTGCCGTCAGGCACTGCTGGCACTGGGCCACAGCGCCCGCGACACGGTGGAGCTGCTGTACGGCGCTGGGGTGGCCATGACCGCCAAGCCCTTTGCCGTAGGCGTGCGCATCGAGCACCGGCAGGCGGATATGGACGCGGCCCAATATAAAAAGTATGCGGGCCACCCTTGTTTGCCGCCCTCCACCTATAAATTATCCTGCCATCTGGACAACGGCCGCAGCGCCTTCTCCTTCTGCGTCTGCCCCGGCGGGCAGGTGGTGGCCGCCGCCTCGGAGACGGGTCGTGTGGTCACCAACGGCATGAGCGAGTATGCCCGCGATAAGGAGAACATCAACGGCGCGCTGCTGATCAACGTGACGCCGGAGGACTACGGCGGCGGGGACGATCCGCTGGCGGGCATCCGGTTCCAGCGGGAGATCGAAGCGGCGGCCTACGCCCTGGGCGGCGGGGATTATCGCGCACCCTGTCAGCGTGTGGAGGATTTCCTGCTGGGCCGTCCCACCACGGCGGCGGGCCGCGTTACGCCCAGCTACCGGCTCGGCGTGACGTATACCGACCTGCACCGCTGCCTGCCTCCCTTTGTGGCGGACAGCATCGCGCAGGCCCTGCCGCTGCTGGAGCGGAGGATCCGGGGCTACGCCGCCCCCGACGCGCTGCTGACGGCGGTGGAGAGCCGTTCCTCCTCCCCCGTGCGTATCGGGCGGGACGAAACGTATCAGTGTAATATCCGCGGGCTTTACCCCTGCGGCGAGGGTGCCGGGTATGCCGGAGGCATCCTGTCCGCCGCCGCTGACGGCATGCGCTGCGCGGAACAAATGATAAAGGAGTTGTGACCATGAAAAAAATCGCAGTCGTGGAAAAATTCTTTGAGCCGCAGCATCAGCGGCAGATCGAGGCGGTGGCCGCAAAGCACGGCTACACCGTGGACTACTACATGGACGGCGTGCTGCCTAAGGAGCGGGCCGGAGAATATGAGATCGTATACGGCATGCCCGCCCGAACTGATCTGAAGGGCATGACGCAGCTGAAATGGTTCTGCGCCAGCTTTGCCGGTGTGGACCGCTATGTGGACGAGGCGCTGTATCCCCATGAGGGCGTGCTGCTGACCAACTCCGCCGGAGCCTACGGCGTCACCATCGCCGAGCATATCATCATGGTGACGCTGATGCTGCTGCGGCAGATGCTGCCCACCATGAAGGCCGTGGGCGAGAAGGTGTGGCT
>USMI01000178.1 GCA_900555735.1 uncultured Eubacteriales bacterium | reverse complement strand
CAGGCCACCATTTCCCGGGACATCAAGCAGCTCCATCTGGTGAAGGAGCCCACCGGTCAGGGCCGCTACCGCTATGCGGTGTCGGTGCATAAGACGAAGCTGAACTTCGCTGACAAGCTGCGCACCATCTTCCGCGAGAGCGTGGTCAGCGTAGAGGCGGCCCAGAACATCGTGGTGCTGAAAACCATCGAGGGTATGGCGCAGGGCGCGGCCTTCGCGCTGGACAATATGGGCGATACCGACATCGTGGGTACGCTGGCCGGTGACGACACCATCTTTCTGGTGTTCCACGACAACATTCAGGCATTGGACTTCTGCGAACAGGTGAAACAGATGCTGCGCTGACGCGCAACGGAGGGCTGCTATGCTGGAACTGCTTCATATCGAGAATATCGCCATCATCGAGGAGGCGGAGATCGCTTTCCGACCCGGCTTCAACGCCCTGACGGGCGAGACTGGTGCCGGTAAATCCATCGTCATCGACGCCATGAGCGCCGTGCTGGGCCAGCGCACCTCCCGTGATCTGATCCGCACCGGCGCCAGCAAGGCCTTTGTCAGCGCACTGTTCTCCCATGTGGATCCCGCCCTGTGCGAGGAGCTGGGCGCGGTGCCCGACGAGAACGGCGACCTGATGCTCCAGCGGGAGATCGGCGCGGACGGTAAGAACGTCTGCCGTGTGGGCGGGCGGCCCGTTACCGTGTCCCAGCTGCGGACGCTGGGCAGCCGTCTGGTGAATATCCACGGCCAGCACGACGGCCAGCAGCTTTTGGATGAGGAGCAGCATCTGGCATATCTGGACAGCTTCGGCAAGGTGGACAGCCTTTTGGAAGCATATACTGACAAGTATAATGGCTTGACGGATATCCGCCGCAAAATGAACGCCCTGCAAATGGACGAGGCGGAGAAGGCACGGCGAATGGATACCCTGCAATACCAGATAGGCGAGCTGGAGCGGGCCAAGCTGAAAAGCGGCGAGGAGGAAGAACTGCAAAGCCGCCGCAATCTGCTGCGGAACGCCGAGAAGTTCATCTCTGCCGTGTCGGGGGCTGACTATGCCCTGAACGGCGGCGAGGACGGCAGCGGTGTGCTGAATCTGCTGCGGCAGGCACAGGACGCGCTGGGTACCGTGCGCCATCTGGACGAGGGCTTCGATGCCCTGTATCAGCGTCTGGAGAGCGCGTACAGCGAAGCCTATGACATCGCCTTTTCCGTGGCGGAGCAGCGGGAGAATTTTGATTTCTCCCCCAACGAGCTGGACGAGGTGGAGGGTCGGCTGGATCAGTTCTACCGCTTGAAAAAGAAGTACGGCGCTACCGTGGAGGATATGCTGGCGTATCTGGACAGCTGTCGGAAGGAGCTGGATGACATCGCCTACGCAGGCGACGCGCTGGAGCGGCTGGAGAAGGACTGCGCCAAGGTGGAGAAGGCTGCCCGCAAGGCTGCGGAGGAGCTGTCCGCCGCCCGGAAAGCGGCGGGGGAGAACTTGTCACAGGCCATCCTGACGGAGCTGCGGCAGCTGGATATGGGCAAGATCCGCTTTCAGGTGGACTTTGCCGAGAAGCCGCTGGACGCCGCCGGCATGGATCAGGTGCGCTTCCTTATGTCCGCCAATCTGGGCGAGGAGCTGAAGCCGATCAATAAGATCGCCTCCGGCGGCGAGATGGCCCGCATCATGCTGGCCATGAAGAACGTCCTCAGCGAGCAGGATCATGTGGCCACCATGGTGTTTGACGAGGTGGACACCGGTGTCAGCGGCCGGGCCGCCCAGAAGGTGGCCGAAAAGATGGCCCGCATCAGCCGCCATAAGCAGGTGCTGTGCGTCACCCATCTGCCACAGCTGGCCGCCATGGCGGACACCCACTTCTCTGTGGAGAAGGGGGAGGCCAATGGCCGCACCTTCACGCGGGTGCGGCAGCTTGACCGCAAGCAGCGGCAGATGGAGCTGGCCCGCCTGACCGGCGGCGCGCAGGTGACGGAGACCATGCTGCAGGGTGCGGAGGAATTGTTGTCTCAGGCGGAGAAATTCCGGGCGGAGCTGCCGGAATAAATTTGCCCTATAAATTCGCCTTATGAGAGACATTCGGAAATATTTTTCATATTGCGAAAAAAGTGTTGACAAACGGAAAAAATCTGCTACAATAGTGGCAACTTGATACCGTTACCGTGATGAAGGGAAGAAGTAACACGCCCCGGCACCTGCAAAGAGAACCTCTGGCTGGTGAGAAGAGGAGAGGGCGGCGCGTGTGAATACATCCCGGAGCAGCCTTCTGAAAGCCTGAACTTCAAGGTCAGTAGGGATGTGTCGGGTTCGCCCGTTACAGCGATAGGGTGTGTCAGCACCCGACGAGGCCGTTTTCCGTGAGGAGGCGGCGAACATGAGGTGGTACCGCGATAATTTGTCGCCCTCTGTCCAAGGACAGGGGGCGTTTTTATTTTGCTTTACCGTGATACCTCTTGTCAAAAAACTCAACATCACAGATCGTATAGGAAAGGAATGTAAGAAAATGGGTATTTATGAAGAACTGCAGGCCCGCGGCTTGATCGCGCAGGTCACAAATGAGGAAGAAATCCGCGACATGGTCAACAACGGCAAGGCCACCTTCTACATCGGCTTTGACTGCACGGCCGACTCCCTGCATGTGGGTCACTTTATGGCTCTGTGCCTGATGAAGCGCCTGCAGATGGCGGGCAACAAGCCCATCGCCCTGATCGGCGACGGCACCACCCTGATCGGCGACCCCTCCGGCCGTACCGATATGCGCCAGATGCTGACTGTGGAGACCATCAAGCACAACGCCGAGTGCTTCAAGCGCCAGATGGAGCGCTTCATCGACTTCTCCGACGGCAAGGCGCTGATGCTGTATAACTCCGAGTGGCTGAAGCCCCTGAACTATATCGAGCTGCTGCGCGAGGTAGGCGGCTGCTTCTCCGTCAACAATATGCTGCGTGCCCGCTGCTATGAGCAGCGCATGGAGCGTGGTCTGAGCTTCCTTGAGTTCAACTACATGATCATGCAGAGCTACGACTTCTACTACATGTTCCAGCATTACGGCTGCAACATGCAGTTCGGCGGCGACGACCAGTGGAGCAACATGCTGGGCGGCACCGAACTGATCCGCAAGAAGCTGGGCAAGGACGCCCACGCCATGACCATCACCCTGCTGATGAACTCCGAGGGCAACAAGATGGGCAAGACCGCCAAGGGCGCCGTGTGGCTGGATCCCAACAAGACCAGCCCCTTCGAGTTCTATCAGTACTGGCGCAACGTGGGCGACGCCGACGTGCTGAAGTGCATCCGTATGCTGACCTTCCTGCCGCTGGAGCAGATCGACGCCATGTCCAGCTGGGAAGGCTCCCAGCTCAACGAGGCCAAGGACATTCTGGCCTATGAACTGACCAAGCTGGTCCACGGCGAGGAGGAGGCCGAGAAGGCCCGCACCGCCTCTCAGGCCCTGTTCTCCGGCGCCGGCGATACCGAGCATATGCCCACCACCGAGCTGACCAACGACGACTTCGGCGGCGGCTCCATCGACGTGCTGAGCCTGCTGGTGAAGTGCGGTCTGGCCGCCTCCAAGGGCGAGGCCCGCCGTCTGGTGCAGCAGGGCGGCGTAGCCGTCAACGACGAGAAGGTGTCCGCCATTGAGACGACCTTCGGCTGCGAACAGTTTACAGGCGATGGTTTGATCATCAAGAAAGGCAAGAAGGTGTTCCATCGCGCTGTTCTGGTATAATTTTTCCTCCAAGACCCTATTTCCTTGTTTATATCACTGACCATGATATAGCTCAAACAAATAAGCCGTGGCGAAAGCCACGGCTTATTTGT
>USMI01000177.1 GCA_900555735.1 uncultured Eubacteriales bacterium | reverse complement strand
TGCTCATGGGGAAGGGATTGGGCTTCTGGAACACCATGCCGATCTCCTTGCGCAGGTGGTTCACATCCACCGACGGGGCAAAGATATCCTGCCCCTGATAGCACACCTTTCCGGTGATGTGCACGCCGGGGACAAGGTCGTTCATCCGGTCCAGCGTCTTGAGGAAGGTGGACTTGCCGCAGCCGGAGGGGCCGATGAGAGCGGTGATGCTCTTCTCCGGAATGGTGATATTGACATTTTTCAGCGCCTGCGTCTGGCCGTACCAGAGACACAGATCGTCAACGGTCATGATGTCGCTCATATGCTTCTCCTCCTTTGGAAGTATTTGCCCACCAGCGCGGCGGACAGGTCGATAACAAGGGCAAGGACCATCAGAATAGCGGCGATGGCGAAGGCCACGTCAAACTCGCCCTGCTCCTTGGCGTAGACGTACAGGGCCACGGAAAGGGTAGCGCCTGCGTTTTCCAGACCATCCTTCAGGTTATACAGGTTGTGGGCGAAGCCTGCCGTATACAGCAAGGCCGCCGTTTCGCCCAGAATACGGCCCACCGCCAGAATGCAGCCGGTGATGACGCCGTCCACGCAGCCGGGCAGCACCACCGTGCGGATGACCCGCCACTTGCCCGCGCCCAGTCCGAAGGCGCCCTCGCGGTAGCTCTGGGGCACGGTTTTCAGGCTCTCCTGAGTAGTGCGCATGATGGTGGGCAGGTTCATGATGACCAGCGTCAGCGCGCCGGCCAGCAGGGAGGTCTGCATCCCCAGAAACTGGCAGAAGAACATCATGCCCACCAGACCGTAGATGATGGAGGGGATGCCGGACAACGTCTCGGCGGCGTATTCGATGGCCGCCACCAGCTTTTTGTTGGCGGCGTATTCCGTCAGATAGACCGCAGCGCCCACGCCCAGCGGCAGCACGATCACCAGAGACGCCAGCACGATATATACCGTATTGAGGATATCCGGCAGGATGCCGATGGTGCCGCTCAGATAGCTGGGCTTGGTGCTGAGCAGCGGCCAGCTCAGGTTGGGTACGCCCTTATAGAGCACATAGCCGATCATGAACAGCACCAGCGCACAGGTCAGCCCGACGCTGACGTACATCAGCGCCCGCATAGCGCCGCCATATGCCTTGCGGCGGCGGGAAATGTTGTTTTCCATGGCTCAACCCTCCTTGCTGCGCTTGAGGAAGAAGTTCAGCGCGGCATTGATCAGCATGATAAACAGGAACAGCACCAGCGCGATGGAGAACAGCGCCTGCCGCTGCAAGCCCTGTCCGGCGTAGGCCATCTCACTGGCCACGGCGGTGGTCAGGAAGCGGACGCTCTGGAACAGGGACGGTATGTTGGGCCTGTTGCCGGACACCATGATGACCGCCATGGCCTCGCCGATGGCGCGGCCCACGCCCAGCACCACCGCCGCGGCGATGCCGCTTTTGACGGCGGGGACGGAGACGCGGAACCATGTCTCCACCGGCGTGGCGCCCAGCGCCAGCGAGGCGTCCTCGTACTCGTGGGGGACTGCCTCCAGCGCCGTCATGGAGACCTTGATGATGGAGGGCAGGATCATGACCGCCAGCACGATGATGGCCGCCAGCAGACCGGAGCCATCAGGAATATGAAAAATCTTCCGGATGCCCGGCACCAACACCAGCATGCCCACAAGGCCGTATACCACCGAGGGAATGCCTGCCAGCAGGCTCACCGCCGAGGATACGATCTCCTTCATGCGCTTGGGTGCGGCCTTGGCCAGATATACCGCCGTGAAGAAGCCTACCGGCACGCCCAGCAGGATCGCGCCCGCCGTGCCGTAGACACTGGTGAGGATAAAGGGCAGGATGCCGAACTTCGGCTCCGCCGCCGTGGAGTCCCATACCGGCCCGAACAGAAAGTCCAGAAGACCGATCTGCCGGATGGCGGGGATACCGGAGATCACCAGATATACGGTGATCAACAGCACAAAGCCAACGGTGACCAGTCCCAGAACGAGAAAAATGCCGTGGATGATGGTCTCCAGCAGCCGTTTGTCATGTCTCATACGCCACTCCTTTCTGCGGCTGTGGGGCGGCGCCCATACAGGACGCCGCCCTTCGCCGTATACTGTTAACCGTTGGCGGACACTGCGCCGGCGGCGGAGATGATGGATGCCGCGTCAGCGGAGGTCACGTAGTCGAAGAACGCCTGCGCAACAGGGGAGAGGGTCACGCCTTCCTTGGTCACCAGAACGAAGGGACGCTGCACCGTGTAGCTGCCGTCCTTGACGGTGGCCTCGCTGGGGGTCACGCCGCCCACGCTCAGGGCCTTGACGGTATCCTTGACAGCGGCCAGAGAGGCATAGCCGATAGCGTCAGGGTTCTGGCTGACAGTGGTGATCACGTCACCGGTGGAGGTCAGCTCCTGACGGTACTGGCAGGCATCCTGCGTGCCGGTGATGGACTCGAAGCCGTCGCGGGTGCCGCTGCCGGCCTCACGGCCGATGAGCACGATGGCCGCGTCATTGCCGCCCACGTCCTTCCAGTTGGTGATCTTGCCGGTGTAGATGTCGGCGATCTGCTCCACGGTCAGGTCGGATACGGGGTTGTCGGGGTGTACGATGATGGCGATGCCGTCATAGGCCAGCACGGTCTCCTTCAGGCCGGAGGCCTTCTCGTCGTCCTTCAGGGCACGGCTGGACAAACCGATGTCGCAGCGGCCTTCGCTGACGGCGGTGATGCCTGCGCCGGAGCCGGTGGGGTTGTAGCCGACGGTGGTGCCGGCGTTGGCGGCCATGAAGGACTCGCCCAGTGCGCCGATGACCTTCTCCATGGAGGTGGAGCCGTCGGTGGACACGGTGCCGGTGATGGCGGCGTCCTGATTATCGTCGGGGGTGGTATTGCTGTCGCTGTTGTTGCCGTTGCTGCCGCAGGCGGCCAGACTCAGAGCCAGAACCAGCGCCAGCGCAAGAGCAATGAACTTTTTCATAATGTATATCTCCTTTTCATTTGGTGTTTGTTTGGTTTGGATGTCTCATCCTTACAGCTATCAGCTTACGGCAGACGTGTAAAATGAGAAAGCGCTGTCATGTAAAATCCATGTCAAATCGCGCGTTTTTCCAGCTTCAAAAAATGTCAAAAATTTTTGAAAATGGGTGTTGACATTTATGCTTATGCTTGCTATAATGTACAAGCTTGAGTTCGACGACAACGAAAGCGCAACAAGGCCAAGTAGTTCAGTTGGTTAGAACGCCAGCCTGTCACGCTGGAGGTCGAGGGTTCGAGCCCCTTCTTGGTCGCCATATATGCTGCTGTAGCTCAGTAGGTAGAGCGCATCCTTGGTAAGGATGAGGTCGGCGGTTCGAATCCGCCCAGCAGCTCCACGCAAACCCTGTAACCGCAACGGTTACGGGGTTTGTTTTGTTTTATCGTTTCTTAGTTTCGTTGGACTTTCCAACAGATCTTCCAACAAGCTATTGCTGCGTCTGTTTTTGCAGCGTCGCAATGATCAATTTGGCAATGTCGGGATTTTCTTGCAGCAAGCGGTACGCCTGTTCCGCAGAGTTATCCAGCGGCTTTTCCTGCGGCACATCAGCCCGTTTCTGGAAGAAATCCGCCTCTACCTTCTCCGCCAACCGGCGGCGCTCCTCGTTGTTGGTATGGGCGTACAGATCTGTTACCATACGGGATTGTGCGTGGCCGGTATCGCCCTGCACCGCCTTGATGTTTCCGCCGCCGATCTGCAGCTTCAGCGAGGCACTGCAATGCCGCAGACTGTGAAAAACTACCGGCGGCAGTCCTGTGGCATCGGTCAGCTTGCGGAGCAGAAAGGCGATTTGCCTTTCCTCATAGGGGCGTCCATCCTCATGGGCAACGACAAGGTCAAAGTCCT
>USMI01000176.1 GCA_900555735.1 uncultured Eubacteriales bacterium | reverse complement strand
GACATCTGCCATTGTGCCGCCGCCACCGTTGGCATTGAATCTGACGGTATACTCGGTAGGTGCAGGCGGCGCGTCCTCCCACAGCGCCTTGACTGTGATGTCCGCGGTGACGGTCACGGAATCGTTCACAGCATATTCCGAATCACCGATTTGCCACGCCTTGAACTGCTTTCCTTCGGGCGCGATAAACTCGCACTCGGGTAGACAATATTCGCTGCCGTGCAATACCTTCTTGGCGGGCATTGCGGTGGTGACCTCCTCTGGCAAATCCTCGGGTTCGGAGCCGCCGTTCGCGTCAAAAGTGATGGTATGCTCGTTGCGCTTTTCAAACGTTGCAGTTATGGTGACGTCCTCCTCCGGCTGGGCGAAGGTATAGGTATCCTCCCCAACCGCGACGGCGGCGGGGGTGCCGTTGACGGACAGCGCGCTGAGCATATAGCCCTCATCGGGTGCAATGGAGAGCATGACAAGCTCGTCCTTGCAGAACAGAGGCGTGCCGTCCTCGGCGGTTCCCGCGGCATTCACCACCTTGACTCTGCCGTTTTCGCAATCCTGCACCGTCACCTTATACTGCGGCTCGCCCTCCACGGTCACCTGCACCGAGATGTTCTTCTTCCACTCCTCTCCCGGACACGGGACAACATCCAGCTCTGAAAGATTCTTTTCGTTGTCTTTTGTGCCCGCCAGGATCACCGTTCCGTTGACCGTGAAGGTCTGCTCCCGCGTGGAATTCCGATCATAGGTCTCTGGAATCGTCCAATCCACATTGACAAGCATCCAGTTCCCGCCGCTATGAGCCGACTTGACCCCGATCTTGATCTTGGAGAGTTCCTCTTCCAGCTTCTGCGTTTTGGAAATACGCAGCGGCAGCACAGTTGGCTCATCCCAATAACGGCCCTCCTGCCCCACATCCATCAGATAGTTCCACGTAGCACGGAGCCAAAGGTACTGGCTCTTGTTCCCGCAGGCGTCTTCGATGAAAATGTTGTGGTCCTTGCCGCTCTCGTAATCTGCGGGGATCGTATAATAGCCATCCTCATCCGGCAGCAAAACGGTATAATCCGCAGACTCCTGGGGTTTGCGGTACCACACCGTGAAAGGGGACTCCTCCTCTACCCTGAACCGCAGATCGCCGTAATATCTCCCACTGTTCTTCAGTTCCTCACCGGTAGAAAGATCAATGGCTTTCGGAGCCTCCACATCGGCGGTCAGGTTCGGTGTAGAGACATAGGCCGTTCCCTTGACGTTTTTGGCTTTGGCGTAGATATACCAGCTGCCATTTGCGTCATACTCTGCGGCGTCTATATGGGCCTCAGGCCTGTAGATGATGATGACCCCCGGTTCCGGGTCTGGGTGTTTGTATTCGATCCAGGGAATTTCGCCTTGCTTATCCATCTCCGCCAGCTGCTCCTGTGTGTAGTGCTTCGGCGAACTGAAGTAGCAGCCAGGTTCTGCGGCGTTTGTTGTGTCGATCCTTACGGCCACCGAATAGCGGTTATTGTCCGTATCCTTGCGTGCAGCCTTGAGATAGTACGTTTCGTCCGTATCCGCGCTGTATCCCGTAAAGCGCTGGCTCTGCCCCAACTCGAGCTCCACCTGCGGATACACCGTGGAATACTCCAGCAAAAGTGTCCGGCTCCTGTCAATCAGGCCTACCGCGAATTGCCCCTTGTCTTTGTTGTATGGGATTTCCTGCCCATCCGCCTCATCGGTCAGCTTTACCGCCGCATCCTCCGGCAGCTTCATCGTGAGGATCAGATACTCATTGTGTGCCAGCAGCTTATCCACATACGTCTTGCTTCTATCCGGACTTATCACCTGCACCCGGTGCCGCCGGTAGACCGTCACCGTTGCCGTGGTCTGGTTGCCCGCGTTGTCTGTCGCCACGACGGTATATTCATTTCCCGCGTCATTGTTGCCGCCGTCCGGCGCGGGGAGAGAATAGGTAGAGCCAACTGTCTGCTCCGCACCGTTGATGGTCACGGATTTGACGCCGGAGGACGTTTCTCTGTTTTTCGCCGGGTCGCTGACGGTGAAGGTGTATGCGCCCGGCTTTCCCTCGAGCGTTTTTTCATCGCGGACATCCTCGGCGGTATAGATCTCGCCGTCCTTCAGCACCTCCAGCACCGGCGCCTTCGTGTCCGTTTCCATCACATGGCCGCACACATCGCAGAGCAGCTGGTGCTTTTCCGTGTTCCAGCCGCTGGATGCGTGCTTGCCGTTCCTTGCGGACTCCGGTGCCACCGGGTCACGCGCCTGACACTTCATGTTCCTGCACGCCCAGACATGGCACGACTGCCGGTCGACCCAGCCGAAGTCGTGATTCCCGTTGCAGGGGTCGTCGATCAGCTCCAGTTCCATTGCGTTGATCGCCCAGCCGTAGTTCTTCACGTACGGCAGCGTCAGCAGCTGCACGTCGATGCGCCCGTTCTCGTTGGGAATCAGGATATCATAGAGGTTCCAGAAGAAGGTAAAATCGTCGTTGCGGTTGATGGCTTGCGCCTCAACCTTCAGCTTTATCAGCTTTCCATGGTATGAGCCTATTTTGATGGACTTGTAGTCTTCGGGCAGGGGGTTTCTGACAAAATCTCCTATATATCTTAGCACTGTGCTGTATACCTTGCCCGAGTATACAAGATCGCCGTAGCCCATAGCTGCCGCGTTCGAGGCATATTGATTATAGCCTGTTGTAAGCGTCAGCTTCGCGTCCGTCACGGTGATGTTCTGACCGTGGCACCAGCGGCCGCCGCCGATGGCTGCGCCGTATGCGCCGTGCGCGTTCACCTCGCCGCCGGTGATGGTGATATCGCGCGCCGGGACGTACTGACCGCCGCCGATGCCCGCGCCGTTGTATCCGCCGCAGGCGTAGATCTTGCCGCCGTAAATGTTGATATTATAGGCTGCGGTGTCGCCATCCATGTCCTGCTCCGATGTCCAGCAGCCCCCGCCGATACCGGCTCCTGCCGTGCCGCCGGTGGCGGAAATATCGCCGCCGTAGATGTAGATATCGCGGCCGCGACCCTTGAAGCTGCCGCCGATGCCGGAGCCCGTTTCGCCGCCCTTCGCCTCGATTTTACCTGAGTAGAAATACAGCTTCTCGCCGCTGCCGTTTCTGCCGCCGCCAATGCCGGCTCCTCCATCGCCGCCCTTGGCGATGATGGTGCCGCTCCAGAGCGATGGGTTCGTCTGAGAGCCGAAGTGCATATTTGCGCCGTGACCGTACATATCCAGGTTGAACAGACTTTCTGCGATATTGCGGGTCGCCCAGCTTCCTCCTATGCCCGCCGCTTTATAGCCGCCCTGGCACGTCACCGTGGTGCCCTTCATCACCTGCACGCACAGCTGCCCCTCGCTGCGGTTTTTCTGAATGGCCGCCCGTCCGGTGGCCCCCGTCAGCTTACTGTCCCGGTTGATAAAGTACAGATACGCCGACGCCTTTCCGTGCAGCTCGATGGCCGGTGTCTTGGCGTCCTTCTTCACCTGAATATTAACGTTGTCCAGAAAAATGTGCGGCGCCGCCTTCTTTCCGTTGATCTGAATCTTCTTGGTCCAGACAAAGTCCGGATCGCTTGAGGACGAATAGATATAGTATGTCTTGCTGTCCTTGATGTTGATGTCGCTCGTTCTGCCGCACAGATCGATCTCCACATCAAATTTTGCGGGGATATTATCCATCGCGCCGGTCTCCGCTGCAAACGCAGTTGTCGGCAGCAGCGTCAGCACCATGCAGCACAGCAGCAGGATGCTGAGGATTCGTTTCTTCATTGGCTTTTCTCCTCCTGTTCGTGTCGGTTCGGTTTGTCTGTCCCGTCTTTTTTCTGGTTTTCTCTGTTTCTGAGCCGGATGCACAGCGCAGTGATCGCC
>USMI01000175.1 GCA_900555735.1 uncultured Eubacteriales bacterium | reverse complement strand
TCCAGCACGATGCTGGGCCGGTAGGCATAGGTCTTCAGCGTCTCGCGGGTGGAAACGCCGGACAGTACCAGCACCGTGGACATGCCGCTCTCCATGCCGGAGATCACGTCGGTGTCCATGCGGTCGCCCACCATCACCGCCTCGGCGGAGTGACAGTGCAGCATCCGCAATCCGGTGCGCATCATCAGCGGATTGGGCTTGCCGCAGAAATACGCCTGCTTGCCGGTGGCCATTTCGATGGGGGAGATCAGGGCGCGGCAGGCCGGAGCGATTCCGTTTTCGATGGGGCCGGACACATCGGAATTGGCACCGATCAGCTTCGCGCCCGCCATCACCAGATTGGTGGCCTTGGTCAGGGTATCCAGCGAGTAGGAACGGCCCTCGCCCACCACCACATAGTCGGGATTCACATCGTTCATGGTGATGCCCGCGTCATACAGGGCGTTCAGCAGTCCCGCCTCTCCGATGGCGAACACGGAGCATCCGGGAGCCTGTTCCTTCAGGAAGGCCGCCGTGGCCAGCGCACTGGTGTAGAAATGCTCCTCCGACACATCCAGCCCCATACGGACCAGCTTCTGATTCAGCTCACGGGGCGTATAGCCGCTGTTGTTGGTGAGGAAAAGATACTCCTTATCCTCGTCATGAAGCCACTGGATGAACTCCGCCACACCGGGCAGGATTCGGTTGCCGTGATAGATGACGCCGTCCATATCGCAGATAAAGCCTTTTTTTGCGTTGAAATCCACAGAAGCAAATGGTTCCATAGGTATGACCTTGCCCTTCATTATTGATTAAGATTACTATACCATGCCGCGCAGTAGTAAGTCTATCAAAAAACGGTAAAATTTTTCATTTTTGGATGTGTTGTCCGGGAAATACCGCCGCGCAATCGCCGTGTTCAGGCGATACGCCTTATCGTCTCCTGCAGACGCTGCAAAAACCGTCCCGCATGCGCGCCGTCCATCTGCGTGTGGTGAAACTGAAACGAGAGCGGGAGCGTCGCTTTAAAAAGCCCTCTGTGATACCTGCCCCAGATGATGAAGGGATTGTTGAAAATGCCGCTGTTCATACCCACCGCGCCGTCGATCTCGGTATCCACGATGGCAGAGGTGCCGATCACCATGCTGTCGGTCAGGTCATGGTTTTCGCAGGTCTCAGAGACCTGCCGCGTCAGGCGCAGATAGTCGGCATTGAATTGCGTGAGGTCATCCGAAAACGGCACATCACAGGACCTGACCTCACCGTTTTTATTCTTTACAATGGTATTGACGGCGATGGTATCGTAGCGCAGCAGCTCACGCCCCACCGGAAGCGTATAAAACTCTTTGACGCCGCTGGCCGCCTTGCCGATACACCAGCACAGCAGCATATTGAATTTAAGCCCTTTCCTGCGGCTGAGCCGTACCAGCGGCGTCACGCCCAGCGTTTTGAAAAGCGTCACCATCGGGTTCGGCGCGTCCATCCAGAGGGCGTAGGCTTCCCCACGGGTCGTGGCGTTCGGCTCGACGACGATCGGTTTCATCGTGCGTTCTCCAACGCGGCAATATCACCCGACTGGATCGCCGGGATACTGCGCCGAATGGTTTCCTCGTCCCAAGCCCACCAGCGCAGCGCCTTCAAGTAAACCGTCTGCTTATCATGCGGACGGGGATAAATGCTGATTCTCATTGCCGTTCTCCTTTTTACGATCAATTTGTCTTGTTTCGGGCGCTGTGCAGAACAGATGGATACCCAGCGCAGTGTTGAAGCCCGTCGCCGCGAACACGCTGAAGCGCTCCACAACGCCGAAGTATCCGGTCGGCACCAGCTTCATGCCCACCGCGCCGACCAGCATCATACCAAGGGCAATGGCCGCGCATACACCGTAGGAGCGGCAGCGCTTGTCCTTTGCGCCTGCGGCGACGATAATACTCAGCGATACGATGGACAGCAGCACCACGGCTGCCGTGATCACCATGTGCATCACGTCCTGAAACGCGCCCGCGTAACCGCTGTCCGAGAGGGGAAACATCCGGTAGCCAATGGCGGAGACCCACTCCATGGCGGCAAACAGGTAAACGCCCGTGCGCAGCAGCTTGGTTTTTTGCCCTTGGATGCCGATGCACACAACCGTCACGCATACGACCTCACACACGTTGTAAAAGGCTGTGAGCTGATTCCACAGTGCCAGCGACGGTGCGTTGGCGGCGCTCAGATCGCTGACCGCCTGCGCCATCCAATCATAGCCGGGATAGGCCAGCGGCGCGAATATCACCGCTGCCGTATAGGACAGCAGGCTGAACACGCCCAGCAATCCCAGTTTTTGTATCAAGGTTTTTTTCATTGTTTTCCCCCTTTTCAAGAAAGTGCAGCGCATGACCGCATGCTCCACGGTCAGCGCTGCATCTTGGCATCTGGCTGTTTTTTGATTTCCGTTGACGCTGTGTTCATCGGCATTCACCGCCTTGCCGCCCGCCGTCATGGACCATCCGGAAAAAGAGTGAAACATGCCGGCGAAGCTTTTCCAAGCACTCGTCTTCCCTTTCCGGTTGGCGGTCGCATACTCCGATAAGCGTCAGCACCGGCGCCACATACAGCATTGACAAGGTGTCGGGATCAGACTCCCGGATCTCACCTGCGGCGATCAGAGCGCGAAAGATCCCGGCATGATAGGCCAGAACACGGTCCACATACCTCCGGGAGTAGGACTCCGCCAGCTCCGGCGAGCGGAATTGCTCAATGGTCATCATACGTCGAAAGCGACTGATGCTCTCATTATGAAGAGAATACAGGAATATCTGACGCACCCTTTCAAAAAGGGTCTCCTCCGTGATCTCCGTAAAGGCAGGGATATCCTGCGCCACGTTCTGCACATGAAGCTGGAGCCGGTCCGTATCCGCTTCATACTGTGCCGCCGTGGCTTCCACGATCCCGTCAAAAATAGCCCGTTTACTGGGAAAATGATTGTAAAGCGAGGGTGCTTTGATACCCACCGCCTCTGCGATCTCTCCCACGCTGACGGAATCGTATCCCCGCGCCGAGAATAGCTCCAGCGCTTTATCCAGAATGATCTGCCGTGTATCCTCCCGCTTCATTCCTTCACCGCCCGTCAAAACTAACTAACACTCGTTAGCTATTTGTATTGTAGCGCAAGCCGCCGCGCTTGTCAAGTGGTATCCAAAAAAGGGCGCTCCTATCCGCTCGGACAGAAGCACCCCTTTTTATCATTTTACCGCATCCAGAGCGTCATGGCCGCCAACAGCACAGCCAGAAAACCGAAGCTGATGGCAGAGAACAGCGCCATGAACCGCCCCGTTTGCCCCTTGGCGTGTTTTGTGTATTCCCGGAAGGTGATGAGGCTGGCCAGTGACGCCACCAGCGTCCCCGCACCGCCGATATTCACACCCACCAGCAGTCCTCGATAGTCGTCTGTGAACCGGCTCAGCAGGATAGCCGCAGGCACGTTGCTGATGACCTGACTGGTCAGTGCCGCCACCGGCATGGCCCCGTGGGTAAGCAGCTTCCGGAACAGCTCACGCACCGGCTCGATCCGCGCCATGTTGCCCGAAAAGGTGAAAAACGCCGCGAACGTCACCAGCAGTCCCCAGTCTACACCCAGCAGCGCACGGCGATCCAGCACCAGCAGAGCCGCCACGATAACGAGCAGTCCCAGCCAGTAGGGGATGCCCCGCAGCACCATAGCCACCGCCACGCAGAACAGTACGCCGTATACCGCAGTACGACGCTTGTCCGGCAGCGTCTCCTGCCGGGGGACGGTCAGCCTCTCACGGGGCAGAAGTAGGCAGCACAGCAGGATCAGCACCGTGGACAGCAGGAACGGCGGCAGCATGATGGACAGGAACTCCCCGTTGGGGATGTTGTAGTGGTTGAACAGATACA
>USMI01000174.1 GCA_900555735.1 uncultured Eubacteriales bacterium | reverse complement strand
CCCAGCGTCAGGCCGCAGAGGCCGCCGCACAGGCCGAAGCCGCGGAAGCCGCCCGTCAGGCGGCGGAGGCTGCCGATTCCGCCGCAGCCGCTGACAAGAATGTCAGCAATATGTCGCTGGACGAGCTGTTGAACGATATCCACAACATGTAATAACAATAACGCCGCCCAAGTGGGCGGCGTTATTGTTATTCAGTGAAAAGATAAGAGAGAAAAGTGAAAAATTAATGTGTGCCGCTGCGCGGCACGGTCAAAAAAAGCGGCGGGGTGTACCACACCCCGCCCTGTGAAATTCTACCGGTGCTCACTTTGTAGGGCAGCCTGACCACAGGCCGCCGCTCATTTTTGTCGGCAATGAAATCGTCAGATTTCATGCCAGTAGTCTTAGTAATCCACCTTCATCAGACACAAACCCTCCGGCGGGGCGGTGGGGCCGGCCTGCTTGCGGTCGCGGCTCTCCAGAATGGCCTGCACCTGCTCCGGCGCCCAGAAGCCCCGGCCCACCTCCAGCAGAGTGCCTACCAGAATACGCACCATGTTCTGCAAAAAGCCGTTGCCGTGGAAGGTGAAGGTGATGCGATCCTTCCGCTGCTGGATGTCGATGGTGTCCACCGTGCGGACGGTGGACTTTTTCATGCGGGGATTGCCGCAGAAGGCGGCAAAATCGTGCTCACCCGTCAGATAGGCGGCGGCCTGCCGCATCCGCTCCACATCGGGGACATAGGGCAGCATGGTCACATACTTTCTGTCGAAGATGGGCTTGACCTCTCCCACGAACACCGTATAGCGATAGGTCTTGCCCAGGGCGTTGTACCGGGCGTGGAACCGCGGCGCACAGGGCTTCACCTCCCGCACGGCGATGGCGTCCGGCAGATAGCGGTTGCAGTAGTCCCGGATCTCCTCGGGAGACTCCTTCACGTCCAGCTGGGCGTTGGCCACCATGGCCCGGGCGTGAACGCCCGCATCGGTGCGGCCTGCGCCGATGATCTCCACCGGCTGGCCCGCAAGGCGGGTCAGTACCGCCTCTATTTTGCCCTGAATGGTCTCCCGGTCCGGCTGGCGCTCCCAGCCGAAAAACCGCGTGCCGTCATAGGCGATGGTAAATTTATAATTCTGCATATTATTTCAGCTTCTTGATAAAGCAGCGGCGGCGCTTGTGCTGCTCGATGTCAAAATCCTTCCACTGGGACTGCACCTTCTCGTTGGTCTCCAGCATGGGGCCGGTCTCGGCCTCCTTGATACCCAGCTTGAAGCAGCCCTGCATGGCGTGATACAGGATCATGGCGTTGACGCCCTTCTTTTGGTAATCGGGCCGCACGGCGATCAGCAGCAGGTCGATGGTGTCGTTCTTCCGGAAGGCCTTCAGCAGATCGACCCAGCCGGTGGGGAAATACTTGCCCCGGCTCTTTTTCAGCGCCTCGGCAATGGAGGGCGCGGCCACGCCCATGGCCACCATGTCCTCGTGCTCATCCATGATGAAGAAGGCCAGATTGGGGTTCACCAGCGGCGCGAACTTGCCGCTGTACCGCTTGATCTGCTTATCCGTCAGCTCCACCGTGCCGTACAGCGGCGCGTAGCAGGTGTTCACCAGCTGGAAGAACCGGGGGATCAGGCCGAAGTAATCCAGCCGCGTCCGGGGCCGGAACACATGCAGGTTGCAGCGCTTTTCCACAAATTCCGACAGCTTGCGCCACCGCTCGATGATCTTCTCGTCGGTGGGTACCTGAATGAGGTTCTCCACCCAGTCCACATCCTTCACATAGCCCAGACGGGTCAGGTGATCGATGTAGTAGGGATGGTTATAATAGGTGAAGAAGCAGCTGCGGCGGTCGAAGCCCTCCACCAGCATGCCCTCCCGGTCAAGGTCGGTAAAGCCCAGCGGGCCGTGTACCTCGTCGCAGCCCTTTTCCTTGGCCCAGCGCTCCACCGTGGCGAACAGGGCGTTGGCCACCTGTTCGTCGTCGATGAAGTCCACCTGCGTGAAGCGCATGCGGTTGGTGTGCCACTTCTCGTTGGCCTTGTGGCTGAGAATGGCGCCGATGCGGCCTACCATCTCCCCATTGCGCATGGCCATCCAGCAGCGGGCCTCGCAGTATTCAAAGGCGGGGTTTTTCTTTTTGTTCCAGTCGCTCATGTCGTCGTCAAAGGTGGCGGGGACGAACTGTGGCACGTCTTTATATAAAATGTTGGGGTATTCCACAAACTGCCGCAGCTGGCGCTTTGTGGTCACTTCAATGATGGAAACCATACTCGTTCCTCCTTACAGACACAGCTTCAGTGTACCGCAAGATTCGCCAAAAAGCAACACAAAAAGAGTGGAAACGGCGCGGCGTATGTGGTATACTCATTATCAATAATATTATGATATCGTCGGAGGTAGTCATATGGAGCTTTTCTGGTACAATATCAAGGAGATGGACGCCGCGGCCTATGACGCCGCCCTGTCCATGATGGACGCGGCCCGCCGCGCCCGGGTGAAAGATCTCCCCAACGAGGATGACCGCAAGCGCAGCGCCGCCGGTGAGGTGCTGCTGCGCAATGCCGTGGCGGCGCGCCTGAACACCACGGCGGAGACCGCGCCGCTGGTCTGGGACGACAACGGCAAGCCCGGCGTGGAGGGCGATCCCTTCTACGTCAGCGTCAGCCACAGCGGCCCCTATGTGGTGGTGGCCGTGGGCGAGAAGGTGCTGGGCGTGGACGTGGAGGTCATCCGCGGCGCGGAGGAAAAGTTCATGCGCCGCACCTGCTCCGAGGCGGAGATGGCCTATATCCGCTACGGCGACGCCGGATGCTTCCAGCGGTTCTGGGAGTGCTGGACCGCCAAGGAGGCCCTGTTCAAGCTGACGGGCAAGGGCCCGCTGCTGTCCCTGAGCCGCCTTGCCCTGCCGGAGGGCGTGGCGCTGGATCACATCATGCACAATGGCTGCGCCGTCACCGTAGCCATGCAGCTGTAAGCGGGAGGAAGCTACCATGTATCGTATCGGTATCGATCTGGGCGGCACCAACATCGCCGTGGGCGTGGTGGACGACCACCATCATATCGTCGCTGAGGCCAGCGTCCCCACCGGAGCCTTCCGCCCGGCGGAGGAGATGGTGGCCGACATGTGCCGCGCCGTGGAGATGGCGCTGGAGAAGGCGGGCCTGATCGCCGCCGACTGCGCCAGCATCGGCATCGGCTCCCCCGGCACCTGCGACAGCGAAGCGGGCGTGGTGCTGCGGGCCTATAATCTGGGCTGGTTCAACGTGCCGGTGTGCCAGATGCTCCACGACCGCTTCCTTCAGCGGAAATCCGGCAAAATCGGCGGCAACAAGCAGTTCTTTGTTCGCAATAGTTTTCATGGGATCTGTCTCCTTTATACGCATACGCAGATTTGCTTTTGGGCGGAGAGTCCGCCCGACAACTGTATTGTACCTTATTTTTTGTGCAATGTCAATAGCCAAATTGGAAAAATCAAAAGAAAGTTGCGCTGGCACCGAAACCAAAGCCGCGCCCGGGTAGACCGGGCGCGGCGGGGGATACGTGTATGGTCGGATCAGCTATGCTTACGCTTTGCCAGCGTGAGAGCCGCACCGGCGGCAATCAGCAGGACAGACAGTCCGCCCAGAACCGACTTGCATCCGCCCGCGGAGCTGCCGGCGGCGGTGGTAGTCGCGTTCGTGCCGGTCACTTTGCCGGTGTCGGAAACACCGGGCTCTGCTTCGGTGACGGCAGTGGTCTGCGCGGAGGTCGGCGTATCGCCGGTGGCAGGAGGCGGCGCTTCCGTGTCAGTCGGCTCTGCGACCGTGGTCGCAGGCTCGGTGGTAGGCTGTGCAATCATGGTGTACTCTGCCATGATGGTGATGTTCTTGTCAGACAGCGTATAAGCCTTCCACTTGCCGGTAAAG
>USMI01000173.1 GCA_900555735.1 uncultured Eubacteriales bacterium | reverse complement strand
ATGGACTACGCCAACGGCGTGTGGTCCAACAACGCCTTCGGTGACCGCGGCTGGCTGGCCATCGCGCTGGTCATCTTCACCATCTGGCGTCCCAATGTCAGCATTCTGGCCTCCATTCTGTTCGGCGGCCTGTACATCATCAACATCTATCTGCCCACTCCCGGCGGCCAGATGGCTGTCAAGGAGCTGTACAAGATGCTGCCCTACCTTATCACCCTGCTGGTGCTGATCGTCGTCTCCCTGCGTAAGAAGCGGGAGGATCAGCCCCCTGCGTCCCTCGGTCTCTCCTACTTCCGCGAGGAACGCTGACCCCCAATATAAAAAGAGTAGGCCGCTTGCGGCCTGCTCTTTTTTCCTACCTTTTTTGATGAAGGAGCATACGATATGTCTACTCTGCTGCTGAAAAATATCGCACAGCTGGTCACCTGTGATGACAATGACCGGCTGCTGGAAAATGTTGACCTCTACTGTGATGACGGCTTCATCAAGGCCATCGGCCCCGATCTGAGCGTCACCGCCGACGAGACCATCGACGCCAGCCACATGCTGTGCTATCCCGGACTGGTCAACACCCATCACCACCTGTATCAGGTGTTCTCCCGCAATCTGCCGCAGGTACAGAATATGGAGCTGTTTGACTGGCTCAAGACCCTGTACGAGATCTGGAAGAATCTGGATGAGGACGTGATCCGCCTGTCCAGCCTCACCGGCATGGGTGAGCTGATGAAGCATGGCTGCACCACCTGCTTCGACCACCACTATGTGTTCCCCGCCGGGGCAGGCGACCTGCTGGGCGCGCAGCTGGCGGCGGCACAGGAGCTGGGCATCCGCATGTACCTCAGCCGGGGCAGCATGGATCTCAGCGTCAAGGATGGCGGCCTGCCGCCGGACAGCGTGGTGCAGACGGTGGACGAGATCATGGCCGACTCCGTCCGCTGCATCGAGAAGTACCACGATCCCTCCTACGGCTCCATGCACCGCGTGGCGCTTGCCCCCTGCTCCCCCTTCTCCGTGTCGGCGGAGCTGCTGCGGCAGAGCGCCATTCTGGCCCGGCAGTACCACGTCCGGCTCCACACCCACCTGTGCGAGACCAAGGACGAGGAGAACTTTATGCTGGCGCGGGAGGGTGTCCGCCCGCTGGCCTATATGGAGCGGCTGGGCTGGATCGGCGACGACGTGTGGTTCGCCCACGGCATCCACTTCAACGACGAGGAACTGCGCCTGCTGGCGGACACCGGCACCGGCGTGGCCCACTGCCCCATCAGCAACATGAAGCTCTCCAGCGGCATCGCCCGCATTCCGGAGATGCTGAAGCTGGGCGTGCCGGTGGGCCTTGCGGTGGACGGCAGCGCCAGCAACGACGGCTCCAGCCTTATGGAGGAGCTGCGGGTGGCCTTCCTGCTGCACCGGCTCAACTCCAGCAAGGCCGCACCCGGCGGCTACGACATCCTGAAGATGGCCACACGGGGCAGCGCCCGTCTGCTGGGCCGGGATGATATCGGCCAGCTGGCGGTGGGCAAATGCGCTGACCTGTTCCTGATCGACAGCCGCCGTCTGGAGCTGGTAGGCTCCTGCTTCGACGCCAAGTCCGTGCTGGGTACGGTAGGCGTCCGGGGCCCGGTGGACTACACGGTGGTACAGGGCCGCGTCACCGTCCGCGAGGGCCGTCTGGCCACGGTGGATGAAGGCCGCGTGGCGGAGGACGCCAACCGCAAGTGCAAGGCGTATCTGGAAATGTAAAAATTACCGCAGGGTTGACACATGGTCAGCCCTGCGGTATGTTATGTATGTGCAGGATATATGCTCATTCCAGCTCGCTGCGGTTGTTGGCCATGGTCTTGGCAAACAACTCCGCGCTGCTGGGCGGCGTATAGGTGATGGCATTGGCACCCGCTCGGATAGTGGCGGTAATGCTCTCTTCCGTGGGCCCACCGGTGGCGATGATGGGCAGCTCCGGGTATTTCGCCCGCAAAGCCGCCACGATCTCCGGCGTCCTTGCCGCTCCGGACACATTCACGAAGTCCACGCCTGCCACCAGATACGGCTCGATGTCCATTTTCTCCGAGATCACCGTATATACCACCGGGATCTCCACCGCCTCCTTGATGGCACAGATGGTGTCCACTCCGATCTTGCTGTTGCACACCACGCCGTAAGCGCCCTGATGCTCCACATAGGCCGCCATGCTGGCGCTGCGGACACCGTTGGTCAGTCCGCCGCCTACGCCGCAAAACACCGGCACCTCGGAGATGCCGATGATGGCCTGCGTGATGCTGGGCTGGGGCGTAAAGGGATACACAGCGATCACCGCGTCGGCGTTGATGTTCTTGATGATGGCCACGTCTGTGGAGAATACCAGCGACTTGATGCGGCGGCCGAACACCCGGATGCCGCTGCACTCGCTGATGCACTGGGGCACCGACAGCGTATGCTTGCGCAGGTTTCCCTCGTAAACGGGCACATATTTTCTTACCATGCTGCTGCTCCTTCCTGAGATCATCTTCCTGTTTTTATTGTAGCATGGTTCCCGTTTTCTGTAAATAGGCACTCCGCTCCATATGTCTAAAATTCAACTTTTGTTCACACTTATGTTACGTTTTGTTAAGTTGAGGTGCATTTTATGTCTGTTTCTGTCGTTTTAGGGGATATCACTCTTTCCCACGCTGACGCCATCGTCAACGCCGCCAACTGCTCCCTGCTGGGCGGCAGCGGCGTGGACGGCGCCATTCACCGGGCCGCCGGGCCGGAGCTGCTGGCGGAGTGCCGGACGCTGGGCGGCTGCGAAACGGGACAGGCCAGAATCACCGCCGCTTATCGCCTGCCCTGCCGCTATGTGATCCACACCCCCGGCCCCATCTGGCGGGGCGGCGGGCATAACGAGGCGGCGCTGCTGGGCTCCTGCTACCGTGCCTGTCTGGCGCTGGCATGGAAGCACGGCTGCCGCAGCGTGGATTTCCCCTCCATCTCCACCGGAGTGTACGGCTATCCTCTGCCGCAGGCGGCTCACATCGCCCTGCGGGAGCTGGTGGCCTTCGACCGTACCCATGAGGGCATGACCCTGCGTATGGTGTGCCACACGCAGGAGACCCTCCACGCCTATCAGGTGGACTGGAACATGTTCTATCAGGAGACGAAGCCCCACGAGGATTGAACCAGCGGGCGAGTCAGCAAAAAGGCCGGTGCGTCGCACCGGCCTTTTCCTTTACGAAATCAGATCTTAACCAATTCATATTCTCTTGTACCGAGGCCCAGCTTTTCGCCGTGCTCCAGACAGCTGCGCCAATCCGTGTCGGGATGGATGCGCTGGAAGTGGTCATGGGCGTGCTGATGATCCTCCGGACAGTCCGCAGCGCTGCCGTGCAAGGGTGTCTGGGCGTTCACCGCGTCGATGCAGGCCATGTCCAGCGCCACGGGATCGAAGGAGGCAAACATACCCACGTTGGGCACGATGGCCATGTCGTTCTCGCTGTGGCAGTCGCAGTTGGGGGACACGTCGATGACCAGAGAGATGTGGAAGCAGGGACGGCCATCCACCACCGCCTTGGTGTATTCGGCGATCTTGCGGTTCAGGTTGCTGGTGGATTCATCCCAGTTGATCTGCACCGCGTTCTTGGGACACACGGCGATGCAGCGGCCGCAGCCCACGCACTTATCGTGGTCGATAGCGGCCTTTTTGTCGGTAATGACCGGCGCGTCGTGGGCACAGATCTTCCGGCACTGGCCGCAGCCCACGCACAGCTTCTGGTTCACATGGGGCTTACCGGCGTTGTGCTGCTCCATCTTACCGGCGCGGCTGCCGCAGCCCATGCCGATGTTCTTCAGGCAGCCGCCGTAGCCCGCGGTCTCATGGCCCTTGAAATGGGCCAGAGAGATGAACACATCCGCGTCCATAACGGCCCGGCCGATCTTGGCGTTCTTCACATATTCGCCGCCCACAAC
>USMI01000172.1 GCA_900555735.1 uncultured Eubacteriales bacterium | reverse complement strand
TGTCGCAGTGGCCGCAGCCGATGCAGTCACCGGCCCGCTTTTCCAGCGTCAGATAGTGCTCACGGGCCAGATTATCCCCCTGCATGGCCAGATCGTAATACTTGTTGATAAGGGCGATGTCCAGTCCGGCGGGACAGGGATGACAGTGCTTGCAGTAGACGCAGCGGCCTACCGCAGCGGCAGGCGCCAGCTCACCCAGACAGGAGTAGTCCCGCGCCGCCTCCGGCGCGTCAAAGAAGGCCAGCACCTCCCGCATCTCCTGTTTACTGCCGAAGCCGGGCAGCACCGCCACAACACCGGGCTTGTCCAGCGCGTACTGGATGCACTGCTCGCGGGTCAGGGCAACGCCGAAGGGCGACTGGGCCGCGTCCAGCAACTGGCCGCCGCAGAAGGGCTTCATAACGGTGATGGCCACGCCCTCCCGCTGACAGCGGCGGTACATGTCGTATCGCTCGCTGTTCTCGCCGATGCCGAAGTCGCCCTGTCCGTAGTCATAGGCCGGATTGATGCTGAACATTACCACATCCACGATGCCCATATCCAGCACCTTGTTTACCAGCGCCGGCGTATGGGAGGACAGGCCGATGTGGCGGATGACGCCCTGCTTTTTCAGCTCCAGCACATAGTCCAGCACACCGTTGGTCTGATAGGCGGCAAGGTCGCTCTCCTCGTCCAGACAGTGGATGAAGCCCACGTCGATATAGTCGGTCTGCAAATTCTCCAGCTGCCACGCCACGGACTTTTTCACCTCGTCCAGATCTGTGGTCCAGCCATACTCTCCGGAGGTGTAGTCCGCGCCGAAATGGATCTGGAGATACACCTTGTCGCGGATGCCCTTCAGCGCCTTGCCGTAGGCGGCAAAGATGGCGGCATGTCCGCCGGCCATGTCGAAATAGTTGACACCGCTTTCATAGGCGGCCCGAACCGTGGCGATGATCTCCTCCTCCGGCCGCGCGCCGATAACGGACGAGCCCATGCCGATGACGCTGATCTTTTCCCCGCCATGGGGCAGAATACGATACTCCATATGAAACCTCCTCTTCATTAAAACAGATCCAGCATATTGTCCAGATAGATCTCCTCCCGCACACGCAGGTGGTATTCCGGCTTTGTCATGTAGTAGAGCAGAAACTCCAGAACCAGTGCGCTGCCAAGGCTCCGGCCCTCGATCTTGAACTGGGAAAAGCCCATGGGCAGGTATCTATTCCGGATATCCTCCGTGCCGATAAAGCCGGGGTTCTCCATGGCCTTGGAAAAGCGATAGCCGCCAGCGGCGTCGGGCGCAGTGCAGCGGTGCTCCGGGCCGTTTATCCCCAGATTCTTCCGGCTGACCGCCTCATAGCAGGCTTTTCTGTCCTTGCAGCCGAAAGCGCAGCACTCGTTGCACAGGAATTCCACCTTTTTCTTTTGCGTCTCCGGCAAGGTGTTCAGCCTGTCAAGTGCCTTATTCAGCCGGAAATCCGGCACCACATAGCGAAAATCCTCCCGCTCCAGTTCCCGGCGAAGCGTCGCAAACTCCGTCAGCACCTTTGTGGTGGAGGAGACGAAGTAAAGCTGCGGATATGTCTCCTTCAAATAGTCCAGCAGCAGCTCCGAGTGGATGATGACCCCGTTTTGCGGCCCTTGGCTCTCCGACAGCAGGCGGCACAGGGCGTTGCACTTCGGATCAGAAAGATGTTCTCTGCGCAGCAGAGAGTTGCTGAAGGTCAATCGGGCCGAGACGCCGTATTCCCGCGTCAGGGCCAGCACCTTCCGGGGATCGCAGTCCCCCTCCCCCACACGGCCGCCGCCCCAGATGCAGTCCGACGGTGCGCCGTACAGTGAGCCGATCTCGCACCAGTCGTAGAAATATTCCCGATGCGTGCGGAACAGGGGCAAAAACACCCGGTACAGCTCATAAAACTCAAACAAACCGGGAAGATGATAGTACGCAACGCGGGGACTTGTATCATTCATGGTGAAACAGCTCCTTCTCTTTTTAGTATAGCACTCCGGCGGGCCGCAGCGCAAGCAAAAAGAGACGCTTGACCAAGCGTCTCTTCTCTATTCAGCTGCTGCTTGCTTCCGCTGGGAACTGCCGTCCTGTGTGGTCGATGGTGTAGTCCCCCGCCAGGATCAGCTGGCTGATGGGCACCACGGTGTAGCCGTTGTTGATGAGGTATTCCAGGATCCGCGGCAGCGCCTCCGGCGTGTGCAGCGCCGCATTGTGAAACAGCACGATGCTCCCCGGCTGCACCTTGGATGTCACCCGCTGATAGATGGTGTCGGCGTCGTAGTCCTTCCAGTCCAGGGAGTCCACATCCCATTGGATAGGTTCCATGCCCAGTGACCGCACGGCGGAGATCACATGGTCGTCATACTCGCCGTAGGGACAGCGGATCAGAGTGGGACTGCAGCCGGTAACGGCTTCGATCTTATCGCAGCTGGTCCTGATGTCCTCCACGATCTGCGAGGAGGTCAGGCTGTTGTAATGGTCGTGGTGGGTGGAATGGCTCATGACCTCATGGCCCGCATCGTGAAGGGCCTTCACCGATTCCGGATATTTGTCCACCCAGTCGCCCACCACGAAAAAGGTGGTCTTGACGTTGTACTTCGCCAGAATATCAATGAGATGCTGGGTATCCTCGTTACCCCACGGTGATGCAAAAGTGCGGCAGTTTACGGATGCCGCCGTTCACCACATTTCTGCCAGCAGGAAATCCTGAAGATGCACGATCTTAATGCCGTTTTCAATCCCAACATCCATGTCATTCAGAGTGACAACATATTTTGGGTAGTGGTCTTTGATCTCCATGAGGTTGCCCACCTCGCGGTCAGAGCCCTCCGGAAGCTGGACACAGACCTGCACATAGATCCGCTCATCACGGCGGGTGGCCACAAAGTCGATCTCCTTGGTATCATTCTTGCCGATATACACATCGTATCCACGCCGTTTCAATTCAAGGAACACGATGTTCTCCATCGCCCCGTCCAGCATCTTGCGGTTATAGCCCAGCAGGGCGTATTTCAACGACACGTCCGCAAGATAGTATTTCTCTTGCGTTTTCAGGATGCTTTTTCCTTGCAAATCGTAGCGCTCACAGGGATAGATGATGAACGCCTGCTCCAGCCAGCGCAGGTAGTTGTAGATGCTCTCCACTGAGACCTTGCGGTGCTCGCTTTTCAGAAATGTAGAAATCGAATTAGCAGAGAATGTCTTGCCTACGTTCTCGATAATGAATTTCACCACGCGGTCAAAAAGATCCTGCTTGTTGATGCGGTGACGCTTCACAATATCGCGGGAGACCACGGTGTGGTAGATGCCGTTAGCGATCTGATAGGCGTTCTGCGCGTCATATTCACTCAGCGCTATTATGGGGAAGCCACCAAAGCGGATATATTCGTCCAGCAACTCCTTTCGGGACAACGTACTGCCGTCTTTGAAGTCCAGGTACTCGCGGAAGAACAGGGTATAAACAGGGATAGACACATAGCGTCCCGTCAGGTAAGTGGAGATCTCGCTAGACATGAGCTTGGAATTGGAGCCGGTCACATAGATGTCGGCGTCCGTACCCTCCAGCAGACTATTGACCGCCCTTTCCCAGCCGGTGATCTCCTGTATCTCATCCAGTAGGAGATAACAGTGCCCCTTGCCCGCCATGGCTTCCACCAGCTCGTCATACATCTGCTTAGCGGTGATATTTTCGGGAATGTCCATCTCCGTGTACCGCTTGCAGATGATATGATCCGCAGGTACGCCCCGCCACCGCAGCTCCTCCTCCAGCATCTCAAAAATGGTGGACTTACCGCAGCGGCGGATACCCGCCAGTATCTTGACCAGCGGTTGGTCAATAAAAGGCTTGATGGCCTCGATATAATTCGGTCTGTTGATCATGTTATCACCTCCTCGCAGTCAATAGTATACCCAGCCATGAGCAAAACTCCAAAAGAGTAGAGATTGTAAGGGATTCCGGCCATGGC
>USMI01000171.1 GCA_900555735.1 uncultured Eubacteriales bacterium | reverse complement strand
TTTCTGGCGGCGCTGCCGCAGCTGCCGCCGGAGGCCCCGGAGGGGCCGGGCCAGCGGGCCGCCAAGGATCACTATCACGATGTGGTGACCTCCTATGACTGCGGCCGCATGGCCGCCATGATTAAGCATGTCTGCCATCGCCGCCACTGGGCGCTGCAGCACGGCCGGAAGGTCAGCCAGCTGGACGAGCGGTATCTGCGCCGTGCGGAGGATCAGCTGTACGGCGAGCTGGCGGCGGCACTGGGGATCGACCGGCAGGAGGTCTGCGCCTACATCCGGCGGGACTATCCCGCATGGCCGGAGAAATAAAGAAGGCAGAAGCGGCACAGCTGACCAGCTGTGCCGCTCTTATTTTCGTTTACCGTATCTGTCCGCTGCCCTTGATGATGTACTTATAGGTACTCAGCTCATCCAGCCCCATGGGGCCCCGGGCGTGGAGCTTCTGGGTGGAAATGCCCATCTCGCAGCCAAGGCCGAACTCGCCGCCGTCGGTGAACCGGGTGGACACGTTCACATACACCGCCGCGCTGTCGGTCTCGTTGACGAACCGCTCCGCATGCTCTGTGTTTTCCGTGACGATGCACTCGCTGTGGCCGGTGGAGTGAGCCAGAATGTGGGCGATGGCCTCGTCCACGCTGTCCACCACCTTGACCGCCAGAATGTAGTCCAGAAACTCCGTGTCAAAGTCCCGCTCGACCGCAGGGGTGCCGGGGATGATGGCCGCCGCCCGGTCGTCCAGCCGCAGCTCTACGGGCACCTGTCCCGCCGCGGCCCGGTCATCCACCAGCGCCTTTTTCAGCATGGGCAGAAACTGCTCCGCCACGGCGCTGTGTACCAGCAGCACCTCCTCGGCATTGCACACGGAGGGACGGCTGGCCTTGGCGTTCACCACGATGTTCACCGCCATCTGGAGGTCGGCGCTGTCGTCCACATACACATGGCAGATGCCGGTGCCGGTCTCGATGCAGGGGACGGTGGCGTTTGCCACGCAGGTGCGGATCAGGCCCGCGCCGCCACGGGGGATCAGCAGATCCACCAGCCCCTTGGCGGTCATGATATCGTCGGCGCTCTGGTGGCTGATGTCCTCGGTGATGTTGAGGATGTCCGGATTGCCGCCCGCCGCCGTGATGCCCGCCTTCAGCGACTTCACGATGGCGTGGGCGGAGCGGTAGGCCTCCTTGCCGCAGCGCAGCATGCACACGTTGCCGCTCTTGATGGCCAGCGCCGCCGCGTCGGAGGTGACATTGGGGCGGCTTTCATAGATGATGGACACCAGTCCCAGCGGCACCTGCTTTTTATAGATGGTCATGCCGTTGGGCCGGTGTACCTCGGACAAAATGCGTCCCGTGTGGTCGGGCAGGGCCGTGGTGTCCCGGATACCGACAGCCATGGCGGCCACCCGCTTTTCATCCAGATACAGCCTGTCCAGCATCACGTCGGAGATGTGGCCCCGTGCCGCGTCCATATCCGCCCGGTTGGCCTCCAGAATAGCGGCGCAGTTTTGCTCCAGCCTGTCGGCCATGGCCAGCAGCAGGGCGTTTTTCGTCTCGTTGGAGGCATTGCAGATGGTTTTCCACGCCGCCTTGGTTTTTTTCAGAATGTCAATGGTGGTCATTCACTTGCCCTCCTTTGCCAGAAAACGGGTGCCCACAGGCTTGCCCGCCACGATGTCATAGAGAAGCTCAGGCCGCTGGCCGCTGGCGATGACCATTTCGCAGCCTGCCGCCGTGGCCACCTGCGCGGCGTGGAGCTTGGTGGCCATGCCGCCGGTGCCGAGGGAGCTGCCGCTGCCGCCGCCCAGCGCCAGAATACTGTCGTCGATGGTGCCCACGGTGCTGATGAGCTTCGCGTCCGGATTCTTGTGGGGATCGCTGTCGTACAGGCCGTCGATGTCGCTCAGCAGGATCAGCAGCTCCGCCCCCACCGCCGCCGCCACAATGGCGGACAGGGTGTCGTTCTCGCCGATGGTGTTCTCCACACCGATCTCGTCGGTTGCCACGGCGTCGTTCTCGTTGATGATGGGCAGCGCGCCCAGCTCCAGCAGCCGGAAAATGGTGTTGCGCATGTTGCGGCTGCGGCGCTCGTTCTTCACGTCCTCGCCGGTCAGCAGCACCTGCGCCACCGTGTGGTTGTACTCGTTGAACAGCTTGTCGTAGGTGTACATCAGCTCGCACTGGCCCACGGCGGCGGCCGCCTGCTTGGTGGGCATATCCTTGGGCCGCCCCGGCAGGTTCAGCTTGCCCACGCCCATGCCGATGGCGCCGGAGGACACCAGAATGATCTCGTGGCCTGCGTTTTTCAGGTCGCTGAGCACCTTGCACAGCGTTTCCATCCGCTGGATATTTAGCCGCCCCGTGGCATGGGCCAGCGTGGACGTGCCGACTTTTACGGTAATGCGCATGATATCCCTCCTTCGGGATGATGATATTTGCTCCTTATTATAGCGCCTTGTCCGCCGTTTTGCACGTCTTTTTTTCGTTAAAGCGAAAAACAGCACAGCCCCAGCGCGAAAAGAGCGGAAACTATCGCCTGAAGCGCCTTTGCCAACAGATACCGCTTCAGGGAAAGCCCTGTGTCCTCCAACACCGCCGCCGTCTGACAGTGGACGGACACGCCGCCCCAGCCCAGCAGCGCCGCCGCCATGCAAAAGCCGGCGGGGGACGCCTCCAGCGACGTGATGCCGCCGGTCAGCTCCAGCAGGCCAAGCGCCAGCGGCGGCACAGTGGGCCACGCCTGCCGCACCAGCGCCATCACCACCAGAAAGAAAATGACGAAGGCGCAGATGTTCACCATGGCCGCCGCCGCGCTGCCCACGCAGGAGACAAAAAGGGCGGGCAATTTCATGCCGTTACCGGCGGTTTTCGTGCAATTACCGGCCATTTTCATGTCACAGTGGGCCGGTTTCATGTCATTACTGCCGTGTTTCATGTCAGAATGGTTGAGTTTTGACGCATTTTGCGCAGAGCGCAGTCCGCCCAGCAATCCCCCCGCCGCCAGCGCTGAGAGAATGTGGACGCCATACAGGATCAGGCCAACTTTCTGACTGCCGAACACCCTCACCCCGGCGATGGCAAAAATGAAGGACGGACCGGCATTGTTGCAGAAGGTCAGCAGCGTTTCCGCCCGCTCCTTGGTGAGGCCGCCGCCGCGGTACAGCTCGCCCACCGTCCGGGCGCCCACAGGATAGCCGCCCACGACACCCACCAGAAATACCGCCGCCCCCACGGGAAGACCCAGCCGTCGCAGCACCGCGAAAAAACCGCAGCCCACGGCAAAGGACACCACCACGAAAAAGGGGAACAGCGACGGGATCACCGACCGAGCGCACAGCGTAAGCCCCTGCCGCACGGCGGCGGAGGCTGTTTCATTCTGCCACAGCAGCACCGCCATGCACACCAGCAGCGCGGCGGACAGCGCCGCCCTTCTTCCCCATTCCCGCATATGCCTCACCTCGGAAAAGCCTATGCGCGGGCAGGGCGGCGCATGACGGACAGGCAAGTTTCTCCGGCGCGGCGCATAACCTTCCACGGGAGGGGAGGACAATGGGCGAAAAAATACGCAAGCGGCTGATGGAAAAGGGGCTGGAGGCCGCCGACCGGCTGGATCTGCCGCCGGTGCTGGCCCCGGACGTTCCCCGGATGGAGCTGTCCGGCAACCGCTGCTTCTATATGGATCGCCACCGGGGCGTGCTGGGCTATTCCACGGAGCGGGTGGACATCAACGGCGGCTCGGTGGTGGTGCGTATTCTGGGGCGGAACCTGCAATTGCAGGCCATGACCGATCAGGAGCTGCGGATCGACGGGATCATTGAAAACATCGAATTTGTGGAGTAGCTATGTACGCAAAGGTATGGAACTATCTGCGGGGCACGGTGCTGTTTCAGTGCCAGAGCCCCGCGCCGGAGCGGGTGCTGAACCTGTGCGCCGCCCACGAGATCCCCTTCTGGGATGTGCGGTGGGAGACGGCGGAGCGCTTCACCCTGCGCACCACGCGGGAGGGCGCGGCCCAACTGGAGATGGTGGCGGCGGAGTGCGGCGCTGCGCTGCG
>USMI01000170.1 GCA_900555735.1 uncultured Eubacteriales bacterium | reverse complement strand
CGCTGAGCATGACCCCGGCGGCAAAGGCCATGACGGTTTCGCCGCTGAAACGGCTGGCCGTACCGCGGCAGCAATAGCCGCCCAACGCGCCCAGCATGGTGGCGCCGCCCACCCCCAGCGCCGTAAGAAGCACAAGAACAAACAAAGGATGCACCCTCTTTTCCGTGAAATGGTGTGTTGTTCTTATTGTATGGCGGCGGAAGGGGAGAGGTGCGCATGGCGGCCCCGATACGGGACTGCCCTGTATGGGAGGCTATTTGTCGCCGTTTTCCGCCACCCAGCTTCGCACATAGTCCACGAAGCGGCGGGTGGAGGCGGACAGCGCCTTTTCGTCCTTCACGCCGATGCCGATGCTGCGGTGAAAGGTCATGGGCGGGCGGCAGGCGGTGACGGGGTAGGGGCTGTGACGCACCATCAGCTCCGGCAGCAGGCTGATGCCCAGCCCCTTGGACACCATGGACAGAATGGTGCGGTCCTCCCGCGCCGTGTATTTCACGTTGGGGTGGATGCCCATTTCGTCGAAGGCGGCCACGATCTCGTAGTCCTCGCCCTCCTCCAGCTGAATGAACGGCTCCGAGGCCAGCGCCTCCGGCGGAAAGGTGCCGCAGTCCGCCAGCGGGTGGCCGCAGGGAACGATGACCTGCAATTCATCCCGATGCAGGGCGTAGGTTTGCAGCCGCTTCACCGACGGCAGCCGCAGGAAACCGCAGTCCACCGCACCCTTCAGGATCCACTCCTCAATCTGATCGTAAAAATCGCCGGTGACCACCTCAAACTCGATGTTGGGGTACTGCTGCCCGAAGCTTTGCAGGATGGAGGGCAGCCAGTGGACGGACACGCTGGAGAAGCTGGCTACCTTCACAAGACCTGCGTCCATGCCCTTCAGGCTGGCCGCCGACTGGATCAGGGCGTGGTGGGCGGCGCACAGGGCTTCGATTTTCGGCAGCAGCGCCCGGCCGTCCGCCGTCAGTACCACGCCGCCACGGTTCCGGCTCAGCAGCGTGACTCCAAGCTCGTCCTCCAGCGCCTGTACCGCGTGGCTGACGCCAGATTGCGTGAAGTTCAGCGCCTGCGCCGCCTTGGAAAAATTGCCGCACTGCGACGTTTTCAAAAAGATCTGATATTTGGAAACACTCATGTCGTCACCTCATTTCTGCCACGATTATACCATACTTTTTCTCATAGTTGCAAGTACAATAATGCGTTTTACAAATATAAAGCGATATGATATGATAGGGACAGTCAAGAGAACAAGTCAAAAATTCAAGGAGGTACATCATTATGGCACTGGTAACGAAAACGATCCGCTGCGCGGTCTGCGGCAGCAGCAGCGTCTCATATGACGGCAAGACCTACAATTGCGATGCCTGCGGCGCCCACAGCGAGCAGCCCATGGCAGCCGCTGATCTGGCGGCGGTGAACCGCATCACGGCGCTGGGCGGCGACAACGAGGAGCTGGCCCGCCTGCGCAAGCAGTACAAGAATCTGGACATCACCAGCTGGTCCAGCGAGAACCGCTTGCAGGTCAAATAAACGGAATACAAAAAAGAAGGCAGTTCGATGGAACTGCCTTCTTTCGTATTTTTACTTCAAAATCGCTTCCACCGCGGGGTTCAGCCAGTCGCCGTGGAAGTCCTCGATGTTGCCCTCGTCCACCAGCTTGGCCAGCGCCGGATCAATGGGCATTTTGGCCAGCAGGGGCACGCCGTAGCGGGCTGCGGCCTCCTCGGTCTTGCCCTCGCCGAACAGATAGAGCTTCTTGCCACAGTCGGGACACTGGAGGTAGCTCATGTTCTCCACCAGACCCACAATGGGAATGTTCATCATCTGGGCCATCTTCACGGCCTTCTCCACCACCATGGTCACCAGCTCCTGCGGGCTTGCCACGATGATCACGCCGTCCACCGGCAGGGACTGGAACACGTTCAGTGCTACGTCGCCGGTTCCGGGAGGCATGTCCACGAACATATAGTCCACGTCGTCCCAGATCACGTCACCCCAGAACTGCTGCACCACGCCACCGATCACAGGGCCGCGCCAGATGACGGGGTCGGTCTCGTGCTCCAGCAGCAGGTTTACGCTCATCAGCTGGATGCCGGTACGGCTCTCCACGGGGAGGATGGCGTCGCCCGCGGCTCCGGCCCGGTGATGGATGCCGAAGGCGCGGGGGATGGAAGGACCGGTGATGTCCGCGTCCAGAATGGCCACGTTATAGCCCTCCCGCCGCGTGGCCACCGCCAGCTGGCTGGTGACCATGGACTTGCCTACGCCGCCCTTGCCGGACACGATGCCGTAGACCTTGCCGACGCGGCAGCCGGGCCGCAGGGGCTTCTTCTCAAATACGTTGGCTTCCTTGCGCTCGCCGCAGCTTTCGCCGCAGGTGCTGCAATCATGGGTACAATCGCTCATTGGTACTTCTCCTTTTTATCACTGGTTGTATTCGTCATGCGGACGGCAGCTTGGCCGTCTGTTGTGTTTTGTAAACGCTGCTTCTGTCGCGCTCTCCGTTTCTTTTTCCTGAAATATTCCTGTACGGCTGGAGACAGGGAAATCTCGCATCCAACGCAAAGCATAGAGATGCCGGTAAATACTGCGCCGATCGAAACGAGAGTCACTCTGCTATTCTTCCTTTCTCTGTTAGAATCACGCAGTGAAAAGCACAGCTTGCCATCAGATTCCAGTTCTGCTATTTCGGGAGTCGTATCCCAGGGGCGCCAATTATAGCCGGTATAGATACAGATACGAATCGAATGAGGAGTGCTGTTGAAATCGGAAGGAATCTTCTTGTAGCACGAAAAACCAAAGGTGTATTCCGTTCCGTCCGTGCATATCAACAACGGAATAGGATATAATCTGCACTCTTGACTGGACATCAGTGCCTTTTCGGATTCTGCATAGATTTCCGTGGTGTTTTCTTTCGTATATGTCGGCTGTGTCAGCCCCATAAAGAAAAACACTCCGCCCAATACCAGCCACAGCAGATAACTGAAAAATTCCCGTATCCGCCGTTTCTGTGCTGATTTTTTTCTTGAAGGCACTGGCAGTCATCCTTCCTGTCAAAGCGTCCACCTGTGTTGTATCAGAACTCATCCTGCGGCCCGTAGGTATAGCCGCACAGGGGACATTTGGGATAGTCGAAATCGTGGCGGGTGCCGCACACGGGGCAGGTGCGCTGGGGCAGGTCGCTGTCGCCTACATCCACGGTGGGGGCCACGCTGCCGCCGGAGAAAAACTCCAGCTTCCCGCAGTGGGGGCACGCCATAATGGACACCTTCAGCGCCCCGGCGACCAGATTGGGCCAGTCGCCCAGCAGCCAACTGGTCTGTCCCAGCTGCAATTTTTCCTGTCCCACAAAGCGCATGGCCGTACCGCAGCGCAGACAATCAAACTGTGCCATAGTGTTGCCTCCTTATCCACATATTATAATGTATAACACCAAACGCCGCCGCTTGCAAGTCTATATCGTCAGCAGCGTTACATTTTTCCGCCCGTCCAGATATGCGCCCTCCCGCTTCTGGCAGGTGAACAGCAGGATCTGACGACGTTTGCTCTCCTCCAGCAGATAGTCCAGCGCCGCGTGGAGCCGTTCGTCATCGAAGCTCAGCAGCGCGTCGTCCAGAATCAGCGGCACATGCTTCTCCTCCGGCAGCACCATGTCGCAGATGGCCAGCCGTACCGCCAGATACAGCTGGTCGGAGGCACCCTGACTCAGCAGCTGCACGCTGCGCTGTGCGCCCTCACTGTCGGTCTCCAGCGAGAAGTCTCGGCTCAGCAGCACCTTCTGATACCGGCCACCGGTGATCTTGGCGAAGATCTCCGCCGCCCGCGCGCCCAGCGCCGGAGAGAAGCGGTTCTGCAGCGTGGTGTTGGCCTCGTCCAGCACCTCCATGGCCAGCGCCACGGCATCGTATTCCTCCAGCAGCTGCGTCATCTCCTGCTGCCGCTGCACCAGTTGCGCCTTTACGTCGTCGGCGCTGCCCAGCGACTGCAGCTGCCCCGTCAGGGTGTCCAGCTGTGACCGGGCGTTTTGCAGCAGCAGGGCGACCTGCGGCAGTCGGACCGTGACCTGCTCCAGCGACACCGTGGGCTGGGGCAGGGGCGCCTCTGCGTCCGGCAGCGGCCCCTCCGGCAGATGC
>USMI01000169.1 GCA_900555735.1 uncultured Eubacteriales bacterium | reverse complement strand
ACGCCGACGGCGTGGGCGAGGTGGGCAACGCCAAGTGCGGCGACATCATGAAGATGTACCTGAAGATTAACGGCGACATCATCGAGGATGTGAGGTTTGAGACCTTCGGCTGCGGCAGCGCCATCGCCTCCAGTTCCATGGCCACCGAGCTTATCAAGGGCAAGACCATCGACGAGGCGCTGGCCGTCACCAACAAGCAGGTGGTGGACGCGCTGGGCGGTCTGCCCGCCCACAAGCTGCATTGCAGCGTGCTGGCGGAGGAGTCCATCAAGTCCGCCGTCAAGGACTACTATGACCGCAACAACATCCCCTATGACAAGAACCGGTTCCCCGACTGCGACGACTGCGAAGCCTGCCGCATGGTGTAAGCGATAAGAAAATGACCGTCCTGAGGACGGTCATTTTCTTATCCGAAATACTTTTCACGGAAGGGGACACTTTCCACCTGGAAGCTGCGGCCCCGGAGATAGTTCAGTATCCCCGCGTCGGTTGGAAAGTCAAAGGTCAGCTTATAGGAGTACAGCGCCTGCCGCGTCTCGCCGTAGCGGCGGTTCACGTCGCCCCGGCCATACTTGCCGTCACCCAGCAGGGGACAGCCCATGTGGGCGAAGGTGGCGCGGATCTGATGGGTGCGGCCGGTCTTCAGCCCCACCTCCACCAGCGCCAGCTCGCCCCGGCGCTCCAGCGTCTCATAGGTGGTGATGGCGGTCTTGCCGCCGGGGACGGGCTTTGTGCGGACGGAGACCTCTTTCTTCTTCTCATCCTTTACCAGAAAGACCTCCACCCGGCCCCTGGGCGGCTGCGGCGCGCCTACTGTGATGCAGAGATAGCGCTTGTCCATCTCCCGGTCACGGATCTTCTCGTTGATGATCCGCAGCGTCTCGGCGTTCTTGGCGGCAATGACGATGCCGCCGGTGTTGCGGTCGATGCGGTTGCACAGGGCGGGGGTGAAGGTGTTCTCCCACTTGGGGTTCCACTCCCGCTTCTGATAGAGGTACGCCTGAATGTGGTTGATGAGGGTGTTGACCTTCTCCGTCTCGTCGGCGTGCACCACCAGCCCCGGCCGCTTGTCCAGCAACATCAGATTCTCATCCTCATACACGATGGTGAGGCTGGGCTTGAACAGCGTCAGGAACATGTTGTCCTCGCGGGGCTTGTCAAAGAACTCGTCGTTGATGTATAATTGCAGCACGTCGCCCTCCTGAAGCCGCTGATCCCGCTGCGCCCGTGCGCCGTTGCACTTGATGCGCTTGAGCCGGATGTACTTTTGCAGCAGGGCGGAGGGCAGCAGCGGCAGGGACTTTGCCACAAAGCGGTCAAGCCGCTGTCCCGCGTCATTTTTTCCGATGGTCAGCTCCCGCATGGGCGCACCTCCCCAAAAGAATGGTCTGCCTTATTGTACCCAAGGGCGGCACAAATGTCAAAGGGAATTCACCGGAAGAAAAATATGGTGAAAAATGCCGCCTTTTTTGCAAAAAAGGTTTGACAACCCTTGTTTTTCACGCTATAATACTATCCGTGTCATTGCGAGGTGTACTATGCTTTTGAATGTAAACAAGCTGCTGCATACGCCGGATGCGGCGCAGGATTTCTCTTTCGAGATGGACCTGAGCGATTTGGAATTCGGCGGCAGCTACCCCGTGTCCCAGCCGGTCACTGTGGAAGGCCGGATCAGGAACAAGGCCGGCGTCCTGCTGTGTACGCTCGAGGCGAGTACGACGCTCCATTGCATCTGTGACCGCTGCGCGGAACCCTTTACCGAGGATAAGACCGTTGCATACCAGTGTGTGCTGGCAGAGGAACGGCAGTCCGACGACGATGAGGAGATCGTGCTGCTGGAAAATGATGAGGTGGACTTGGGCGAAGTGGCTCGCACTGCGTTTATCCTTGAGATGGACACGAAAACTCTCTGCTCTCCCGATTGTAAGGGCCTGTGTCCCGGCTGCGGCGTCAACCTCAATCACGAGGCGTGCCGCTGCAAGAAGGCGGTGGATCCGCGGCTTGCGAAGCTGGCCCAGCTCCTGGAGGATCGGTAAGCAGAAGCCTGATTATTATACTACTGCTCACGGCAGTTAAAAGACCAAGGAGGTGTCAACATGGCAGTCCCTAAGGGAAAAGTATCGAAGCAAAGACGCAATAAGAGACGCAGCTCCGTTTGGAAGCTGGCGACTCCCGGTCTGGTGGCATGCCCCAAGTGTGGTGCGCTGCATCTGCCTCACAGAATGTGCCCGGAGTGCGGTGTCTACAATGGCCGTCAGGTCAAGGAGATCAAGTCCGTGGCCGCTGGCAAGTAAGCCGTCGACGTGTGTCCTTGTTAGGAGGGAAGATTCTTCTTCCCTCCTTACTTTTTTGCACTCCCTTCCAGTTTTTCATGACATGCATCGAAATCATGCGTTTTACTTTTCTCTCTGCATCGGATATACTGTCAAAAGGTAGTACAAAATTTGGTTTTTATCTTGCGTTACAGGGGGAAAATGGCTATAATATTATGGTTATCATGCCATCTTATGCCGTTTTACAGGAGAGAGCGCCGTTATGAGTACCGTCATCACTTCCATCGATCCCCATTCCCCGGCGGAAAAGGCCGGGATCACCGTGGGGGAGCAGCTGCTGGAGATCAACGGCCACCACATTGTGGATGTGCTGGACTACCGGTTTTACGGCTACGATCCTGTGGCGGTGCTGCGGCTTGCAAAGGACGGGCAGGAGCGGATGGTCACCATCCGTAAGGAGGAGGGCCGCGATCTGGGGCTGAACTTCCCCACCTATCTGATGGACGAAATGCACCGCTGCGCCAACCACTGCCTGTTCTGCTTTGTGGATCAGATGCCGCCCAACATGCGGCCGTCCCTCTATATCAAGGACGACGACGAGCGGCTCAGCTTCCTGCTGGGCAACTACACCACCCTGACCAACCTCAGCGAGCGGGAGGCCCAGCGGATCATCGACCTGCACATCAGCCCCATCAACGTGTCCGTCCACGCCACCGACCCCCAGCTCCACTGCACGCTGCTGGGCAACAGGGACGCGGAGCGGTCGCTGGAATACATCCGGCGCTTCTGCAAGGCGGGCATCGTCATGAACGGCCAGATCGTGGTGTGTCCCGGATGGAACGACGGCGACCAGCTGCGCCGCACCCTGCGCGATCTGACGGAATGGCAGTTTTCCAGCTGCTCGCTGGTGCCGGTGGGCATCACCAAGTACCGCAAGGGTCTTGCGAAGCTCCGTCCTGTGGAGAAGGACTGCGCACGGGAGATCATCGCCATTGCCGAGGAGTTCGGGCAGGAGAACATGCGGCGCTACGGCACACGGCGGTTCTTCTGCGCCGACGAGCTATTCCTGCGGGCGGGACTGCCCCTGCCGGAGGAGGACTATTACGAGGGCTACCGCCAGATTGAGAACGGCGTGGGCATGCTGCGGTCGCTGGAGCAGGAGTTCCTCTCCGCCATGAAAATGGAGGAGCCGGAGGCCGCGCCCAGCCCCTTCACCATCGCCACCGGCGTGGCCGCCGCGCCCTTTATGCAGATGCTGGTGGACAAGGCCAAGGCTTACTTCCCCAAGCTGGACGCGGAGGTGATCGCCGTGGAGAACGATTTCTTCGGCCACACCATCGACGTAACGGGCCTTCTGACGGGGCAGGACATCGCAAAGCAGCTACAAGGGAAGGTAGCCGGACGGCGTGTGCTGCTGACGGTGCATATGCTGCGCCACGGCGAGACCGTATTTTTGGATGATTATACAGTGGAGCGGCTGTCCCGTGAGTTGGGCAGCCCCGTCCAGATCGTGGACGATGACGGCGGCGCCCTGCTGGACGCCATGCTGGAAGCCACTATCGGATAAAAGGAGGGAAAAACTATGGCAAAACCTTTGATTGCCATTGTGGGCCGCCCCAATGTGGGCAAGTCCATGCTGTTCAACAAGCTGATCGGTAAGCGTCTGAGCATCGTGGAGGACACCCCCGGCGTCACCCGCGACCGTATTTACGGCGAAAGCGAGTGGCTGGGCCACAAGTTCCGTCTGGTGGACACCGGCGGCATCGAGCCCAGCACCGATAACCAGATCCTGTCCTTCATGCGGGAACAGGCCCAGATCGCCATTGACAACGCCACGGTGATCGTGTTCGTCACCGATATCAAGACCGGCATGACCGCCGCCGATCAGGAGGTGGCCGGGATGCTGCAGCGCAGCAAGAAGCCCAT
>USMI01000168.1 GCA_900555735.1 uncultured Eubacteriales bacterium | reverse complement strand
AACCCCAACATCCCCAGCGAGGAGTGCTTCATCTCCCCCAAGCGGGGCGAGGCCGAGGGCATCGTCTATTCCACCAAGCCCCTGAGCTATCAGGGCCAGCTGATCGACAAGTTCTGGATCAAATTCCACGAGGGTAAGGCCGTGGAGTGGAACGCCGAGGTCAACAATGAGCTGCTGACCAAGCTGATCACCATGGACGTGGGCAGCGCCTATCTGGGCGAGTGCGCTCTGGTGCCTTATGACTCTCCGATCCGCAAGTCCGGCATCCTGTTCTACAACACGCTGTTCGACGAGAACGCCGCCTGCCATCTGGCACTGGGCATGGGCTTTGCCGACACCATTGAGAACTTCCATGAGCGGACGCTGGAGGAGTGCCGCAAGTTGGGCGTCAACGATTCCATGATCCATGAGGACTTCATGATCGGTTCCGAGGATATGAATATCGACGCCGTCTGCGCCGACGGCAAGACCGTTGCCATCTTCCGCAACGGCAACTGGGCCTTCTAAGCAGCTGAATATTACAAAACCGCGCCCTGTCCATCATTGGACAGGGCGCGGTTCGTTATAGAGCTTACTGCTTGACGTTGGACTCGATATGGGAGTCGTGCATGGTCACGGTATAGGTGCCATCCCAGCCCTCATAGGTAAAGGCTGTGCGGTCATCGCCCAGCGTGGCTGTGGAGAGGAACTCCACGGCCATGGCGTTGGTATCGCCGTGGCAGAGATAGTAGCAGTCGGTATCCGTCCGGTAAATGAACTGATCCAGATTGTTTTTACGGGTCTCCTCCAGCGTCAGGCCAAAGACCTCCGTCAGCGCTTCATCCATCTCCTGCCGGGAAATGACCATCACATCGGTACTGGGGCCGCCCAGCTGCTGCTGAACGTAGTCGTATTCCTCCTTCGTGGGCTGGCGGCTGCCGCCGTTGTAGAACATCCAGTAAAGGTCCACGTCACGGGGATCGTCGTAGGTGCTGGTCAGCGCCTGCGTGTACCAGTTGCCGATCTGGAACAGGGCCGCCTGCTGCTCCGCCAGCTTGTTCAGCAGGGCATCGGCCTCGCCGGTCCCGATATCGGGATACATGCCGGGGTCTCCGCTGGTCTGGACGTGACCGTCCGCGTAGGGGAACAGCATCCATACCACGAAGTAATCACCCTTCTGTGACTGCATCTGATAGGGATTATCGGACAGCTGCTTTACCGGAAGGGCGTCAATGTTCCCGTCCCCGGAAAAGCCGCACCATGCGATGGGGTACATGCTGCCCGGCTCCATGTGGAGCGTACCCTCCATGACGCTCCAGACATAGCCCAGCTGCGGGTCGGCCTGCGCCCAGTCGGTGGTGGGGAAGCGCACCGATTCGTTGCTCTGCGCGGTCCATGTGGTGGTCAGGAAATCGGCGTTATCCGTCATGGGGCCTTCGTCCAGCAATGTGATGTCCAGATTTTGGTTGGGCAGTGTCAGAAAGATCGGCTTGGTGGAGGCCACCGCCTCGCCGTCATGATACCGGGTGCGGTACAGCATGACCATCAACCCGTCATCGCCGGAAACGGACAGGCGCACCGTCTGCTCATCCACCCACTGGGCGCGGAGGGTGAAGCTGCCGGACTTCACGCCGGTGAACCCCGCTACGGCGGCCAGTATCACCGCCGCCGCCAGCACGAACGCAGCGACAGCGCGGGTACGGGGCTGCTTTGCCAGCAGGCGCACCCGTTCCTTCAGCGTCCGCTTGCCGCCGGACATGGTGGTGGCCGCCGCCAGCACCGAGGAGGGCGTTGTTTTGCCGCAGCTGAGGGCGATCAGCGTCCTACCGTAGGCGGTGTGTTCCTCTCCGCCCAGCTGCTTCACGGCGCAGGCGTCACAGGCCAGTTCGCTGTCCTCTCGGGAACGGATGGCCGCCAGCCACACCAGCGGGTTCCACCAGTGTACCACCAGACACGCGCCCCGGACCAGCGCCCACAGGGGATCACCGTGGCGGTAATGGGTGGCCTCGTGGGCCAGCACATGGCGCAGCGCCGTTTCATCCGCCGCTACCTCCGGCGTCACATAGATGCTGCGGCCAAAAAGGCAGGGCGTGTCGATGGCGGCGGAGACGTAGACCGGCAGATCGCCGCCTGCGTCCAGCGGTCTGCGGGAGCGCCGCAACCGCACATAGCACCGCCCGTTCACCGTCAGGAACCATCCCAGCGTCACCGCGCTGCCGCCGATCCACACCGCGATAATGACCTTGGGCCATGATACGGCGGCGGTCGTTGTATCGCTTTCCGCTGGAGCGCTGTCCTGTGTCGGATGGCTGTCCAGCACCGCGGGAGACAGGGCATCATCGGTCGTACCGGTAGGGAGGAGGGCGTCCGCCTGCCGCACCAGAGGCAGGGACGACGCGGCCCGGTCAAGGCTGATGTCGCTGACGCCGATCTGCACCGGTACCAGCAGCCGGATGGCCGCCAGTAGCCACAGGGCATAGATCACAGTGGGGTGGAGGTGCCTGCGCAGCAGCCGCCGCAGAACCAGCACCACGCCCACCAGAACAGCCGAGGACAGAAGCCAGCCGCTCATTTCTTCACCTCCTCCGCCTTACGCAGAATGTCGTACAGCTCGTCGATCTCGGCCTGAGACAGATGCTGCCGCTCCGTCATGGCGCTGAGCAGCAGGCCCACGCTGCCGTGGTAGACCCGGTCAAGGAATTCCTCCGTCTCCCGCTGAACGGCGCTTTCGCGGGGCACCAGCGCCCGGTAGACGTTCACGCCGTCCTGCGTCCGGCAGTCGATGGCGCCCTTCTCCGTCATGCGCCGCAGCATGGTCAGCGTTGTGCTGCGGCTCCATCCGGCGGCACGTTTCATAAAGCTGACCGCCTCACGCCCGGTACAGAGCTCCGTTTGCCACAGGCACTCCATCAGCTTCCATTCCGTGGGTGTAAAAATATTTCCGGTATGCTGCAAGTGCTCCACCTCCTGTTTACGTTGTAAACACAGCATAACACGTTCTGTTTACATTGTCAACAGAGAAAAAATGCTTTTTCCTTGCACAGAAGAAAAATCTGCCGTATAATACCATCAGGAAAGATCAAAAAACAACGGAGGACGGCTATATGTTCGAAAACGGCAAGATCTATATGGGTCTGGCGGACGGCCAGCGGGTGGAGATGTATCCCTCCATGAGCAATCGCCATGGCCTGATCGCCGGCGCCAGCGGAACCGGCAAGACCATCACCATGAAGGTGATGGCGGAATCCTTCTCCGACGCGGGCGTACCCGTGTTCCTGTGCGATGTCAAGGGCGACGTGGCGGGCCTCTGTGCGCCCGGTGTCAGCAGCGAAGGCATGGAGAAGCGCATCGACAAGTTCGGCATCCGGGACACCTTTGCCTATAAGGCGTATCCCACCACCTTCTGGGACATCTATCAGGAGGGCGGCCACGCTGTCCGCGCCACCGTCAGCGATATGGGGCCGGAGCTTCTCAGCCGTATTCTTGGCCTGACCCCGGCGCAGGAGGGCATCCTGCATATCGTGTTCCGCATTGCCGACGACAAGGGCCTGCTGCTGATCGACCTGAAGGATCTGCGGGCCATGCTGACCTATGTGAACGAGCACCGCACCGAGTACATGATGACCTACGGCAATATCACGCCCCAGTCCGTGGCGGCCATTCTCCGGGCGCTGCTGCCGCTGGAGCAGCAGGGCGGCGACCTGTTCTTCGGCGAGCCTGCGCTGGATATCCATGACTGGATGCGTACCGACGCCGACGGCCGGGGCATGATCAACGTGCTGGACTGCGTCAAGCTGGTGCAGAATCCCACACTGTACGCCAGCTTCCTGCTGTGGATGCTGTCGGAGCTGTTCGAGAGCCTGCCGGAGGCCGGCGACATGGACAAGCCAAAGCTGGTGTTCTTCTTTGACGAGGCCCACATGCTGTTCCGGGACGCGCCTGCCGTGCTGCTGCAGAAGATCGAGCAGACGGTGAAGCTGATCCGCTCCCGGGGCGTGGGCGTGTACTTCGTCACCCAGAGCCCCAGCGACATTCCCGATACCGTGCTGGCCCAGCTCTCCAACCGGGTGCAGCATGCCCTGCGGGCCTATACTCCCGCCGAGCTGAAGGCCGTCCGCGTGGCGGCGCAGGCCTTCCGAGCCAATCCCGCCTTTCAGGCGGAGGACGCCATCATGGAGCTGGGCGTGGGCGAGGCGCTGACCTCCTTCCTGGATGAAAAGGGTGT
>USMI01000167.1 GCA_900555735.1 uncultured Eubacteriales bacterium | reverse complement strand
CTTTTGATTCCCGTTTGCCTTGTTTGGGGGCTGCTCCTTCTGCCTGTTTTGCTCAGCTCTTTTATTAAACAATTATTTCGTATCTCAGATCACCATTTCATACAGCCCCAGCTCGCTGACCTCCAGATACTTTTGCAGGTCATAGGGGGAGTAGATGCCCAGATCGGTCACGATGCCGGTGATCAGCTGGGGCGGGGTGATATCGAAGGCGGGATAGTAGCCCTTCACGCCATCGGCCGCCGTTTTGACGCCCATGGCCTCCAGCGTGTCCTGCGGGTTCCGCATCTCGATATGGACGGTGTCCACGGTGGGATGCCCCTTGTCGGGGATACCGCTGACGTACACCGGCACACCCAGATAGTTGGCGGCAATGGAGATCTGGAAGGTACCCACCTTATTGGCGATATAGCCGTCGCAGCAGATAGCGTCGGCGGCGCAGGTAAACACGTCCACATGCTCATGCTGCATCACATAGGCGGGCATGTTGTCGGTGATGACCGTCACATCAAAGCCCATATCATGGCAGACGGTAGCCGTCAGCCGGGCGCCCTGAAAATAGGGGCGAGTCTCCGGGCAGAACAACCGGATGGTCTTGCCCCGCTCCCGGCACTCCTTCAGCATCATGGCCAGGATCGTCTCGGCAAAGCACTGGGTCATGACGGTGCCGTTGTCGGGGAACTTGTCCACCAGATGCTTTGCCATCTGGCCCACCCGGTTATAGCGGCGGTTGTTGGTGGCCACGGTGTAATCCCGGATGGCCAGCGCCACATCGGGGACACCCTTTTCAATGGCCGCCTTGGCTGCCTCCAGACAGCCGCCGCAGATCAGCTGCATGCGGCCCACAGTGGTGGGCCGGGCGTGGGAGATGGTGTCCATAGCCTTTTCCAGATAGGCCACCTGCTGTGCCGCCGCCATATCGCGGCACTCGTAGGCCGCCAGCGCCATACCCATAGCGGCGGCGGTAAAGGGGCCGGTGGACTGGGTGACCATATCCGTCAGCGCCTGCGCCACCTCGCCGTGGGTGCGGCAGGTAACAAACTCCACCCTGCGGGGATACACACGGCGATCCAATATCCGCACCTCGCCGCTGTCGTACCACGCCACGTTTTCATACTGCATCATAAAGGCAAGGTCCTTGTCAGCTCTTTCCATTTCTCGCTTTCTCCTATCTTTCAAGCTCCGTACAGACGCTTGGCGGCGGCACGGGCCTCATACAGCACCCGCTCTTTGTCCAGCGTCAGGAATTCTCCGTTTTCATACAGCACCCGGCCATCCACCATGGTCATGCACACGTCGGCGGCCTGCGCACTGTATACCGCAAGGCCCGCCGTGTCCAGATGCGGGCAGAGGTGGGGCGCGCTCAGGTCGATGGCCATGATATCCGCCCGCTTCCCAACCTCGATGGTGCCGGTGTCATCCCGGCCCTGCAATCTCGCACCGTTGACCGTGGCCATCTCCAGCACCTGACCGGCAGGCAGCAGCGCCGCGTCGCGGTGATAACCGTTGTGAAGAATGGCCGCCAGATGCAGCTCCTCCAGCATGTTGAGATTATTGTTGCTGGCCGCGCCGTCCGTGCCCAGTGCCACGTTGACGCCCTCCGCCAGCAGCTCCGGAACCGGCGCGAAGCCGCTGCCCAGCTTCATATTGCTGGTGGGATTGTGAACAACGCTGACGCCCTTTTGCCGCAGCAGCGTCCGATCCTCCTCCGTCACCCACACGCAATGGGCGGCGGCACAGGGCACCTCGAATACCCCCAGATCGTTCATCCACTGAGCGGGAGTCTTACCGTATTTCTCGATGCAGGTATCATGCTCGCTTTTCGTCTCGCTGAGATGGATGTGCATTCTTGCGCCGTTCTGGCGGCACCACGCCGCCGTCCCCGCCGCCACGTGTGGATTGCAGGTATACTCGGCGTGAAGGCATCCGTCCACCCGGATGCGGCCACCGGCGGCGTTGTGCCAGTCACGGTAAAACCGCTCCAGCTTGCAGGCGCTTTCGTTCTTTTCGTAGGTCTCCGCCGGGTCGAAGGCCTGCACCGGATAGCAGAGGTTGGCCTTGATGCCGCACTCCCGTACCAGCTCCGCCGCCTCCCACGGGAAAAAATACATGTCGGAAAAACTGGTGGTGCCGCAGGCAAGCATCTCCAGCAGCGCCAGCGCCGTACCGGCCCGGATATCCTCCGCTGTCATGCGGCCCTCCACCGGGAACACGCTGTCAAACAGCCACTTCTGCAGCGGAAGGTCGGTGCCTACGCCCCGCAGCAGTGTCATGGCGGCGTGGGTATGGGCGTTCACCAGCCCCGGCAGCAGCAGCTTGCCGGACATGTCCTTCTCACAGTCAAAGGCGCCCTCCGGACGCTCTGCACCCACCGAGACGATCACCGCCCCGTCAACGGCCACATAGCCGCCCTCGATCACGCCCTGCGGCGTATAAACACAGGCATTTTTCAGCAGCACGGTCATTCTCTCACATCCTTGAAAGCACATTCTTCAGATAGGCGCTGAAGTTATCGGCCACCAGATGGCCCACCTCGTTGACCTCCTCATCGCTGAGAGGCTGGTCAAGGATGCCCGCCGCCATGTTGGTGATGACGGAGAGGCCAAGGCAGGGCATGCCGCAGTGGGCCGCCGTCAGCGCCTCGGTCACAGTGGACATACCCACCGCGTCGCCGCCCAGCGTGCGGATGGCGCGGATCTCCGCCGCCGTCTCGAACTGCGGGCCCTGCATGAAGAAGTAGCAGCCCTCGTGGAAGGTCAGGCCGCTGCCCTCGGCGCACTGGCGGGCGATGGAGCGCAGCTCGGGGCTGTACATCTTCTGCACATCGAAGAACCGGGGACCGAACTCCGGGATATTGGGCCCCCGCATGGGAGAGCAGCCGGACAGCATGATCTGATCGTTGATAATCATGATATCACCGGGCTTGTAGCCGAGGTTCACGCCGCCGGCGGCGTTGGTCAGGATCACGGCACGGCAGCCCAGCAGCTTGAACAGGCGGATGGGCGCAGTCAGCTGCGGGAAGTCATACCCCTCGTAGGAGTGGAAGCGGCCGGACATGCACACCACCTTTTTGCCGCTGATGGTGCCGCAGATCAGCTTTCCGGCGTGGGTGGCCACGGTGGAGCGCAGGAAGTTGGGGATGTCCTCATAGGGGATCACTACCGGGTCCTCCACCTGCGCGGCGAAGGGCCCCAGCGACGAGCCGAGAATAATGCCGATCTCCGGCTGAAAATCCAGCTTCTCCCGGACGTATCGGGCGCTTTTTTCAAAATATTCATAGGTGTATTCCATCGGATATCCTCCCTGTTTTGTTCTTGGTATTGATTCTATCATATTGCCCACATGGTGTCAATTTCACCGCCTTCCACATTTTTCGCCGGAAAAGGGCGCAGAAAGGGCTTGCATTTTTTTATTTTCATGATACAATAGCGTTGACAAATCTAAATGGAGGTACTCAAAATGGCTTATCAGATCGGTTCCGCTTGCGTCAGCTGCGGCGCTTGCGCAGATGCTTGCCCCGTGGGCGCTATCTCTCAGGGTGATGATCGTTACGTCATCGACGCCGGTGCTTGCCTGGACTGCGGTTCTTGCAGCGACACCTGTCCCAACGGCGCTATCAGCCCCGCTGAGTAAAATGCGTACATGAAAAACAGCCGGTGCGTTACACCGGCTGTTTTTTTATGCGGACGGGCCGTCGGGGACGCCGGCCCCTACAAGGTCTTGCCCCAAGGGCATACATATGATATACTGCGTTTAGAAAAGGAGGGCTGGTCATGGAGCGCACGGAACAGCTGTGGCCGGGAGGGCCGCGGTATCATTACGATGAGCAGTGCTTCCCGCCCTCCACGGATTCCTTCCTGCTGGGCGGCTTCGCCGCACCCCGCCGGGACGAACGGGTCTGCGATCTGGGCGCGGGCGCGGGACTGCTGGGCGTACTGCTGCTGACAAGGGAGCCTTCCTTACAGGTAACAGGCATCGAACGGGACGCCCACGCCTGCCAAATGCTGGCGCGCAACGCCGCTGTCAACGGTCTTGCCATGACAGCGCTGTGCGCCGATCTGCGGCAGCGGGACGAACTGCCCGCCGGGGCGTTTCAGCTGGCGGTGTCCAATCCGCCCTATTTCGCGCCCCATACCGGTGCGGTGGCCGAGGGTCAGCGGGGCAGCGCCCGCGCGGAGCTGACCGCCTCGCTGGAGGACATCTTCGCGGCGGCGGAGCGACTGCTGCAATGGGGCG
>USMI01000166.1 GCA_900555735.1 uncultured Eubacteriales bacterium | reverse complement strand
CCGTGTTCGACCGCTACATCGTGCCTCTGTACAAGCAGGCCTCCTACAAGCCCTACATCATCGCCGCCATGATCTTCCTTGCTCAGGTGAAGGATCCCGTCAAGGCTCTGATGGAGCTGGACGAGACCAAGGACACCCGCAAGATCTTCTAAGAAACGCGAATATGACCCGCAACAGCGGCGGCAGCGCCGCCGCTGTCCTTTTTACTGTGAATCACAAAGGAAATAAAAGGAGAATTACCCATCATGGCTAAGAAAATCGTTATCGCTCTGGGCGGCAACGCACTGGGCAGCACCCTGCACGAGCAGGCCGACGCCGTACATATCACCGCCAAGGCCATCGTGGACCTGATCGCCGAGGGACACAAGGTCATCGTTGCCCACGGCAACGGTCCTCAGGTGGGCATCATCAACAACGCCATGCTGGCCCTGATGCACGAGGATCCCACGCAGGACAGCACCCCTCTGTCGGTTTGCGGCGCTATGAGTCAGGCCTATATCGGCTATGACCTGCAGAACGCCCTCCGCGAGGAGATGCTGAACCGCGGCATCGATGAGCCCGTGGTCACCATAGTCACGCAGGTGGAGGTGGACCCCAAGGACCCCGCCTTCAACGACCCCAGCAAGCCCATCGGCAAGTTCCTGTCCGAGGATGAGGCCAAGGTCATGGCCGCCAAGACCGGCTTCCTGTTCAAGGAGGACGCGGGCCGCGGCTGGCGCCGCTATGTGGCCTCCCCCAAGCCCAAGCAGATCGTGGAGCTGGGCGCCATCCGCGCGCTGAGCGACAGCGGCAGCATCGTCATCTGCTGCGGCGGCGGCGGCATCCCCGTCTACCGTACCGAGCACAACCACCTGAAGGGCGCGGCTGCCGTTATCGATAAGGACTTCGCCTCCGAGCTGCTGGCTGAGCAGCTGGACGCCGACATGCTTATCATCCTCACCGCCGTGGAGAAGGTGGCCATCAACTTCAACAAGCCCGACCAGAAGGGTCTGGACGAGCTGACCCCCGCCGAGGCCAAGGAGTATATCGTACAGGGCCAGTTCGCCAAGGGCTCCATGCTGCCCAAGGTGGAGGCCGCCGTGAAGTTTGCCGAGTCCAAGTCCGGCCGCACCGCTCTTATTACTCTGCTTGAGAAAGCCAAAGACGGTATCGAGGGTAAAACGGGTACGAGAGTCCATCAGTAATTCTGCGCCCTCAGCATCCGGATAAGTGATTCAGGTTCCCGCCCGAGATACCGTTCTATTTCAATCTGGGCCTTTCGCGCAGCGAAAGCGCCTGCGGCGCTGCCGCAGGAATTGAGGGCAAGACTGGTACGAGAGTACATCAGTGACCCCTACCGGAACCGTTTTCACTTATCCCAGCAATTTTCTCATTCGCATTTCTAATAGCAGCATCATCAAAAAATCTATAGGGAACGCAGAATTTTAGTTGAAATCTGTGAAATTTTCCTTTATAATACTTTTGTAACATTTTGATGCACTACTGTGAATGTCGGATCTACCATCCGTTATTCAGGCGAGCGGCAAATTTTATCCCCACCTTCAGCCGCACGTCATATATTTTAAGGAGGAAAACAAGAATGAAGAAGTTCCTTGCGTTGATCCTCGCTCTGGTCATGGCTTTGAGCCTGGTGGCCTGCGGCGGCGGCAATGACACCCCCAACAACACTGACGAACCCGATGATACTGCTGCTAAGGTGAAGGTCGGTTTCATCACCCTGCATGATGAAAACTCCACCTATGACCTCAACTTCATCAACGGCGCCAAGGAGGCTATTGCCAATTTGGGTCTGACCGACGCTGACTACATCCTGAAGACCAACGTTCCCGAAGGTCAGGAGTGCTATGACACCGCTATGGATCTGGTCGACGAAGGCTGCAACATCATTTTCGCTGACAGCTTTGGCCATGAGCCCTTCATGATCGATGCTGCCAAGGAGCATCCCGAGGTCCAGTTCTGCCACTCCACCGGCACCCGCGCTCACACCGAGGGTCTGGCCAACTACCACAACGCTTTTGCCTCTATCTATGAGGGCCGCTATCTGGCCGGTATCGCTGCCGGTATGAAGCTGAACGAGATGATCGAGAACGGCACCGAGATCAACGGCATCAAGGTCACCGCTGACAACGCCAAGATCGGTTACGTCGGCGCCTTCACCTATGCCGAAGTGGTTTCCGGTTACACCTCCTTCTATCTGGGCGCCAAGTCCGTCTGCCCCACCGTCACCATGGACGTGACCTTCACCGGCAGCTGGTATGACGAGGCTCTGGAGAAGGAAGGCGCTCAGAAGCTGATCGCCGGCGGCTGCAACCTGATCAGCCAGCACGCTGACTCTCTGGGTGCTCCTACCGCCTGCGAGAACGCCGGTGTCCCCAACGTTTCCTACAACGGCTCCACTCAGGCTGCCGGCCCCAACACCTACATCATCTCCTCCCGCATCAACTGGGCTCCCTACTATGAGTACGCCATTCAGTGCGTCATCGATGGCAAGGCTATCGACGCTGACTGGACCGGCACTCTGGCTACCGGCTCCGTGGTTCTGACCGAGCTGAACACCAACGTCGCCGCTGCCGGCACTCAGGAAGCCATCGACGCCGCTATGGCCGAGCTGGAAGCCGGCACCCTGCACGTCTTTGACTGCTCCAAGTTCACCGTCAAGGGCGAGGCTCTGACCTCCTACAAGGCCGACGTCGATACCGACGCTGACTACACCCCCGACACCGAGGTCGTGCATGACGGTTACTTCGCTGAGTCCGAGTTCCGTTCCGCTCCTTACTTCGATCTGGAGATCGACGGCATCACCCGTCTGGATGTCAACTTCGGCTAAGCGCTGATCTATCCCGTTTTTAAAAACGGTTGGACTGCTTCGGCAGTCCAACCGTTTTTTATTCCCGCTTTTGACGATTCTCACAAAGGATTTTCTTCTTTCTTGTATAAGCTTACATTCTTTGTGCATACCTGACAAATTTTTTGCGAATTTTGATTTACAACGATTCACTTCTGTGCTAGAATAAAGTGTATGGATTTTAGCCCCGGCGTGCTACGAGGTGTTGCAGCCATCTGCGCCGAAAGAAAGGATGACAGCCTTGGAAAACAAATGCGCGATCAAAATGGAGAATATCACCAAGCGCTTTGGTTCCGTGGTGGCCAATAACGCCATCAATATGGAACTGCGCGAGGGTGAGATCCTGTCTCTGCTGGGTGAAAACGGCAGCGGCAAGACCACTCTGATGAATATGCTCTCCGGTATCTACTTCCCTGACGAGGGACAAATCTACATCCACGATAAGCCCGTCACCATCGCGTCTCCCAAGGATGCGTTCGATCTGGGCATCGGCATGATCCACCAGCACTTCAAGCTGGTCGATCTGTTCACCGCCACCGAAAATATCATTCTGGGTCTGGAGGGCAAGCTGGATCTGAACAATGCCCGCAGGAGGGTGCAGGACATCTGCGACAAGTACGGCTTCGACATCGATCCCGACATGAAGATCTACGACATGTCCGTTTCCCAGAAGCAGACCGTTGAGATCGTGAAGGTGCTGTACCGCGGCGCGGATATTCTAATCCTGGACGAGCCCACCGCCGTGCTGACCCCGCAGGAAACGGACAAGCTGTTTACCGTCATGCGCAACATGAAGGCCGACGGCAAGTCCCTCATCATCATCACCCACAAGCTGCACGAGGTGCTGGACGTGTCCGACCGCGTGGCCGTGCTCCGCAAGGGCGAGTACATCGGCGACGTGATGACCAAGGACGCCGACCAGCAGTCCCTGACCGATATGATGGTGGGCCACAGCGTCACCCTGAACATCAACCGTCCCGATCCCATCAACGTCACACCCCGGCTGAAGCTGGAGGGGCTGACCGTATTCGATGAGCTGGGCGTCAAGCGTCTGGACGACGTCAGCTTTACCATCAACGCCGGTGAGGTACTGGGCGTGGCAGGCGTGGCAGGCTCCGGCCAGCGCGAGCTGCTGGAGTCCATCGCGGGTCTGTATCCCATCACCTCCGGTTCCGTCACCTTCTTCCCGCCTGAGAGCGACAAGCCCCAGGAGCTGGCCGGTAAGGACCCCATGGATATCCGCAAGGCCGGTATCGCCATGAGCTTCGTTCCCGAGGATCGTCTGGGCATGGGTCTGGTGGGCTCTATGGGCATGACCGGCAACATGATGCTGCGTTCCTGGCGCAAGGGCAAGGGCGCGTTCCTGAACCGCAAGGATCCCGAGGCGCTGGCCCAGCGCA
>USMI01000165.1 GCA_900555735.1 uncultured Eubacteriales bacterium | reverse complement strand
CCAGAGACAACGCCATGACCAGAGCCAGCAGCATTGCAATAAACTTTTTCATGGTTTTTCCTCCTAAAATTCTCTCTTACCGGAGTGTTCCCTCCGGTAGAACAGTACTATTTTAAAGGAATTACCGAAAAAAAACAATTGTAACATGCTCTGAAATTCGATGGGCGTTTGTCCGTCGCTGACTTGCAAAAGTCGGTGCAGCCCCCAAGAGAGTCCGCGAGTGGAAAACAGCCAGACTCGTGCGGCGAACATACAGCAAAACGAAAATTCGGCATTAACGCGCAATTAACATCAAAATGGCACAAAAAAGTGACACAAATGGCAGGAAACGAGGACAATAATAGCATAAATTTCATGAGAATATAAATTGTTTCTATGTTTTGCCGCAGGAGCCGGAAAGCGGATGGCGCAGAGAAGCCGTAAAAAAGGGGTGTCCCTGTTTGGGGGACACTCTTTTCGTGATTTTGCACAAAACGCCAGCTTGGCGCAGGGAAAAAGTAAGAGTTTCCGCTCGTTTCACACAAAAAATGTGCACTTACAAAGCGGTAAGTGCACATTTTTTCGTATCGGATCAGGCCTCCGCAGGAGCGTTTCCGGTGAAAAAGCTCTCAAACACATCGCTGTCCATGGTCTCGTTGACCAACAGATACTCTGCGATGCCCGTCAGCTGCTGCTGGTGGTCCCTGATAATGGCCAGTGCCTTGTCATAGGCCTCGTCGATAATGGCCCGGATCTCACTGTCCATCTCGGCAGCGGTCTTTTCGGAGTAGGGGCGGGTATGCCCCATGGATTTGCCGATGAACACCTCATCGGAGCCGGTATCAAAGGCCACATTGCCCATCTTGGCAGACATGCCGTAGGTGCCCACCATTTTCCGGGCCATGGAGGTGGCCCGCTGGATATCGTTGGACGCGCCGGTGGAGATATCGCCCAGCATCAGCTGCTCGGCAGCGCGACCGCCCAGCAGGGACACGATCTGCTGGATCATGTACTCCCGGCTCAGGTAGGAGCGATCCTCGTCCGGCAGGGAGATAGTCATGCCGCCTGCCTGACCACGGGGTACAATGGTGATCTGGTGTACCGGATCGTGCTGGGGCAGCGCACGCATGACAACGGCGTGGCCCGCCTCATGATAGGCGGTCAGCTTCCGCTCCTGCTGGGGGATGACGCGGCTGTGCTTCTCGGGACCTGCGATGACCTTGATGACCGCCTCGTCGATGCAGGCCTTGTCGATGGCCGCCTTGTCCTGACGGCCCGTTAGCAGCGCCGCCTCGTTCAGCAGGTTCTCCAGATCCGCGCCGGTAAAGCCGGGGGTACCCTTAGCCACCTGCCCCAGATCCACGTCCTCCGCCAGCGGCTTGTTGCGGGCGTGGATCTTCAGGATCTCCTCGCGGCCCTTGATGTCCGGCAGGCCCACATAGACCTGACGGTCGAACCGTCCCGGACGCAGCAGCGCCGGATCGAGGATGTCCACGCGGTTGGTGGCGGCCAGCACCACAACGCCCTCGTTGGAGCCGAAGCCGTCCATTTCCACCAGCAGCTGGTTCAGGGTCTGCTCACGCTCGTCGTGGCCACCGCCCAGACCGCTGCCGCGCTGACGGCCCACCGCGTCGATCTCGTCGATGAACACAATGGCAGGCGCGTCCTTCTTGGCCTGCACGAACAGGTCGCGGACACGGCTGGCGCCTACGCCCACATACATCTCCACGAAGTCGGAGCCGGAGATGGACAGGAACTTCACCCCTGCCTCACCGGCTACCGCCTTGGCCAGCAGTGTCTTACCGGTGCCCGGAGGGCCTACCAGCAGCACGCCCTTGGGAATGTGGGCACCCAGCTTCAGGTACTTGTCGGGATCACGGAGGAATTCCACGATCTCCTGCAATTCCTCCTTTTCCTCGTCGGCGCCGGCCACATCCTTGAAGGTGACCTTCTTGTCGCCCTCCGGAATGCTGCTGACCCGCGCCTCGCCGAAGTGAGCCATCTTGTCGCTGACGCCGCCTGCGCCGCCGTTCATGCGGGTCATCAGGTTCATCAGCAGGATAAAGGCCATTACTGCCAGCGCATAGGGCAGCAGGAGCTGCAGCCAGTTGGTGGAGCGGGCGGGATAGTTATAGGAGGTGATGATACCCTTTTCATACTGCTGCACCACCAGATCGTTCAGGTCGTCGAAGAACAGGTCAAAGCTGTACAGCTGGCAGGTGACGGTGGTCTTATCCGCCAGCGTGGCCGTCAGCCGCGTGTCGTTGATGGCGAAGGACTGCACCTTCTCGTTCACGAACAGCTGGCGCATTTCGCCGTAGGTGATGTCGCCCTGCCGCGTCATGCTGCGGGCCAGATACATCACCACCAGCAGGCACAGCACCAGCAGGATCAGTGACCGAAAATTAAATCTGCGCTCCATTACGTCTTGCCTCCCTGTTTGACCAGCCGGATGCCCTGCCAAGTCTGGCTGCTGCCAAAGCTGATGACCACAAAGGGCTTGGCCTGAATGGCGGATGCCGGGATATAGGGCTCGTTCCAGAACCGGGCGTCCAGCGAGCCGGTGCGGTTATCGCCCAGCGGGAAGAAGCAGCCCTCCGGCACGGTGAAGGTATTGTCACATTCCGTAACGCCCTGCGCCATCAGATACGGCTCATCCAGTTGCTCTCCGTTAACGTAGACAAAGCCGCCGGAGAAGGTGATCTCGTCACCGGGCAGGCCGATGACACGCTTGACCAGCACCTTGCCCAGCTCGTCGCTCCAGAACGTGACGATATCGCCCCGCTCCGGCATGGGATCGGCCAGCACATAGGACAGGTGCCAGCCCAGCATGGCCGATTTGGTGGGCAGCGTGGTCTCCATGGAGCCGCTGGGCACCCACGCGATCTGAATGATGAATTTGAAGATCACAAAGACCGCGGCCAGAAAGAGGACGACCTCGCCCCATTCCTTCCAGAACCATTTCAGGCTCCACTTTTTGTATTCGTTCGCTTCCGGAGTTGGGTTGCCCTTCTCCAGACGCTTTCCCTCTTTGCTCATAGGGCATCGCCCTCCTGTTTCATCCGCCGCACGGCGGGAGATAGGCCGTTATGACATTTGTCACAAAAGCCTCGCAGAGTTCGCGCCCGCAGGCGCGAAAGAATTCAATCATTTTTCTGGCGACATGTGCGTCAGAAAAATACTGATCGGCCAGCAAGTGCACCCAACGGGGGCGCGTACCCCAAGGGCACTTGTTCCGCTTCGCTCCACTGCGCAGCGGCCGCAAACCTCTTTGGCAGCAAAATCGTAAGATTTTGCGCCAGTTACTTACTATATACCTCCGGCTTCAGTACGCCGATGCAGGGATAGTTGCGGTACTGCTGGGCGTAGTCCAGACCGTAGCCCACCACGAACTCGTCAGGCACCTCAAAACCGGCCAGATCGGCCACAATGGGCTTTTCCCGGCGGGCGGGCTTATCCAGCAGCGTCACGATGGTGATGGAAGCTGCGCCCTTGGTGTTCAGATAGTTCTTCAGGAAGAACAGCGTGTTGCCGGAGTCCAGAATATCCTCTACCACGATGATGTGGCGGCCGGTGATGTCCTTCTGCAGATCGCGGGTGATCTGCACCACGCCGGAGCTCTTGGTGCCGTTGTTGTAGGAGGACACGCCGATGAACTCGATCTCGCTCTTCATCTGGGTGGCACGCACCAGATCCGCCATGAAAATGAAGCAGCCCTTCAGTACGCCCACAAAGATGGGGTCCTTGTCGTGGAAGCGATCGTACAGCTCGTCGCCCATCTCCTGCACCCGCGCGTGCAGTTGCTCCTCAGACATCAGTACCTTCAGGATGTCCTGCTCCATATTGCTCTTACCCATTTTTGGTGTCCTCCTTATGGTTTCCTCGTTTGTTGATAATGATTTGTATGGGTTCGCCACGCTCCGGCGATGATCTCTCCTGTACCCCGTATACGGCACGGGGCCGGCCGTCCACGCAGACCACGGGAACGCTGTCCCGCGTCTCGATGCCGATGCCCGCGTCGGCAAATAGCCGCTTGAGACTGCGGCTGCCTCGCTCCACGGCCATGCGGTCACTGCTTTTCCATGTCCGGACGGTGACGCGGTGTTCTTCTCCGCCGCGGAGGGTGATATCGTATTGTCCCCAAGAGTTGAGGCCCTGTACCAGTACTTTTTCCGGCGGTGCGGTCTCCTTCAATGTCAGACGCAGCCACCCGTCCCGGCATACGGCCCGTAGGTTCTCCGGAAGATCCAGCGATCCGCCCTCCGTCAGCGCCAGTACTGCATCGATATGTACCGCGCCCACGTCCTTCTTGCCGGTGGGCATCCGCTCCAGCAGCA
>USMI01000164.1 GCA_900555735.1 uncultured Eubacteriales bacterium | reverse complement strand
GAGCTGTCCGGCGGACAGAAGCAGCGGGTGTGCATCGGCGCGGCGCTGATCCAGAAGCCGGGGCTTATCGTGGCGGATGAGGCGGTGTCGGCGCTGGATGTGACCATTCAGGCTCAGATCTTGCAGCTGATCGCCCGATTGCGGCGGGAATTCGGCATTTCCTACCTGTTCATCTCCCACGACCTGAACGTGGTGTATGAGATCTGCGACCGGTGCCTTGTGATGAAGGACGGCCGCATCGTGGAGCAGGGTACCGTGGACGAGGTGTACGACCACCCGAAAGCGGAGTATACGAAACAGTTATTAAAAGCAGCGGAGTGATGATAGTATGACAGACGAAAGAAAACAGCAATTATTAAATCTGGCGCTGGACAGCGAGCCCTTTGACGTATACAACCATGTGAAGATCGTGGCCGTGGACGACGGCTGGGCGCAGGTGGAGGTGGAGATCCACCCCGAGACCCTGAACCGCTGGGGCAGCCCCCACGGCGGCATCCTGTTCACCCTGTCGGACGTGGCCTGCGGCATGGCCATCCTGACCACGCGGATGGAGGCCTGCGTCACCGTCAGCGGCACCATCGACTGTGTCAACGCCGGCCCGGCCTCCGGCAAGCTCATCGCCACCGGGCGGGTGCAGAAGGCGGGCGGTAAGCTGGTCTTCTGCGATTCCGAGATCCGTGACGAGACCGGAAAGCTCATCACCACCGGACATACGGTGATGTACTTTACCGGCAAGCAGCTGGGATGAAAACGTTCTTGCGGCGGTATCGCGCCCAGCTGTGGTGGCTGGCGGGACTGGCGGCGTTTTTCGCCCTGTTCTTCCCGCTGCGCACCTGCCGGAGCGCTATGAACTGGCTGTGCGGCCGCGTCATCCTGCCGTTGGAGCAGGCGCTGGGGCGGCTGTGCGGTCTCACCTCTGTCTCCGTGGCAGAGGTGCTGATTTTATCGGGCATCTTCGCCGCCGTTTTCTATCTGGCGTGGCAGGTGCGGGGTCTGATCGCCCGGCCTCAGAAGGGACAGCGGGCCGTCCGCATGGGGCTGACGGTGCTGTGCGTGGGATTGAGCGTCTATGCGGGCTTCTGCCTGCTGTGGGGCGTGTTCTACGGAGCCGACAGCTTTCAGGATAAGTCCGGCCTGACGGCCCGGGGCGGCACGGTAGAGGAGCTGACGGCGCTGACGCAGCGCTTTGCTGATGAACTGAGCGAGCTTGCGCCGCAGGTGGAGCGGGACGAAAACGGCTGTTTCTCCGTGTCCCGGCAGGCGATCTTCGACGATGCCATGACCGCCTATGACGGCATTCTGGAGGAGTTCGGCTGTCTCAGTAAGCCCCGTACCATGCCCAAGGCCTTCGTGTCCTCACGGGGCATGAGTTATCTGGATTTCAGCGGCTTTTACTTTCCCTTTACCGGCGAGGCCAACCTCAACGACGAAAGCCCTGCCGCCTACCTGCCCGCCAACATCTGCCATGAGCTGGCCCATCAGCAGGGCATCGCCACCGAGCAGGAGTGCAACTTCGTGGCTATCATGGCGGCCACGTCCCACGAAAGCGCCGCCTATCGCTATTCTGGCTATCTGATGGGCTACGTCCATCTGGGCAACGCCCTGTACCGGACGGACCCGGAGGCGTGGCAGGCCATCCGGGACAGCTTGCCGGACACGGTGCGTGCCGACCTGCGGCAGAACAGCGCCTACTGGGCGCAGTTCCACGGGCTGGTGAACACCGCCGCCACCAAGGTGTACGACGGCTTCCTCAAGTCCAACGGCGTGGCCGACGGCGTGCAGAATTACGGCACGGTGGTGGATCTGCTGCTGGCTTATTACCATTGATAACGAACAAGGTCGTGAAACGTAAGTTTCACGACCTTGTTCGTTATGGGAGAAGAAGCGGGAGAGAATCACTTCTTCAGATATTCCAGAGCGATGCGGCTCATGGCCGATACGCCGGAGATCATGACCTTTTCGTCAAAGACGATCTTGCCGTTGTGCAGCGACACCTGATTCTCGCCGTGGCCCGCGTCGATCATCATGAAGGCGCAGGGCGTGCCGGTCAGCTTGCCGAAGAAGCTGAAGTCCTCGCTGCCGGAGAAGGGCTGTGTGATATAGCGCACGGCGCTCTGGCCCAGCTCGTCGGTGGCGGCCTTCTCCACCAGGTCGATCATGGCGCTGTCGTTATAGGTGGCGGCATAGCCCTCCTCCAGCTGCACCTCGATGTCGCAGGCGAAGGCGATACCGATGCCCTTGCAGATCCGGTTGACCTCCTCGATGGCGGTATCCCGTGCCGTGTCGCTGAAGCTGCGCAGCACCGCCACCATCCGCGCCTCACCGGCGGTGATGTTCACCGCGTCGCCGCCGGACATGGTACCCACCGTCAGCACGGCGGAGTCCATGGGGTCGATGCGGCGGGACACCACCGTTTGCAGCGCGGTGATGAGATACCCCGCGCAGGCGATGGCGTCGTGGGCGGTGTGGGGCGCGGCGCCGTGTCCGCTCTTGCCGTGTACGGCGATGTGGAACAGATCCACCGCGCTGGTAAAGTAGCCCTTATACAGGTTCAGCGTGCCTACCGTATCGTTCTCGGAGGGGCAGACGTGCTGGCCAAAGATGGCGTCCACATGGGGGTTCTCCATGACGCCCGCCGCCACCAGCTTCCGTGCGCCGCCGGGCATGGTGTCCTCGCTGGGCTCGAAGATGAACTTCACCGTACCGGCGAAGGAGTCCCGCAGGTGGCACAGCGTCTTGGCAAGCCCCAGCAGCATGGTGGTGTGCAGGTCGTGGCCGCAGGCGTGCATCACGCCCTCGTTCTGGCTGGCAAAGGGCAGACCCGTCTCCTCGTGTACCGGCAAGGCGTCGATGTCCGCACGGAAGGCCACGCACTTGCCGGGGCCCTTGCCGCCGTGGAGCAGACCCACCACGGCGGTGGGCAGGGGGGACTGCACCTCGTCCATGCCCATTTTTTCCAGCTCCTTGCGGATCAGGTCGCTGGTGCGTACCTCGGTCATGCCCACCTCGGGATGGGCGTGGATATCGCGGCGGATGGCCACAAGCTCGTCGAAAATGCTTTCGGCGTAGGTTTTGATCTCAGACATGGAATAAGACTCCTTTCAAAGGGCTGCGCTTACAGCCACTTGCACATAACGCCGGCCACCAGCACGGAGGTGATGGACACGGTGACCATACCGGCCACCAGCATCTTGGGCATGATCTGGGCGTTGATGAAGGCCTTCTCCTCCGGCGTGGTGCCAGTGCTCTCGGAGACCTCGTTGGAGATGATGACGGTGCCGGGGAAGCCGAACAGGCAGGAGCTGCCGATGGCCATGGACATCTGCCAGCTGTAACCGAACAGCTTGCCCACAAGGATGGACACCAGAGAGAACGCGATGGTACCGATGACCACGCAGACCAGCAGAGGAACGATCATATTGCCCACCATTTCGGGGGTGGCGGAGGCAAGATTGGTGAAGATGGAAAGGGTGATGATAGGCATGACGATGCCGGTGGCGTTGGCCTTGCCCAGCGCGTCCTCATCCAGGAAGCCCAGCTCCTTCAGCAGCACGCCGAATACCAGACACCAGACCAGCTTGTTGACCGCGTCGTGGAACAGGCCGGAAACGGTAACGGACAGCAGCGCCACCAGAATGACCTTGGCCAGCACCACATTGGGGGTGTTGTACTTGGCGGGCAGGGCGGGGATCAGCTTCTTCTTTGCGGAGGTCTGTGCGGCGCTTACGGGAGTCAGCGTTACGGAACCTGCGTCAATGCTCCTCTTCAGGCGCTTGGCCTCGCTCTTCAGGCACAGAGAGGCCACTGGGTAGCCCACGAAGCCCTGCGCACACATGACCAGCGTGGCGAATACCGCCAGCTCGGGCAGGTCAGCGTCCTGTGCCATCTCCTGCATCTGCAGCGTGGCCACCACGCCGCCGGACAGGATGGGTGCGCCCACCAGCGCGTAGGTGCGGTCGATGATCAGCTGGCCGAGGAAGTACACGGCCACGGAAATGGCGATGCAGGCCAGCGCCGAAATGATAACGGTACGCCACTGGGCGCCGAAATCACGCAGCTTGATGGTGGTGCCCAGATGCACCAGCAGCATGGTCACCAGCAGTCCCGCCATGCTCAGCAGCGTGGAATCGACGAACATGGTGGTGGGGAAAATGCCGGCCCAGAAGCCTGCCAGAAAGACAACGGAGGCCACCAGCAGCATGGAAACAATGGCTTTTGTTTTGGCGGAGATCATGTCTCCGGCGGCGAACACCACAAAGATGACCGCAGCAGCTAGGATCGCGTTCATAATTTTTCTCCTTCTCAAAAATGTTGAAAATGTAAAATGAAAAGCGGCTCCGTCTGAAGGACGAAGCCGCTTGACGCCACTGGTAAAAAA
>USMI01000163.1 GCA_900555735.1 uncultured Eubacteriales bacterium | reverse complement strand
GTTCTCCGCCAGCTCCGTAGAGAAGTATCATTATCATTCTGACTGTCATCGCCGTTCCGGTGGCAAACCGAATTTCAGATCAGGGGTTCTCGCTCTTGCTCCGAAAAGGAACAGTCACGGCGTACCTATCTTCGGGCTATCATCAGAACTAATGTCCCAAGTGCCTGTATATTCAATTTTCAAGGATCACGAAGAAGCTCCTGAATGAAGTCAGGAATTAACCCCTTCACTTACTCTGAATTAGGGGCGGCTTTTGGCAGGGTGTTTTTCAAAAAAAGTTGAAAAAATTTTTTCGTGACCCTCTGAAAACAAAAAAGCCGCCTTTCCGAAAGCGGAAAAGCGGCACAGGATTTAAGGCTATATAATATGAAAAAGGCTGCTTACCTCCAAGCGGGGAATAAGCAGCCCAAGCTATGTTTAAATGTAGACAACTTTGAGTTTCTTCTTTTTTGCACGGATTACCTTTACCAACACCTCATCAACGGCATCGGTATATTTCCCTTGCTGCATACGGAGGTTTTTGAAATCAATTAGGGACTCAATAATCTCTGACCGTTCCTGATTGGTCAGGTAGATATGATATTTCTGTTCTTTCATTGTCTGACACCTCCTGATGCTTTCATTATACTTATAGAGGTGCAGAAATTTAAAGATGCAATTACATTATAGATAGAAAACAATAAGGCTCCGACCTTTTGAGTCAGAGCCTTATTGCTCGCCTTTGCAAATGCCATTTTTCAGTGTTTTGAAATTATCGCCTTACCGGGCTGTGGCATTTGCCTCTCCCCTGCTTTTTTATTCACGTTACATCTGCTTGCGCCGCAGCTTGCGGATATCCTCGCCGAAGAAGGGCAGGATGCGGTACTCGCCCTCGAACCGGGACTGCACCTGCGGCGAATAGCGCTCGCCCAACTGATAGGGCGTCAGATTTGTGTTGACCACCGTCTTTTTCCCACTGATGAGCCGCCCGTTCACCAGCTGGTACAGGGCGCTCTGGACAAAGCTGGTGACCATCTCCGTGCCCAGATCGTCCACGATCAGCAGGTCGCATTGCAGATAGCGCTGCACATCCTCGCGGGCGGCGGCGGAATCGTCGGGCCGGAACTTCTCCTCCTCCATCTGGGAGAAGATATGCTCCGCCGTGTCGTACACCACGCTGAACCCCCGCTCACTGACCACCCGCGCGATGCAAGCGGACAGGAACGTTTTGCCCAGACCCGGCTGGCCCATCAGCAGCAGGTTGTCGCTGCGGTTGGAAAACTGCCGGGCGTAATCCCGGCACACATCGAAGTTGCGCTCCATGTTCTCACGGGGCGACAGCTTCCGCTCGCCCCGGTCGGCACTGTACCAGTCGAGGGAGAAATTCTCGAAGCTCTGATTGCCCAGATCCAGCAGATGAGACAGCTCGGAAAGCTGCGCTTTTTTATAGTACTCCCGCAGGCAGCGGCACACCTGCCCCTCATGATAGCCGGTATCGCCGCACAGGGCGCAGGCGGGCTTCTCCTCCAGATAGTCCGCCGGATAGCCCATATCCTTCAGCAGGGAGGCCCGCTCCTTCTGCAGATCCAGATTTTCGTCCCGCAGCACCCGCACCGCCGGGACCGGATCGGCGCCCCGCCGCAGGGCCGAAGCAATCAGCTTGGGCATGGTGGCGCGGAGCTGCTGCTCGATCTCCTTCAAACGCGGCTCGGCGTCGTAAAGTCGGGCACGCCGCTGGTTGAATTCCGCGCTGCGGCGCTGCTTGTCCTCCTCGAACCGGGCCAGCGCCTGACGCATGATGCGTCCGTCATATGCCATATGGGTGCCTCCTTTACATATACTCGTCCATCCAGTCGGTCTTGCCGCCGGCGGGGACGGCGGCCTTCTTTGGTGCCTTCCGCTCGCCGGACTCCACATCCTCCACCGTGTGCCAGCCCTGCTGGTGCCAGCGGCGCAGGATGCCGTTGAGATACCGCCAGTTCAATTCCTTCTTATAGAATACCGTCTTATCATAGGCCAGCGCCACCGTCTCCGGCGTGAAGCCCATGTCGATCCAGTCCAGAATATACCGCTGCTCGCTGTCCACCGGCGCACGGCCGCCCAGCCGCAGCGCTTGCATATAGGCGGCGGTCTTTTCCAGCTTGCGGGTATAATCGTTGAGGTACTGGGCCGCGCTGTCCTGATCGCAAATGCCCATCCGCACCCAATAGGCGCCCTCCTTCTCGATCTGCCGCAGGGTGGGACGGCGGCCGGGGCCGAACCGGCGCTGCGCCCGTTCGATACAGTGGCACACCAGCAGATAGATCACATCCACTGGCAGGCCCATATCGTCGTACAGCGCCGCCAGAATTTGCAGATCGGCGGTTTTCAGCCGCTTGCCCAGCTTCTCCTCCGTCTGGGGCACCAGCATGCGGAAGCCCTCGTCGGTCTCCAGCATGTCGGCCAGCTCGTCGGCGGAGTAGACCCGGTGCTCGTCCGACGGGGCGGGCGGCTGCTGACTGCGCTGCAAAAAGCCCATATCCTGCAGGGCCGTTTCCGCCGCGGCGCACCGCAGCAGGCTCCAGCCCAGCTTTTCCGCCAGCGTCTCCGGTGTCACGGGGCCTTCCAGCCGCTGGAGCAGCAGGTACAGCAGCGCCGCGTCGCCGTTGCCGCCGCGCACCAGCGCATCCACCTGCGTGGCGGAGAGCACCACGCTCTTTTCCTGTCCCCGTGTGATATAGCCCGCCATGGTGATCTCCTCCTTTCAAAGCTGGCGATCTCGTTGCCAATTACCAATCCAGATCGACGTAAAAGGCAACATCGTCCTTGCTCTCTTTGCCGGTCTGTCCGCAATCCCTGAAATGAAGATGGGTAACGCCCAGCTTCGTTTTTCCCTCGTTGTTCTTTTTATATTGTGCGATCTTACGCTCAAAGGCGGATAGAGCGTCAATCAGCTCCTTCAGCTCCCGATGGCAAAGCATCAGCTCCGCACAGCTTTTGTCTCCGCTCTCTCCGATAAACACCTGCATATGACCGGTCTCCTTTTTCTCCCGACGTACCGTACCGGGAAGTTTCGCCCTCCGGGGCGAGTTACTTTTGCCCTTGGCGGCAAAAGTGTCCTGTTGCGGTACCCAAAATTTCGTAGCGGCCTAAAAGCCGCCGAAATTTTGACCGCTGCCACTCGCTCACCTTGCTTCATCTGCCACAGGCAGCGCTCGGATCGCTCCCCAAAAACGCTGCTTAAACCTGCGGTTTAAGAATCCGCCCACGCTATACCTTACTTAGATTTGATGCCTGTTACCTCGCGTTCACAGGTCATATTTGCTTTCGTTGCGTATGACGAATCGACTTTCTTCTTGCGCCGCTGCCGCTCATGCAACGCAACGGTAGAAGATAAAGCGTTGTTCGTCATAGACATCAGCGGCAGCGGCGCTGTTGCTGAACCGTTTCGATGGCGAAACGAAACCGGAAATCCTGCGCGACCGTGTGGTAAACGGTCTCGTCTTTGTACGCAGCATAGCGCGCCCGGAGGTGAAGGAACCGGAGGTTCCTTCTGGCGTTCTTTCCCCCTTTCTTTCGCTATTGAAAGAAAGGGGCCGTCGGAGACCGTCCTCGCCTCCCCAATGCAAAATAATTCTCCCCTATTCTACACGAAAACTCCTCTTTCGTAAAGCGCCGCGGCGAGATTTTCGGAAATTTACAGAAAGTTCTTCCACCATATCGAATTTGTGGTATAATGGATTCTGTATCAGTATGAGTAAATTCTCAGGAATGGACATAGGAGGACTTTACCATGGCAAACCGTGTGACGATGACGATCTGCGGCCAGGATTACACCCTTGTGGCCGATGAAAGCGCCGCCTATATGCAGAAGGTGGGCGCACTGGTGGACGAGAAAATGACCGAGCTGATGGAGGGCGCCCATTTCAGCCGCAGCGACGCGGCGGTGCTGGCCGCCATCAATCTGGCGGACGAGCTGTTCAAGCAGCAGGAAGGCGGCGAGAACCTGCGCCGCCAGCTGAAAACCTATCTGGACGAGGCCACCGCTGCCAAGAACGAGGTCAGCGACCTGAAGCGCCAGCTGTTCAAGGCACAGCAGCGCAATAACAACGGCAAATGATGGAGCTGCTCTCCCCTGCCGGCTCCCGCACCGCCCTTGAGGCAGCGGTGCAGTCCGGCGCGGACGCGGTGTATATGGGCTTCGGTGCCTTCAACGCCCGCCGCAACGCCAAAAATTTTACCGACGAGGAATTCGCTGACGCGGTGGCCTACTGCCATCTGCGGGGCGTGCGGGTGTTCCTGACGCTGAACACCCTGCTGACCGACCGCGAGCTGCCCCAGGCCGCCGAGGTACTGCGGAAAGCCTCCCGGATGGGGGTGGACGCGGTGCTGGTGCAGGATTGGGGCGTGCTGACACTAGCGCAGGCGGTGACGCCTGACCTGCCC
>USMI01000162.1 GCA_900555735.1 uncultured Eubacteriales bacterium | reverse complement strand
TTGTGCTGGTTATAGTTGGAGTTCCGCAGGGTGATGGGCCGCATCACCGTGGGATAGTCCGCCGTGATGGCCTCAGACACCGCCACCGCCAGCTTCAGATTCTCCTGCCAGCCGTCGTGATTGCTGCCCATGATGAAGCTCAGCTGGGCGGCGTTGGGATCCTCCAGCGAGATCAGCTTATACTGCCGGTGCTGGGCGTCCTCCACCGCGTCCCGGTGGATGTCCAGAATGAAGGAGATGGAGGGGTATTTCTCCAGATACGCCTCAATGCCCTCCACCGACCGGCCGTAGGCCCCCTCATACAGCGGATCGTCGTACAGCGTCCGGTCATGGAGTACGGAGATGCCGTAGCCCGACAGCACCGACGCGATCTCGTCCCCCACCCGCACCACGTTCTTGTTGGTGTCACTGGTGCGGCAGGTGCCGGTGGAGACATACTCCTGCCCGGCGGGCATGGTATAGGCCTCGCTGCCGTGGGTGTGAAGGATCAGCACCTGAGGAGATTCGTCTGTCAGCCGGGCGGCGAAGCCCTCCTCCGCCAGCGCGGCGGCGTCCAGCGTCTTATTGGAGCCGTTTTTGATGCAGATGCCCCGCACCACGGTATAGCCCGCCTTGTTGGTGATGTTCACCGTCTGGGAGGGTACGCCGTTGTCCTGAAAGGCCAGCGCCGTCCGGGGCGTTACCGGCAAGGGCGCACTGACAGCGGGCGTGTCCGCTTCCGCAGGTTCCGGTGGCTGTGGTGCTTCCGGTGCCTCCTGCGGCGCGGCGGAGACCTCGCTATGCGCTGCCAGCAGCGTGGGGGACTGGTACAGCGCCAACATGGCGGGCAGCGACAGACCGTCTGCCGGCAGCCAGTCGCCCAGCGACCATTGCAGCAGCCATTTGGCGGCGCTGCCGCTCCGCGTCTCGCTGCCGTCCGATGCGGCGGCCACCGTTACCAGCGTCAGTGCCGCCAGCACCAGCGCCACACCCCGCCTGAGCCATTGCTTCATTGCCATCACCTCGGACAAGTATATGCGGGGGAGAGGGTGGTTTATGACAAGGGGGGAGTTTCGCGCCGGGGCGCGAAACTCCCCTTACACCCCTTACAAAAACTCCCCCTTGCAAAACGCCGCCGCGTATGCTATCATAGACCTGTATATAAGAAAACTCATATAGCCGTGCCGCGACGGGGTACGGCGTTTCTACGGCGTCACCGGTGACGCCACTATGGGTGCTTTGCCGCGATGGGCGGCGGGGCGCTCATTTTATTTTGCCTGAAAAGAGGGATCGTTCCATGACACAGGTCTTGAAGGGCCATATCGTCCACGCTCCGGCGCTGGGCCGGATGGACATTACGGAAAACGGCTTTCTGGTGCTGGAGGACGGCGTGATTGCCGGAATCTACCATACGCTGCCGGACTGCTACGCTCACGCCCCGCTGCGGGACTACGGCGACAAGCTCATCATGCAGTCCTTTGCCGACATGCACCTCCACGCACCCCAGTACCCCATGCTGGGCATGGGCATGGATCTGCCGTTGCTGGACTGGCTGAATACCTACACCTTCCCCACCGAGTCCCGGTTCGCTGATCTGGACTATGCCCGCCGTACCTACCGGCGTCTGGCCAGCGACCTCATTACCAACGGCACCACCCGCGTGGCCATGTTCTCCTCGCTGCATACCGAGGCGACTTGGGTGCTGATGGAGGAGCTGGAGAAGGCGGGGGTCACCGGCTATGTGGGCAAGGTGAACATGGATCGCAACGGCCTGCCCGGCGTTTTGCAGGAGACCACCGAGGAGTCCGTCCGGGAGACGCTGCGCTGGCTGGAGGGCTGCCGGTTCGAGCACGTCAAGCCCATCCTTACGCCCCGCTTTACCCCCAGCTGCACCGACGAGCTGATGGCGGCGCTGGGCCGCATCGCCGAGGAAAAGGGCCTGTACGTCCAGTCCCACCTGTCCGAGAGCATAGGCGAGATCCAGTGGGTGCGAGAGCTGCACCCCGAGTGCAAGCGCTACTGGGAGACCTACGACAAGTACGGCCTGTGGAAGGATCACACCCTGATGGCCCACTGCGTCCATTCCGACGCGGTGGAGCGCAAGGCCATCAAGGACGCCAACGTGGTGGTAGTCCACTGCGGTGACTCCAATGTGAACATCTGCTCCGGCGTGTGTCCGGTGCGGCGGATGTTGGACGAGGGCATCTGGGTCACGCTGGGCAGTGATATTGCCGGCGGCGCGCAACTGCCCATGTATAAGGTCATCGCCACCTCCATCCGCACCTCCAAGGTGCGCCGCATCAGCGACGACTGGCAGACCGATTTCCTGACGGTGGGGGAGGGCTACTATCTGGGCACCACCGCCGGCCACAAGTACTTCGGCGCAGGCGAGGGCTTCGCTGTGGGTGATAAGCTCCACGCCATCGTGGTAGATGATGCCGATTTCCCCGAAGCCAGCCATCCTCTCAGCGTGGAGGAGCGGTTCGAGCGGATCGTCTACATGACCCATCGTCACAACATCGTGTCCGTCTGGTCAGACGGCCGTGAAGTGGTGAAGCGGTAAGAAAAACAAAAAGAGGGACGGGTGCATAGCATCCGTCCCTCTTTTTGTTTGATTCAGTTCTGCCGGACAAAAATCATGTTCTCCATCAGGTCGATCTTTTCGATGGTACCCACCACGGCGGTGGGAACGCCCAAGATATCGCTGAATACCAGCGTATCGCCCTCGACCTTCATAGAGGCCACGTTCTTGCAGACTTCCTTCTTCTCGTCACCCTTCAGAGTGTAAACAGTGGAAAGGCACATGGTTTTTATTCTCCCTTCAGAAGCTTCAGGGCCTCATCCAGCTTTTCGTTGCCCAAGTTGAAATCCAGAATCGCGTCGTGGATCAGCTGAGCGGCCTCGTCATCCATGCTGTGAGCCAGCTCGTGCAGCTCCTCGGCGTGATGGCGGTTGTGCTGCACCATATAGGCCAGCAGCGCCAGCGCTTCCTCCGGAGAGTGCTGCTGATGCTCGTGGCAATGCTCGTGATCGTGGTCATGGGTGTGGCAATGGGTATGGGTGGTGCCGTCGGCATGGGTGTGTTCGTGTTCGTGACCGCACATGGAAAAGGCCCTCGCTTTCATTTTTTTCTTATTCTACCACGCCGCCGTGGGTAAGTCAAATGACAAATAACAGACATATTTGCGAAATCTGTGCATTTTCTGTATAAAAAGCACAAATTTATTGACAAAAAATCTGTAATTATGTATAATTTTTTCGTAAAATACCGCTTTGTGTGTTATGCGGCGTTAAGGAGGAACACAATGAGGGATCTGAAGCATCTGATTTATTTCGAGAACCTGCTGCAGGAGGCCAATAACGACCTCGTCAAGCAGGCCAAGGACGAAGGGAAGCTGGCGCTGGGGTACACCTGCTACTTCATGCCGGAGGTACTGCTGGATCTGCCCGGCTGTTTCAGCGTGCGTCTGCGGGCGCCCCGCTGTACTTCGCCCGACATGGCGACCTATTACATGTCATCCCGTACCTGCCACTATGGCCGCAGCCTGCTGGAGCGGGCGCTGGAGGGCGGCTTCAACTTCTTGGATGCCCAGCTGGCTACCGAGACGTGTACCGTTACCTGCCGGTTCCAAGAGCATCTGCAGCGGATGCAGGATGTCATCCAGAACGAGCGCTTCCAGTGCTCCTTCATGGACGCGCCCTTCAAAAAGACCCAGAACGCCATCGACCACTATGAGAGCCAGCTGAAGGCCCATGTGCTGGACTTCCTGCGGGATAACTACGGCGTGGACACCTCCGACGAGGCGCTGCTTGCCACCATCGAGTCCCACAACGAGGTCTGCCGTCTGGTGCAGGAGATCGGCGATTACCGCAAGCTGGATAACCCCACCATCACCGGCTATGAGTTCGCGGTCATCACGCTGGCGACCATGACATGTCCCAAGGACCTCATCATCGACAAGCTCCGCGAGACGGCGGAGGAGATGCGTACCCGCCAGCCTGACGCCAAGAAGGAGTTCCGCTGCAAGGTGGTGCTGGCCGGCAGCGAGAACGACGATCCCGACTTCATCAAGCTTATTGAGAGCTGCGGCGCTCGCGTGGTGGCCGACCGCTATTGCTACGGCGCTGCCGAGGCCCGCCAGCCCATCGAGATCAAGGACGGCGAGACGCCCCTGCGTGCCATCGCCCGCCACTATCTGCTGACCAGCCAGTGCACCCGCTTCATGGAGCAGAACGAGATGCGCCACCGCAAGCAGGTCATCGCCGACATGGCCAAGGAATACAAGGCTGACGGCATTATCATCGCCTCCAACAAGTTCTGCGAGTATTGGAGCTATGAGCGCGTTATCGACACGGTGGTGCTGCAGCGCGACTTCGGCTACCCCGTCTGCTCCATTGAGAAGGAGTATATCAATTCCGCCTCCGGTCAGCTCCGTACCCGTTTTCAGGCGTTTATCGAGAGCGTGGAGATCAAGAAGAT
>USMI01000161.1 GCA_900555735.1 uncultured Eubacteriales bacterium | reverse complement strand
GGCAAGATGGACGGCGACAGCCTGCCCGTTTCCGCCTTCGTGGATCATGTGGACGGCCAGTTCGAGCTGGGCGCTGCCGCTTATGAGAAGCGCGGCGTGGCCGTGTCCGTTCCCACTTGGGACAGCGCCAAGTGCATCCAGTGCAACCAGTGCGCCTATGTCTGCCCCCACGCCACCATCCGTCCCTTCGCGCTGACCGCTGACGAGGCCGCCAAGGCTCCCGAGGCTGCTAAGATCGTGGACGTCAAGGCCGGCAAGGGCAAGGGCGTGTATCAGTTCACCATGGCCATCAGTCCTCTGGACTGCATGGGCTGCGGCGTCTGCATCGGTGCCTGCCCCGTCAACGCGCTGAGCATGGTGGCACAGGAGGGCGAGCTACCCCAGCAGGATGTGTTCGACTACTGTGTGGCCGAGGTTGCCGAGAAGAAGGATATGCAGGACAACACCGTCAAGGGCAGCCAGTTCAAGCAGCCCATGCTGGAGTTCTCCGGCTCCTGCGCCGGCTGCGCCGAGACCAGCTATGCCCGTCTCGTCACCCAGCTGTTTGGCGACCATATGTATGTCTCCAACGCCACCGGCTGCTCCTCCATCTGGGGCGGTCCCGCGGCTACCTCTCCCTACTGCACCAATAAGGAGGGCCACGGCCCCGCATGGTGCAACTCCCTGTTCGAGGATAACGCAGAGCACGGTCTGGGCATGTACACCGGCCAGAACAAGATCCGCGAGGATCTGGCCACCAAGACCCGCGAGCTGATCGCTGTCGAGTGGGCACAGCCCGCCCTGAAGGAAGCCGCCCAGAAGTGGCTGGATACCATGGACGACGGTACCGCCAACGCCGAGCCTGCCAAGGCCTATGTCAAGGCGTTGGAGGAGAGCATCTGCACCGTGGAGGAGCTGGCTGCCATGCCGCAGTTTGCCGAGCACGCCGCCGAGCTGAAGGCCAAGGGCGCGCTGTTCTGCGACTGCGCCGCCTGCACGCTGGTGGCCGACATCCTCAGCAAGAAGGAATATCTGGCCAAGAAGTCCATGTGGATCTTCGGCGGCGACGGCTGGGCCTACGATATCGGCTACGGCGGACTGGATCACGTCATCGCCTCCAAGCAGGATGTGAACATCTTCGTGTTCGATACCGAGGTGTACTCCAACACCGGCGGTCAAGCCTCCAAGGCTTCCAACATCGGTCAGGTGGCACAGTTCGCCGCTGCCGGTAAGGAAGTCAAGAAGAAGAGCCTTGCCGAGATCGCCATGCAGTACGGCTACGTCTATGTGGCTCAGGTGGCTATGGGCGCCAACCCCGCGCAGACCATCAAGGCCATCACCGAGGCCGAGGCCTATCACGGCCCGTCCCTGATCATCGGCTACAGCCCCTGCGAGATGCACTCCATCAAGGGCGGCATGATGAACTGCCAGAAGGAAATGAAGAAGGCAGTGGACTGCGGCTACTGGAACCTGTTCCGCTACAACCCCGAGGGCGAGAAGAAGTTCACTCTGGACTCCAAGGCTCCCGCCGGCGGCTATCAGGACTTCCTGATGAACGAGGCCCGCTACTCCCGCCTGACCCGCGAGTTCCCCGAGCGCGCAGAAGTCCTCTTCAAGCGCAACGAGGACGAGGCCAAGGCCCGTTACGAGCACCTGCTGAAGCTCATCGAGATGTACGACAAATAAGCATAAAAAAGCATAAGCAAAGGAGCCGGCCGTAAGGCTGGCTCCTTTGTTTATGAAGGATTTCAGTTCAGCTTGGCGGCCAGGGCGTCCAGTGCCTCGGTCATGGCCTCCTCGAAGGAGGGATGAGGCCGCATGACGCGGCGCAGATCCTCCACCGTCTGGTGGTTCACCATGGCGGCGCTGAGCTGGGAGATCATGTCGCTGGCATGCTGGCACATGAGGGCCGCGCCCAGAATTTCGTGGGTCTCGGCATGGGCTACGAGCTTCATGAAGCAGCGGCCCGGATCCTCGATGACGGTGCGGGCGTTGCCGAACATGGTGCACTTGCCCGCCACGGCGGGGATGCCCCGCTCCTTGGCCTCGGCCTCGGTGATGCCCACCACGGCGATCTCCGGCGTACTGTAAATGCAGCTGGGGATCACGTTCAGGTCAATATGATCCTGCACGCCGCACATGCGCTCCACGCAGGCGGTGCCCTGGGCGGCGGCCACATGGGCCAGCTGCACCATAGAGGAGGCGTCGCCGATGGCGTACACGCCGGGGATGCTGGTCTGGAAATCTTCGTCCACCTTCAGGCTCTTGCCCCGGACCTCGGGGGTCATGCCGTCGGCAAACACGCCGTCCCAATAGGCCCGGCGGCCGATGGCGCACAGCACCTTTTCACCGGTGACGGTCTTTTCCGTGCCCTTCTGCACCACATGGACGGCAAAGCCGTTCTCTGTCTCCTCCAGCGACTGCACCATGGCGTTGGTCAGGACTTCGACGCCCTGCTTCTTCATGATCTGCTGGAGATTCTGGCCCAGCTCACGGTCCATGTTGGGCAGCAGGCGATCCATGCCCTCCACCAGCGTGACGGCGCAGCCCAGATTGCGGTAGAAGGTGGCGAACTCCACGCCAATGACGCCGCCGCCGATGATGACCAGCGAGTCATAGAGCCGGTCGCAGCCCTCCAGCAGCTCGTCGGAGGTCATGACGCCGGGCAGATCAAGGCCGGGGATGGGCGGCCGGACATTGACGGAGCCGGTAGCGATCAGGATACGCTCGGAGGTATAGCGGCTCACCGCGCCGTCGGCGGCGGTGACGTCTACCTGACCGGGCGCGGTGATGCGGCCCACGCCCTCAATCAGATCTACCTTTGCGGACTTGAGCAGTCCGTGGATGCCATTGCGCAGCTTTTCCGACACGCCGCGCTTATAGGCAAAAATTTCGCCCATGTCGAAGGACGCGCCCACCGCGTGAACGCCCATGGCCGCGCCGTCCACCGCGTCGCGGTAGACCTGCGAGGCGTGGAGCAGCGTCTTAGTGGGGATGCAGCCCCGGTTCAGGCAGGTGCCGCCCACCTCGCGGCACTCCACCACGGCGGTATGCAGACCCAGCGCGGCGGCCCGCAGCGCGGCGGTATAGCCGCCGGGGCCCGCGCCGATGACGATCAGTTGATAGTCCATAGTTATTCCTCCGGCTGCCAGCGCACCACGGGATGACGGGCGGCCTTCACCTCGTCGGGACGGCCGATGGGCATGTGGTGGGGCGCGGTATGCATGGTCTCCGCGTCATCATAGGCCTTCTGATACAGCGCCCGCAGTACCTCGGCGGCGTGCTCCAGCGTCTCGGGACCCTCCGTCTCGGTGGGCTCCAGCATCAGCGCCTCGTGGACGATCAGCGGGAAGTACATGGTGGGGGGATGAATGCCCTCGTCAATGAGGGACTTGGACACGTCCAGCGCCGTAACGCCGGTGGCTTTTTTCAGATCGCTGAGATCCAGCACGAACTCGTGCATGCAGATGCGGTCATAGGCGGGGGTGTAGGTGCCTTTCAGCAGGTGCATGAGGTAGTTGGCGTTCAGCACCGCATTCTGTGCGGCCTCGGGAATGCCCTCGCGGCCCAGCGTCAGCAGATAGGCCAGCGCCCGGACAACCACAAGGAAGTTGCCCCGGAAGCCCCGCACCTGAATATGACCCGGCTCCTCCGCCGTGGCACTGTGGGGCAGGTAGGGGGACAGGAAGCTCTTGCAGCCCACCGCGCCTGCGCCGGGACCGCCGCCGCCATGGGGCGTGGCGAAGGTCTTGTGCAGGTTCATGTGGATGCAGTCAAAGCCCATGTCGCCGGGGCGGACAACGCCCATGACGGCGTTCAGGTTGGCGCCGTCGTAGTAGCACAGGCCGCCGGCCTCGTGGACAAGGCGGGTGATCTCCAGAATGTTGTGGTCAAAGATGCCCACGGTGTTGGGATTGGTCAGCATCAATCCGGCGGTGTCCTCGCCCAGCACGGCACGGAGGGCGTCCAGATCCACGCAGCCATCGGGGCCGGAGGCGATGTTCACCACCTGATAGCCGCACATGGCGGCGGTGGCGGGGTTGGTGCCGTGGGCGCTGTCAGGCACGATGATCTTGGTGCGCTTATGGTCGCCCTGGGCGTCGTGATACTGCTTGATGAGCAGTACGCCGGTGAACTCGCCGTGGGCACCGGCAGCAGGCTGGAAGGTCATGTCGTCCATGCCGGTGATCTCGCACAGGTAGGATTTGGCGGTGTCCAGCACCTGCTGCACGCCCTGCTGGTCGGCGGCGGGAGAGAGCGGATGGACAGCGGTAAAGCCCTCCAGTGCGGCCACCTCCTCGTCGATGCGGGGATTATACTTCATGGTGCAGGAGCCAAGGGGATAGAACCCGCAGTTAACGCCGTGCACCTGCTGCACCAGCTCTGTGTAGTGGCGGGAAATGTCCGTCTCGCTCATTTCCGGCAGGGCGGGCTTGCTCCCACGCCGCAGGGAAGCGGGCAGCTTCACCTCAGGCACGTCGCAGGCGGGCAGAAGGCTGCAATG
>USMI01000160.1 GCA_900555735.1 uncultured Eubacteriales bacterium | reverse complement strand
ATCGCCGCCGGCGAGAAGCGTGAGGACGGCGAGGAGCTGCAGGAGGCCACCTACACCCAGCTGCTGATGGGTATCACCAAGGCCTCTCTGGCAACAGACTCCTTCCTGTCCGCCGCCTCGTTCCAGGAGACCACCAAGGTCCTGACCGAGGCCGCCATCAAGGGCAAGGTGGACCACCTGGTCGGCCTGAAGGAGAACGTCATCATCGGCAAGCTCATTCCCGCCGGCGCCGGTCTGACCGCCTATCGCCAGCTGGCGGAGGAGATGGTCCCCGAGACCGAGGCCGAGAAGAAGGACGAGGCCGAGGCCATGCACACGGAGGTCCCCACACCTGTGGAGGCGCCGGCGGACATGGACGAGGCGGAGCATCCTGAGAGCGACGGTCCCGAGACGGACACCGGCGACGCGCTGTAAGCCGAAACCGAACATCCGAAAGAGGAGGCCCTCCGGCCTCCTCTTTTCACCGGACGCCGGAAGCGCATCCGGGGTAGCTTTTCGTGATATCTTCTGAAATTATCCACGGAATTTCAGTGGAATTCACAAACTTTCCCGCGAAACACACTTGACGCTTCCGCGCAGCTATGCTATAATTTCAAATTGCGCGGGAATTGCCCGCGGGATTTGTTATGCGACGACAGGAGGAGAGCGCCTGTGCCCGGAGAACTGACCGCCAAGGGAAAAGTCGTGGGCTTGAAGCAGACCCGTCGTGCCCTTGTCCAGGGTGCTGCCGCCCACGTCTATCTGGCCTGTGACGCCGATCCCCGGCTCACCGATCCCCTGCGCGCCCTGTGCGCGGAAAAGGCCATCCCCTGTGACAGCAGCATGACGCTGCGGCAGCTGGGTACTGCCTGCGGTATCGCCGTGCCTGCCGCCGCTGTGGCCGTCCTGAACGGCTGAATAACGTTCCATCCGGAATAGATACCCTCTGTTCCGTGGAAAAATAGAGGGACATACGTCCCACAAATCTTACGAAAGGAGAAACCAAATGCCTACTTTTAACCAGCTGGTCAAGCAGGGCCGGAAGAAGAGCACCTACAAGTCCAATTCTCCCGCTATGCAGAAGGGCTTGAATACGCTGAAGAACAAGGAGACCGACCTGAGCTCTCCCCAGAAGCGTGGCGTCTGCACCGCCGTCAGAACTGCGACCCCCAAGAAGCCCAACTCCGCGCTCCGTAAGATCGCCCGTGTGCGTCTGACCAACGGCTACGAAGTCACCGCCTACATCCCCGGCGTGGGTCACTCCCTGCAGGAGCACTCCGTCGTGATGATCCGCGGCGGCCGTGTCAAGGACCTGCCCGGCGTCCGTTACCACATCATCCGTGGTACGCTGGATACCCAGGGTGTGTCCGGCCGTATGCAGGCCCGTTCCAAGTACGGCGCAAAGCGCCCCAAGAGCAAGTAAAACTTGCAGCATGAGCTTTGCCGAAAAGGTTTCTTATATACTATATATAAAAATACCTCTTTGGCAGGCCGTACAACAGCCTTCGCGAGCTGTTGAGTACCTGTGAAATCATATTTTTATGAAGGAGGGAAGCATAGTGCCCAGAAGAGGTAATGTTCCCAAGAGAGAGATCTTGCCCGATCCTATGTACAACTCCGTGCTGGTGACCAAGCTGGTCAACAGCATCATGTTGGACGGTAAAAAGGGCGTCGCCCAGAAGGTCGTTTACGGTGCCTTTGACATCATCAAGGACAAGACCGAGAAGGATCCTCTGGAAGTGTTCACCCAGGCGATGGAAAACATCATGCCCAGCCTGGAAGTCAAGGCCCGCCGTGTGGGCGGCGCCACCTATCAGGTCCCCATGGAGGTTCGTCCCGCCCGTCGTCAGACCCTGGGTCTGCGCTGGCTGACCAACTACTCCCGCGCCCGCGGTGAGCGTACCATGGCCGAGCGCCTGGCAGGCGAGATCATGGACGCCGCCAACAACACCGGCAGCGCCGTGAAGAAGCGCGAGGATACCCACAAGATGGCCGAATCCAACAAGGCATTCGCCCACTTCCGCTGGTAATCCCGCAACACATTGTATTATTCGTAAAAGGAGAACGGTATGCCGAGAAAGGTTACACTGGAAAATACAAGAAATATCGGCATCATGGCCCACATCGACGCAGGCAAGACCACGACCACAGAGCGTATTCTGTACTACACGGGCGTGAACTACAAGTTGGGTGAGACGCACGAGGGTACTGCAACCATGGACTGGATGGAGCAGGAGCAGGAGCGTGGTATCACCATCACCTCCGCAGCTACCACCTGCTACTGGAAAGGCAGTGAGAACCAGTTCCCCCAGACGCGCATCAACATCATCGACACCCCGGGCCACGTGGACTTCACCGTGGAAGTGGAACGTTCTCTGCGCGTGCTGGACGGCTCTGTGACCGTCATGTGCGCCAAGGGCGGCGTTGAGCCCCAGTCTGAGACTGTGTGGCGTCAGGCGGATCACTACCATGTCCCCCGGATGATCTACGTCAACAAAATGGACATCACCGGTGCGGATTTCTTCCACGTTCTGGACATGGTGCACGATCGTCTGAAGGCCAATGCTGTGCCTATCCAGCTGCCCATCGGAAAAGAGGATACCTTCCGTGGTATCATCGATCTGGTGGAGATGAATGCTGATATCTACTACGATCAGCTGGGCAAGGATGTCCGCGTCGAGCCGATCCCCGAGGATATGGTGGATCTGGCCGAGGAATACCGCGAGAAGCTGCTGGACGCCGTTTCCATGTTCGATGATGAGATCATGGAGATGTATCTGGAGGGTCAGGAGATCCCGGCCAAGAAGATCCGCACGGCCATCCGCAAGGCCACCTGCGCCGTAGAAATGGTGCCGGTCACCTGCGGCAGCTCTTACCGCAACAAGGGTGTGCAGAAGCTGCTGGACGCCATCGTGGACTATATGCCCGCTCCCACGGATGTGCCCGCTATTGTGGGTACCCATCCCAAGACCGACGCCGAAGAGGATCGCAAGCCCTCTGACGACGAGCCCTTTGCCGCGTTGGCGTTTAAGATCATGACCGACCCCTATGTGGGCCGTCTGACCTTCTTCCGCGTTTACTCCGGTAAGCTGACGGCCGGTTCCTCCGTGCTGAACGCCACCAAGGGTAAGCGCGAGCGCATGGGCCGCATCCTGCAGATGCACGCCAACCACCGCGAGGATATCGACACGGTGTATGCCGGCGATATCGCCGCCGTCGTGGGTCTGAAGAACACCACCACCGGCGACACCCTGTGCGATGAGGGCCATCCCATCATCCTTGAGTCCATGGAGTTCCCTGAGCCCGTCATCCGCGTGGCCATCGAGCCCAAGACCAAGGCCGGTGAGGAGAAGATGACCATCGCCCTGATGAAGCTGGCGGAGGAGGATCCCACCTTCCGCACCTACACCGACGAGGAGACGGGGCAGACCATCATCGCCGGTATGGGCGAGCTGCATCTGGAGATCATCGTGGACCGCCTGCTGCGTGAGTTCAAGGTGGAGGCCAACGTGGGCGCACCTCAGGTGGCCTATAAGGAGACCATCCGCAAGGCCGTGGAGCAGGAGACCAAGTACTCCCGCCAGACTGGCGGTAAGGGCCAGTACGGTCACGTCAAGATCCGTGTGGAGCCCAATGAGTCCGGCAAGGGCTACGAGTTCGAGAATAAGGTCGTGGGCGGCGCCATCCCCAAGGAGTATATCCCCGCGGTGGATGCCGGTATCCGTGGCGCCATGCTGTCCGGTACTGTGGCCGGCTATCCCGTTGTGGATGTGAAGGTCACCCTGTACGACGGTTCTTATCACGAGGTGGACTCCTCTGAAATGGCGTTCAAGATCGCCGGTTCCATGGCCTTCAAGGAGGCTATGCGCAAGGCCGATCCCACGCTGCTGGAGCCTATCATGAAGGTGTGCGTCATCGTACCCGACGAGTATATGGGCGATGTCATCGGCGACCTGAACAGCCGCCGTGGCCAGATTCAAGGCTATGAGATGCGCTCCGGCGCACAGCAGATCGACGCTTTCGTGCCGCTGGCCGAGATGTTCGGCTACGCCACCGATCTGCGCTCCCGTACTCAGGGCCGCGGCCAGTACACCATGGAGCCCAGCCACTATATCGAGCTGCCCAAGAGCCTGCAGGAGAAGCTGATCAACAAGCGTACCGGCCGGGAAAATTATTAAATCTTGAAATAGAGATTGATTTTCCTGCGCGAATACGGTAAAATGACAATGTTGAACGCATTGCAGCGTCCCGCACCAAAAACAAGATCAATTTAAAACATGATACAAACTGTTTAAGGAGGATTTTTTCAAATGGCTAAGCAGAAATTTGAGAGAACTAAGCCCCATGTAAACATCGGTACCATCGGCCACATCGACCATGGTAAGACCACCCTGACCGCTGCCATCACCAAGTATCTGGCCATGCAGGGCAAGGCTGAGTACACTGACTACTCTTCCATCGATAAGGCTCCCGAAGAGCGCGAGCGTGGTATCACCATCAACACCGCTCACGT
>USMI01000159.1 GCA_900555735.1 uncultured Eubacteriales bacterium | reverse complement strand
TGCGCCCGCTTCCTCGAGGAGTTCAAGCAGCACTTACAGTCTCAGGGCATCCCCTATGACCAGTACTGCAAGATGACCAACATGGATGAAGCCAAGTTCCTGGAGGAGGGCAAGGAGCCCGCGACCCGTCAGGTGCGCATGGACCTCGCCGTGAACGCCATCATCAAGGAAGAGAAGCTCGAGGCCACCGACGAGGAGGTCGAAAAGCAGTACAACGACCTTGCTGAGAAGTACAGCATGGACGTGGGCGAGCTCAAGAAGTATCTTGACGCCATGTCCGTCCGCACGCAGATCATCCGCGACAAGGCCATCAGCGTCGTCGTGGACAGCGCGAAGATCGAAAAGAAGAAGGCTCCCAAGAAGGAAGCCGAGGGCGAAGCCGCTGAAGGCGAGGAAAAGCCCGCCAAGAAGACCGCTGCCAAAAAGACCGCAACCAAGACCGCCGCAAAGAAAACCACCGTGAAAAAGACCGTGAAAAAGGCGGAGGACGGCGACGCGGAAAAGAAACCCGCCGCTAAAAAGGCTGCGGTAAAGAAGGCGGTGGCCAAGACCACAACGAAAAAAACTACTACTAAAAAGACAACGAAAAAGGCCGAAACAACGGAGGAATGACCCCGTTCCGGCCCGGAGATAAAGGATTTTGAGCATGAACGTAACAGTCATCGGCGCGGGCCTTGCCGGCAGCGAATGCGCCTGGCAGCTGGCCCAGCGGGGAATTCAGGTAGAGCTTCACGAGATGAAACCGGAGAAAATGACCCCCGCCCACACAACGGAATACTTTGCGGAGCTGTGCTGCTCCAACTCCCTCCGGGGCGCGGGTCTGGAAAACGCCGTGGGCCTTTTAAAGGAGGAACTGCGGCGGCTGGACAGCTTGATCCTGCAATGCGCCGATGCCACCCGGGTGGAGGCCGGCGGCGCGCTGGCGGTGGACCGCCACGGCTTTGCCAGGCTGGTGACGGAGAAGGTCCGCAGCCATCCCAACATCACCGTGATCCCCGGCGAGGTGGCGGAGATCCCGGAGGGGGAGGTCATTATCGCCTCCGGCCCCCTGACCTCCGACGCGCTGGCGGACAAGCTGGCGGCGCTGTTCGGCAGCACCGACACCCTGCACTTTTTCGACGCCGCCGCGCCGCTGGTGGCCTTTGACAGTGTGGATATGACCAGCGCCTACTTTGCCAGCCGCTATGACAAGGGCACGCCGGACTACATCAACTGCCCCATGGATAAGGAGCAGTATCTGGCCTTCTGGCAGGCGCTGACCGCCGCCGAGGAGGCGGAGGTCCACGGCTTCGAGGATAAGAACGTGTTCGAGGGCTGCATGCCTGTGGAGGTCATGGCCCGCCGGGGTGAGGATACTCTGCGGTTCGGCCCGCTGAAGCCCAAGGGCCTGCCGGACCCGAAAACAGGCCGTGACCCCTATGCCGTAGTGCAGCTGCGCAAGGACAACGCCGACGGCACCATCTATAATCTGGTGGGCTTCCAGACCCATCTGAAATGGCTGGAGCAGAAGCGGGTGTTCTCCATGATCCCCGCCCTCCACGATGCCCGGTTCCTGCGCTACGGCGTCATGCACCGCAACACCTATCTGGATTCGCCCCGGCTCCTTGACCGGTATTACCGGCTCAGGAGCGACCCCCGTATTGCCTTTGCTGGACAGATGACCGGCGTGGAGGGCTATGTGGAGTCCTGCGCCAGCGGCTTTCTGGCGGGTGTGGAGCTGGCCCGGCGGCTGCTGGGCAAGGCACCCATCGACTTCCCGCGGGAGACTGCCATCGGCGCGCTGGGCCTGTACGTCAGCAACGAGTCCGTGGCGGAGTTCCAGCCTATGAACATCAACTTCGGCATCATTCCGCCCCTTGACCACCGGGTGAAGGGAAAGCGCAATAAGAATGCCGAGCTGAGCCAGCGGTCGCTGGCCATCATCGACGCCATCCGGGAGGAGGTACTGGCCAAATGAGGATCATCGTAGACGCCATGGGCGGCGATAACGCGCCGCTGGCCATCGTCAAGGGCGCGGTACAGGGGCAGAAGCGCTGGGGCGTGGACATCACCCTCACCGGCGACGAGACCGCCATCCGCAATGCCCTGTCCCAGTGCGGCATCAGTGAACTGCCGCAGGGCATGGATATCGTCCCCACCACCGAGGAGGTCACCATGGAGGACGACCCCGCCACGGTGTTCCGCCGGAAGAAGGACAGCTCCATGGGCGTGGGCCTGACGCTGCTGCGTGACGGCAAGGGCGACGCCTTCATCTCCGCCGGCTCCACCGGTGCGCTGCTGACCGGGGCCACCCTGATCACCAAGCGCATCCGGGGTATCCGCCGGGCCGCCATGGCGCCGGTCATGCCCACCACTACCGGACGCTGCGTGCTGATCGACTGCGGCGCCAACGCCGAGTGTACGCCGGAGTATCTGCTGCAATTCGCCTATCTGGGCAGCTTTTACGCCAGCCATGTGCTGGGGATCGAGAATCCCCGCGTGGGTCTGCTGAACATCGGCGTGGAGGCGGAGAAGGGCACCGACCTCCAGCGTGAGACCCGTGAGCTGCTGCTGAAGCAGGAGCGGCTGAACTTCATCGGCAATATCGAGGCCAAAGAGGCCATCAAGGGCGGCTGCGACGTGCTGGTGACCGACGGCTTTTCCGGCAACGTGATGCTGAAAACCATCGAGGGCATCGGCTCCTACGCCGGAAGCTCCCTGAAGGCCATTTTCAAGAGAAACCTGCTGACCAAGCTGGCGGGCGCCATGGTGCTGCCGGGGCTGAACGCCTTCAAGGAGCAGCTGGATCCCAACAAGGTGGGCGGTACGGCCTTCATCGGCATCTCCAGGCCGGTCATCAAGGCGCATGGTTCCTCCAACGACGAGGCTATCGAGAATGCCATCGGTCAGGCGAAGGAAGTGGCTATGAGCGGACTGGTGGACGAGATCGCCGCTCATGTGGAAGAAATGACGGTCAACGCCTAAATCACGAGAAATTTACGAAAAAGGTATTGACAGGCCAGTAGGATTGCCGTATTATTTTTCAAGATAATGCAATCTGAAAGGAGGAGTAACTTCCTATGACACCGGAGACGATCTTCAAAACCATGCAAGATCTGATCGCGGAGCAGTTTGCCATTGATGCAGACGAAGTGACCATGGATAGTTCCTTTGTGGACGATCTGGGCGCGGATTCCGTGGATCTGGTGGAGCTGGTGATGGCGATGGAGGAGGAATTCGACATCGGCGAGATCGATGAAGAGGATCTGCAATCCCTCAAGACCGTTGGCGACTGCGTCCGCTATCTCAGCAGCCACATTGAGTGATACTTGTACATAGAAAGAAAACCCCACCGATGTGGGGTTTTCTTTTCGGAAATTTGTTTTGGGCCACCGCCCATGGGATCCGCACTGTGGGATATCGTGGGCGACGGCCCGGAAGGGATGGGAAGCATGGAATCTTTACATCAACTGGAGGAACGGCTGGGCTATACGTTCACCAACAGTGAGCTGCTGCGCGGCGCCCTGTACCACAGCTCCTACGCCAACGAGCACCGGGGTATGGGCATCGCCAGCAACGAGCGGCTGGAGTTTCTGGGCGACGCGGTGCTGGGCTTCGTGTCGGCGGACTATCTGTACCGCAAGCACCCCGACCTGCCGGAGGGCGAGCTGACCCGCATCCGCGCCGCACTGGTGTGCGAGGAGAGCCTGCATGAGGTGGCGCAGAGCCTGCATCTGGGCGACTTTCTGATGCTGGGCAAGGGTGAGGAGAGCGGCGGCGGCCGCCGCCGTCCGTCCATTCTGGCAGACGCGGTGGAGGCGGTGCTGGCCGCGGTGTATCTGGATGGCGGCATTGACAAGGTGCGCGCCCTGATCCACCGTATCCTGCTGGAAAAGGAGCAGGAGCAGGAGGTGGAGAACCGCCGCCGGGACTGCAAGACTGAATTGCAGGAGCTGGTGCAGCGCAAGCCCAATCAGGTGCTGCACTATGAGCCAGTGTCCGAGAGCGGCCCAGATCACGCCAAGGTATTTGCCGTGGCGGTGACGCTGAACGGTCAGGTCATCGGCCTTGGCTCCGGCCACAGCAAGAAGGAGGCGGAGCAGTCCGCCGCCCGCGCCGCGCTGGAGCAATTGCAGAAATAATGATAAACCCGGCCTGACGCCTCGCGTCAGGGCGGGTTTATTTCTGTCCCTAAAATTTTCCGTGGGTTTTGGGCAAAAATGGTGTAGTATAAAGTAGAGACACAACAGGAGGGAGGGGATACGGTTGGACGAGCGGACGCTGATGGCGAAGATCGCAGGCGGCGACGAGGCCGCGCTGCATGCGCTTCTGCGGCAGTACGGGCCGCTGATCCGGTACATCCTGCGGCCCATCCTGACGGATGAGCGGGATCGGGAGGAGTGCTATGCCGATATCTCCCTGAAGATCTGGCAGACGGCGGACAGCTTCGACGGCGACAAGGGTGCGCTGAAAGCATGGCTGACGGTGCTGAGCCGCAACGCCGCGCTGAACCACGCC
>USMI01000158.1 GCA_900555735.1 uncultured Eubacteriales bacterium | reverse complement strand
AAAAGGAGTATATCGGCGACGCATCGCGGGAGATCACCCACGAGGACATCCCCCGCGTGTGCCGCCTGATGACGGTCACAGCGCTTCTCACCCTGCTTTTGAGCTGCGGGGTCAAGCTGCCCTTTGCGCTGTAAAGGAGACACAGATGCTGTATCAAACGGAAAATCAACACGGCGGCGACGTGTACGGCGGCGGTATCACACTGGATTTTTCCGCCAACACCAATCCACTGGGCACACCCCCCGGCGTTTTGGAGGCGGTACGCCGCGGGCTGCCCCAGCTGCACCGCTACCCCGACCCCTACTGCCGCCGGCTGGTGCAGGCTATCGCGGGCCATGAGCAGGTGCCGGCGTCCTATATTCTCTGCGGAAACGGCGCGGCAGACCTGATCTACACATACTGCGCCGCCCTGCGGCCCCGGACGGCGGTAGAGCTGGCCCCCACCTTTGTGGAATATGGGGCGGGACTGGCGCAGGTGGGTTGCCGCGTAGAGCGGTATTTCCTGCATCAGGCGCAGAATTTCGATTTGGACGAGAGGTTTCTGTCCTTCTTAGAGGAAAAAAAACCGGAGGTGGTATTCCTCTGTAACCCCAACAACCCCACCGGGCGGCTGATCTCGCTCCCTCTGCTGGATCAGATCCTGCAATACTGCGTGGCACAAGGGGCGCGGCTGTTTCTGGATGAGTGCTTTCTCGATCTCACGGAGGACGGCGTCAGCGCCAAGTCCCTTCTGGCAGCGCACCCGGAGTTGCTGATCCTGAAGGCATTCACCAAGAGCTACGGCATGGCGGGCATCCGGCTGGGGTACTGCCTGTGCGCCGACAATGCGCTGCTGCACCGCATGGCGGCCGCGTCCCCGCCGTGGAACGTATCCACACCGGCCCAGAGTGCCGGTGTGGCGGCGCTGGCGGAGCGGGATTTCCTGCAAAGGACGCTGTCCCTTGTCCATACGGAGCGGCGCTGGCTCACGGATAACCTGACGGCGCTGGGTTTCTGGGTATGCCCGTCCCATGCCAATTACCTGCTGTTCCGCGGGCCACGGGGCTTGCGGGAGGGTCTGCTGCGGCGGGGCATCGCCATCCGGGGCTGCGGGAATTACAGTGGGCTGGATGACGGGTGGTATCGCATCGCCGTGCGGCCTCATGAGGAGAACGAAGCGTTGATAACGGCCATCCGGCAATTCTGCAAGGAGAAATCACTATGGCAATGAATATTATGATTCAGGGGACCATGTCCAATGCGGGAAAGAGCCTGCTGGCGGCGGGACTCTGCCGCGTTTTGAAGCAGGACGGCTACCGCGTGGCACCGTTCAAGAGCCAGAACATGGCGCTGAACTCCTTCATCACCAAGGACGGCGGCGAGATGGGCCGGGCGCAGGTGGTGCAGGCAGAGGCCGCCGGGATCGAGCCGGACACCCGCATGAATCCCATCCTGCTCAAGCCCACCACCGACGTGGGCAGTCAGGTCATCGTCAACGGACAGGTGCGGGGCAATATGCAGGCCATGGAGTACTTCCACCGCAAGCGGGACTACATCCCCGCCGTGCTGGAGGCCTACAACAGTCTGGCAGCAGAGTATGACGTGATCGTCATTGAGGGGGCAGGCAGCCCCGCGGAGATCAACCTCAAGCAGGATGATATCGTCAATATGGGCCTTGCCAAGCTGGTGGACGCGCCGGTGCTGCTGGTAGGCGACATCGACCGGGGCGGCGTGTTCGCCCAGCTCTACGGTACGGTGGCACTGCTGGAGGAGAACGAGCGCCGCCGCATCAAGGGCGTGGTGGTCAACAAATTCCGGGGCGACCGGGCCATTCTGGAGCCGGGACTGAAGACGCTGGAGCAGCTGTGCGGCATCCCGGTGGCGGGGGTCATCCCCTACGCCCATATAGACATCGACGATGAAGACAGCCTGACCGAGCGGTTTGACCGCTCCAAAGAGCGAAAGCTCTTGGATATCGCGGTAATCCGTGTGCCGCGCATCTCCAATTTCACGGATTTCAGCCCCTTCGAACATTACGGAAACGTGTCGCTGCGCTATGTGGATCAGGTGAGTGACCTGCACCAGCCGGACATGATCCTGCTGCCGGGTACCAAGAGCACCATTGCCGATCTGCGCTGGCTGCGGCAGTCCGGTCTGGAGGCGGCCATTTTGAAGGCGGCTGACGCCGGCACGCTGGTTTTCGGCATCTGCGGCGGCTATCAGATGCTGGGGCGCACCGTGTCCGACCCGGAGCAGGTGGAGGCCGCCGGTGTCACGGAGATCAACGGTTTGGGCCTGCTGGAGATGGACACCGAATTCCGGGGTGAAAAGGTGCAGACTCAGACGCGAGGCGTCTTTCACGGTGTGGAGGGAATGCTCTCCGGCCTGAACGGACTCGCCTACGAGGGGTACGAGATCCACATGGGCCGCAGTCAGCAGCAGATGCCCGCCCTCACCGGCAGCAGAAACGTATACGGCAGCTATGTCCACGGCATTTTTGACGCGCCGGACATCACGGATACGATCCTGAAAGCACTGTGCGCCAGAAAGGGCGTGTCCTTTGACGCGCTGGCAACCTTTGACGCCTGCGGCTACAAGGAACGGCAGTACGACCTGCTGGCGGACGTGGTACGCGGCGGACTGGATATGTCCTTTGTCTACCGGGTGCTGCGCCGGGAAGTATAACGAAACAAGTTCCAATGGAAAAAGGGGGAGAGACTTGAGCAGGATATTATGCGTGATTGACGGCATGACGGATCCCCACTTTCAGGTGGAGCGATATGGCCATCTGGCGTCCATGGGTTCGGTGCGGTATGTGGATACCTGCGGCGGCTTCCCACCGGAAACACTGCACTGCGTACTGCGCCTGTTGGGGGTAACGGATCTGCCGGTACATCTCCGAGGCTATGTAGAGGCGCTGGGGGCCGGAATCCCCGTCCGGCCCGATGACCTGCTACTGCGGGGCAGCTGCTACACGCTGGATGGAGAGGGCTGCTGTACCATGCCTTGCTGTGCCCCGGCAAAGGTAGAGGATCCTGCATTTACCTATTACCGGCTGGGCGGCTATCAGGCACTGCTGGTATTTCCCCACATGGCGCATACTGTGAATAACATTGTAACGCAGATTCCTTCCGGCGGGCAGCGGGCACTGTGCCCGCAGGGAAGCTTGGTACTGCGCCATGCCTTTGAAAGACTGCTGACGAAAGAACGATGTATGCTTCTGTGGGGGCAGTCTGTTCCGGTAGCACTGCCGCCATTTCCCCAGAAGAGCGCCGTGATCTGCGGCAAGGAGTTGGTAAAGGGGATTGCCCGGCTGCTGCACATGGAGCTTTTCCCGGTAAAGGGGGCTACTGGCGATGTGGATACGGATCTGGACGCCAAGACAGAGGCAGCCCTGCGAGCGGCGGAACGCTGCCCCTTTGTGCTACTGCATATCAACGGGGCGGATGAAGCGGCCCATCGCCACGATTCGGCGGAAAAGGAGACTTTCCTGCGCCGGGTCGATGATAGGGTGCTCTCCCGGCTGTTGGCGTCTGAGCATGAGATTATGGTGGCCTCCGACCACGGAGCTGATCCGGAAAGCGGAACCCATCTGGGCGGCCCACAGCCTTTTTTTACCAGCCGTTAAATGGTAATAGTCAAAATATGAAGACTGCATAACGGCGGCAAGGCTTAAAATCAAAACCTCAGGCTTATCCGTAATCTCATTAAGATAAGCAATAATCCAGACCGCCGATAGGGAGGTCCGGATTTTTTTGCAAAAAAATCAAAAAAACACTTGACAATTTGAAAAAAATCGGAAGCTTCGCCTTGAGAGGAATTTCAAGGAGACCACGCCGATGAGAAACTACCCGAACACCCTGAAAAGAAAGCTTCTGGATACCATATCCGGAAAACAAGAAGCTGTATAGCGAATAGTATCCTGATGAAGCCAAGCAGATGGAAGGATACACCGAAAACATTGGAGCCCTTCTAAAGCGGGAACTCGGAATAGACAGTATAACAACCATTGATAGAAACGCTGAAAATGCGAGAAACTACAACATTGATGTAGTGGGGATGACTGACTACATCGAAAACAAATGTGGCTGGCGTCGCAACGTGATATATTATGACGCAGAAATTATCAACCAAATCAATATTCTGAGGAAAAGATATTAAGGGATTGAAGGTTCTTCCTTGATATGAATGGGTACACCATAAAAGCATCCACAGCTTTTTGGTAAGGATGAGGTCGACTGTCCACCGCATTTCCTAAGCTAAAGGCACAGGTACATTCCGCGCGGCCACAAAATTTAGCCTTATTTTTAGCCTTATAACATCAGAATACAATAATACAGCCCGGCAGCATTTAACAGCATGATTCCCCGCAAGTCCTGTATTTCCAACACTTCCCGGCATCGGTCAACACGACGCAAGACCGCCCCACGGCGATTCAAATCCGGGTGTCACCTCCAGATGAAAACCTCGTAACCATGCGGTTACGAGGTTTTTCTTATGCCCAGAATTTCAGTTTTCCCTTATTTTTTCCCTTTAGCG
>USMI01000157.1 GCA_900555735.1 uncultured Eubacteriales bacterium | reverse complement strand
ATGCTGCGGCATCGACATCGGCGGCACCGACATTAAGGCGGCGGTGGCGGTGGATGGCCATCTGGTCTGCGTGAAGGAATACGACTGGAACCCCGCCGCCAGTCCGGTGGCTGAGGGGCTGACCGGCCCCATCACCTTGCTGGTGCGTCTGATGGCCTGCTGCGCCGCCGGAATGACACCGGCGCTTCAGGCGGCGCTGGACAAGGACGCCAGCGACGAGGAGATGACCCGCGCCGTGGCCCAAAGCGCCAGCGTGCCGCTGGACGTGCTGGGCGTCAGCTTTCCGGACGTGGTGATCCGCGACCGGATCGTGGGCGGCGAGAGCCCCAAGACCAAGGGCATGCGGGAGAATCCCGCCATCGACTATGAAACTGCCTTCGCCGGTCTGGGCGGTCTCGTGGATCAGCTGCGGCCCCTTTGCCGGGACGGCGCGGCCATTCACATGACCAACGACGGCCACATCGCCGCCTTTACGGCGGCGGCGGAGCTGGCCTTCAGCGGCGGCGAGCTGGACTTTTCCGGCGGCGTCATCGCCCACGCGCTGGGCACCGATTTCGGCGTGGGCTATCTGGACAGCGACGGCACCATCCCGGAGATGCCGGTGGAGTTGTACGACTTCCTGCTGGATCTGGGCAGCTTTCCCCAGCGGGCGCTGCCGCCGGAGGACCTGCGCTCTACCCGCAACGAGAATTCCGGCCTGCCGGGTGCGCGGCGGTATCTGGGACAGGCGGCGGCCTTCCGGCTGGCCTATGACGCCGATCCGGCGCTGCTGGAGGGCTTCACCGAGGAGCGGGACGGCCTCCTCGCCATCCGACAGACCCCGGAGGACATGCGCAAGCCCTGTCTTGCCCACCTGATGGAGCAGGCGACGGAGGGAAATCCGGCGGCTCAATCCGTATTCCGCCAGATCGGACGGAACGTGGGCCAGATCAGCCGGGAAATGCGGTGGCTGATGCGGCCCCGGACAGACGTGCGGTATCTGTTTGGCCGGTTTGTGAAGCACCCGGCCTGCTTCCGCCTTTTGCAGGAGGGCTGCCGGGAGATCGTGCCCGACCTCCGGCTGGAGGCGGCGGACGAGGATCTCATGTGTACGCCCCTGATGCGGCAGCTGCCGGAGCACGGCGTGACGGTGGCCCAGTTCGGGCAGGCCGTGGGCGCCATGTACTACGCGGCGATATAAGGAAAAGCGGGACGCATGCGTCCCGCTTTTTTCAGTATTTCCAGCTTCTTCCCGGTTCCATGAACTCTGCCACCCGCTTTTGATAGCTGTCCATGGCGGCCTCCTCAAAGGCCAGTGTGTCGGACGCCGCGCCCATCTTCCGCAGCAGCCACTTGCACAGCGGCGGGTTCAAAATCAGCAGCGGCCCGATGAGATAGGTGGCCATCAGTCCGCCCCGGCGGAAGCCCTCGCCGCTGCCCTCTTGACCGTCCCGGCCCACGCCCTTCACGGTGTCGAACAGCGCCGCACCTGTGCCGTGGGAGTGGCCGAACAGGCTCTTGAAGCCCACGATGTCCATGTCGCCGAACTTGCCCGCATAGTAGCTGTTGTGCCGCCGCATCATGTGGTACTCGGCGCGGGTGGGCAGCAGGCCCAGACCCTCGATCCGGGGCGCCATGTCGCTGTCGATGGCGTCGCCCAGAATGTCCAGCGCGTTGCCGGTGGCCAGAAACAGCTGTCCCGCGTCCACCTTCTCCGCGATGGCCTCCCGGTAGGGCCGCAGGGCGTCCGCCGCCAGCTGCAGTCCCTGTTCGGTGGTGGAACCCATGAATACCAGCGTCACGTCCCCGTCCAGAAAGGCGGGCCGGGACTTCAGGTCGGTCTCCACGATCTCCAGCGCCGGACAGCACCGCTTCAGATAGTAGATGTTCTGCAAATCGCCGTAGAGGTTGCACACCTCCGGGAATAGAATTTCCGCTCTCATGCGTTCTGCCCTCCCTTCGCCAACAGCTTTTCCTTCAGCTTCGCCTTCACCCGGAAGGCCAGCGGCGTGCCGTCCACGCCGTACAGGATATATACATCGTCGCCGGGGGTCAGATACAGCTTGTCCAGTGCCCGGAACTCGTCATCCTCCAGAAAGATCTTTTCCTCTGGAATGCCTGCCAGCAGCAGCCGCAGCTTATAGTCCCGCGCCCGCGGCCCGGCGCACACCAGCTGCACGATGTCGTCGTGGTTCAGGAACTCGAAGTCCGTGTCGTACATCCAGCTGGGATTCTCCGACCAGTTTTTGGACACGCCCATGCAGTTCATCATCACCAGCAGCTCCTTGCGGCCTGGCTTGGACTGGATATAGTCAAAGTTCCGGCTGCACGCCAGCGCGTTCTTGTCCTTGGACATCTGCATGATGACGTTGACGCCGCCGATCTTCTCCTCGGACAGGCGGCTCTCCAGAATTTTCGTCCCGGCAAACCGCTTCCGGATGGTCTCGTGGCTCAACCCCAGCTGCCGCAGGGCGGCGATGACCGCCATCATGTTATAGATGTTGAAGAGACTGTCGGTGATCAGTTCATAGGGATACGTTATGCCGTCTTTTTCCCGTACCACCATGGTGCGCGCCTGCAAGTCCACCTGCTCTGCCAGATAGTCCGCCTCGGGAGAGTGGAAGCCGCAGCTCTCGCACACGGCGTGGCCTATGTGGTGATAGCGGCGGTACTCATACCGCAGCTTTCCGGCGCACCGGGGGCAGATGCGCATGTCGTTCAGCAGGTTCACGCAGTCCGTCACGTCGGAGGGCATCCGGCCGATGCCGAAATAGCACCGTGCGTTTTCCTCCGCCACGCCGCAGGAGATGAGGTCGTCGGCGTTGAGGATCAGCTTGCTTTCACGGGGCAGGTTCCGGCTGAGAATGTCCGCGATATACCCCGGATGGGCGTTGCGCATGATGGAGTCCCGGAACAGGTTGGTGATGAGAATATAGTTGGGCCGCACATAGGGGTAGATCCTCGGGGCCGACCGCTCGTCGATCTCCAGTACCGCCATGTCGCACTTCTTCACCCGGCCCAGCAGGTCGCAGTTGCGGATGAAGGCCGTGGACACGCCGGAGGTGATGTTGCTGCCCGCCCGGTTGCTGAGAACGTGATGGCCCTCCGCCTCCAGAATGTCCACCAGCATATTGCTGACGGTGGTCTTGCCGTTGGTGCCGGTGACGGCCACCATCATGGGGGGCTTGCCCACATATTTCAAAAAGTCCGGACACACCTTTACCGCCAGCGAGCCGGGGAAGTCCGTGCCGTTGTGACGGGTGATCTTCAGCGCCGGGATGGACAGCTTGCCCAGCCACAGCGCCAGCAAAAACCGCAGCTTACCCATGTATCATTCCTCCATTGCGATGGCGCGGCAGGAGCAGCCATCAGAATTTTCAAATTTCAGCGGCAGCGTCACAAAGGTGAACCGCCGTCCGATCAAAGCGTCCAGCCCCGTCAAGTTCTCCGTGTTGACGAAGTCCGCACCCAGCAGCGTGATGTGGTTGGGGAAATCCACGCTGTCGCAGGGATCCAGCGAGATGGAATCCTCTCCCACGCCCTTCAGGGGCAGCGCAGCCAGATACGCCGCTGCGTCGGCTGTCAAACAGGGGAAACCCGCGTAGTAGTCGGGGCTGCCCCACTTTTTATCCCATCCGGTGCAGAACAGCACGAAGTCCACGCCGTTCAGGTCATAGCTTTGCAGCAGGGGAAGGGTGATGGCCGTCTCGCCCCGGCAGTCTATCACCACGGCGGTACCGGTGAATTTGTCCGCGCCGTAGCTGTCCAGCGGTGCTCCGGCCAACAGCATGTGGGCCGGAGCGTCCATGTGAGTGCCGGTGTGGGAGAACATGTGCAGCAGCGTCTCCCGATAGCCCGCCGCTTCGATGGTGCAGGCGGTGGTCAGCTTCGGCTGCTCCGTGCCGGGATACACCGGCATGTCGTTTTTAATGGTGTGGGTCAGATCATAGACCTTCATCGCTTCGCCCTCCTTACTTGCCCAAGTAGATCATCAGCGCCGCCATGTCGGCGGGGGATACGCCGGAGATGCGCCCGGCCTGTCCCAGACTGCGGGGCCGTATGGCGCTGAGCTTTTCCCGTGCCTCCAGCCGCAAGCCCTGAATGTGGTCATAGTCCATATCCTCCGGCAGCAGGCGGCGCTCCAGCCGCTCGAATTCCTCCACCTGCTTCTGCTGCCGCTGGATGTAGCCCTCGTACTTCACGGTGATCTCCACCTGCTCCACCACGTCCGCTGCCAAGGTCTGGGGCGCGGGATCGAAGGGCCGCAGATCGGCATAGCTGAGTTGGGGCCGCCGCAGCAGGTCGATGAGACGGCACCCGTCGTTGACGGGGGTGGTGCCCCGCTCCGTCAGCAGGGCGTTCAGCGCGTCGCTGCCGGGGATGCCGGTGTGCTCCAGCCGCCTGATCTCCTGCGCCACGGCGGCGTATTTGGCCTCCACCGCCGCCAGCCGTTCGTCGTTGACAAGGCCGATCCGGTGGCCGATGGCCGTCAGCCGCTGATCGGCGTTATCCTGCCGCAGCACCAGCCGGTACTCCGAGCGGCTGG
>USMI01000156.1 GCA_900555735.1 uncultured Eubacteriales bacterium | reverse complement strand
AAAACAGGAGAGACGGCAAAAAATATTCGATTTTGAGATTTTCTGTGTTGAGGAACATCAAGGAGAATCAGGGGGACGAAATTCCCAGCTTCTGCCGAAATTTCGAGTCAGCCCCGTTATGACCACTTCGATACCGCTGCATAAGAACTAAATTAGTATACCACACATTTTCTCGTCGCGCAACGCATATTTTTGCGGAGGGGTGATTTTTATGATAATGATCTATGGACAAGGCTCCTTTGACAGCTATCGAGAGGCGCTGGCGGCGGTGGGTGCGGAGACGATAGTATCCACCGATACCGCAGTGGCCCGACGATGCGGGGGACTGCTGCTGCCGGGCGGCGGCGATATCTTCGGCGGGCTGGACCGGCGGGAGACGGCGGCAATCAACGCCTTTGTGTGCCGCCGCAGGCCCATTCTGGGCATCTGCCGGGGGATGCAGGCGCTGAACGTCTACTTCGGCGGCACGCTCTATGACAGGATCGAGGGACATCAGCTGGCAGCGGGCGACATGGTGCATGCAACACGGGCGGAGGGCGTGATAGCGCGGCTGCTGGGCGAGACGCCCGCCGTCACCAGCAATCACCATCAGGCGGTGAAGGCGCTGGGGCAGGGGCTGACAGCCTGCCAGTGGACGGCGGACGGCGTAGCGGAGGCCCTCATTCATGAGACGCGGCCGGTGCTGGGTGTGCAGTATCATCCGGAGCGTCAGAGCTTCCGGCAGCGGCGCGACGATGCTGCGGATGCCGCGGCGTTGTTCCGCTGGTGGGCGGCGCAGGTAAAATCATGAGAAAAGAGGGAATTTTTCGATTTTTTCCTTGACATATGGGGCGGTCATGTGCTAATATAACAAAGCTGACGATTTCTGCGGAGGGCGCATGCGGGTGTAGCACAATGGCTAGGGCACCAGCCTTCCAAGCTGGGGATGCGGGTTCGATTCCCGTCACCCGCTCCAACTTGTCACTATGCGCCAGTAGCTCAGTTGGATAGAGCAACTGCCTTCTAAGCAGTAGGCCAGGGGTTCGAGTCCCTTCTGGCGTGCCAATTTTCTTCGTCGGCTGATCCCATGTGGATGTCCATGTGGTGGGTGTAGCTCAGTTGGTTAGAGCACCGGATTGTGGTTCCGGGTGTCGAGGGTTCGAGTCCCTTTACCCACCCCACAGAAGATCAGGGATCAGGAAACGTCCTGATCCCTGATCTCTTTTTTCCGCACAGGGGTGTCGCCAAGTGGTAAGGCAAGGGACTTTGACTCCCTCATCCGCTGGTTCGAGTCCAGCCATCCCTGCCAGATGTTGACCGGGCCGCAGGGCCTGTTTTCATAGCAAACGCTCCGTTAGCTCAGTCGGTAGAGCACCTGCCTTTTAAGCAGGGTGTCCGGGGTTCGAATCCCCGACGGGGCACCAAAAAGATACGCCACCCAAAGGGTGGCGTATCTTTTTGGTGCCTTGCCCGCGGGGAATTTCTCCTTCCATTGTTCTGCCCGATATGGTAGAATAACCTTACAAAAGCAACCGGAGTACGGCAAAGAAGGAGGATAAACATGCAGTATCAGAAGATCATCCAGCTGAGAGACGGCAGAGCGTGCTGTCTGTGCAGTACCGGAGAGAGCGACGGTCAGGCGGTGTACGACAATTTCATCCAGACCCATGAGGAGACGGATTATCTGCTGAGCTATTCCGACGAGAGCACCCTCACGCCGGAGCAGGAGGGGGCGTTTTTGCAGCGGAGGGCGGACAGTGATAACGAGGTGCTGCTCATCGCCGTGGTGGATGGCCGCGTGGTGGCCACCGCTGGGATAACTGCCGTGGGCGGCAAGTTCAAGGTGCGGCACCGGGCGGATTTCGGCATCAGTGTGGTGAGGGAATTCTGGGGCCTTGGTATCGGCCGGGCGCTGACGGAAGCTTGCATCGCGTGCGCCCGGAGCGCCGGGTACACGCAGCTGGAGCTGAGCGCGGTGGCGGAGAACAGCCATGCTCTGGCACTGTATGAAAAGGCGGGCTTTGCGGAATACGGCAGGAACCCGCGGGGCTTCCGCTCCCGGCTGACGGGGCAGTATCAGGAGCTGGTGTATATGCGGCTGGAGCTGTGATTTGGCAGCGATGCGGCAAGGCTGACCCGGTGCATTACCGAACTGATGGGAAAATAGAAAAAACGCCTTGGGCAGCTGCCCAAGGCGTTTTCAGATTGTCAAAAGCTTCCCAACGAATGTTTACCGTACCCGCTGTGTTTATTGTGCGGCGCGATGTGGGCATCGCGCCCTACGAAGCATTATCGGTGGTCGTTGCGTAGGGCGGCCTGCCCTCAGGCCGCTGCTATTCCAATCATGCCGCCGCAGGCGGCATACCTCAACTCTTCTCTCTTCACTATCAAAAAACCGCCCCTACGGGCGGTTTTTTGATATATGTTACATAAATCCCGTCAGGTCGGTGAAGTCCTCCACCGGGGCGAAGGGGATGGGTTCGCCGCGGTCGGGGAGCAGGTCGGCCAGGTCGTCCTCCTCTTCCGCGGGAACATAGTCCACGAACTGGTAGCGGATGCCGTTCTCCTCGAAGATCTCGCTCTCGCAGTCTATCTGCCAGTGGGGGTCGGCGTCCAGATCGGGGAAAAAGGCATCGGCCTCGGCGTCGGCAAAGACCTTGGTGATGTACACCCGCTCGCACAGGGGGAGGAACAGACGGTACACGCTCTCTCCGCCGATGACGGCGGCCTCCTCTCCGGCGGAGAATACCGCCTGCACGGGATTATAGGCGGTCTCGGCATCCGGGGCGGTGAAATCGTGATTCGCGGTCAGCACGATGTTGCGGCGGCAGGGCAGCCCTTTGCCGCCAGGCAGGCTTTGCAGGGTCTTGCGGCCCATCAGCACGGTCTTGCCCTCCGTCAATTCACGGAAGCGCTTCATGTCGGCGGAGATGTGGAACAGCAGGTGGTTATCCTTGCCGATGCCCCAATTGTGGGATACGGCGGCGATGGCGAACATAGGCGTTTCTCCTTTGCGGCTCAAATAGCGACGGGAATTTCATCGTCGAAGGGCAGGGGGTGATAGTCCTCCAGCGAGAAGCTGTCACGGGTGAACTGGTAGAAGTCGGTAATGGCTTCGTCCATATGGAAGGTGGGCGCGGACTGGGGCTCCAGCGCCAGCAGCTTCTCCACGGCGGGCACATGGCGGTCATAGATGTGGGCGTCGGCAATGACATGCACCAGCTCGCCGACCTTCAGTCCGGACACCTGCGCCATCATGTGAACAAGGACGCTGTACTGCACCACGTTCCAGTTGTTGGCGGTCAGCATATCCTGACTGCGCTGGTTGAGGATGGCGTTCAGGGTATCGCCGGACACGTTGAAGGTCATGGAGTAGGCGCAGGGGTACAGGGCCATCTCGTGGAGGTCCTGAAAATTGTAGAGATTGGTGAGGATGCGGCGGCTGGCGGGATTGTGCTTCAGGTCGTACAGCACACGATCCACCTGATCCATCTCACCCTCCGGGTACTGGTGCTTCACGCCCAGCTGATAGCCGTAGGCCTTGCCGATGGACCCGTTTTCATCGGCCCAGCTGTCCCAGATGTTGCCCCGCAGGTCGTGGACATTGTTGGACTTTTTCTGCCAGATCCACAGCAGCTCGTCGATGCAGGATTTGAAATACGTCCGCCGCAGGGTCAGAATGGGGAATTCCTTACTGAGGTCGTAGCGGTTGATGATGCCGAATTTCTTCACCGTGTGGGCGGGGGTGCCGTCGGCCCAGTGGGGACGCACCTTCTGGTCGGTGTCCCACACGCCGTGCTCCAGAATATCGCGGCAGTTCTGTTTGAATACCTCGTCAGCGTAGCTCATGGCGCGTTCCTCCTGTGGTGATGCGGTTTGTACCATTGTAGCAAAAAAGGAAAGCGCTGACAAGCGCTTTCCTTTTGAAATATTTTATTCATCCATATCCACGGTGATGTTGTCCGTGCCGTGTTCCTCGAATTCTCCTAAGTACGTTTCCATGCGAGCCATGATCTCGTCATAGTTCTCCGGCGTGATGGGGGGATCGTCCATGTCCCGCAGCGCCAGCTCCTGCGCCAGAATTTCAAAAAACGTGGTGTCCTCATAGGCCATGATGGCCTCGTGGATGCCGCCCTCGGCAAAGGCGCGGCTGGGGATCAGCTCGCCGTTATACAGCTCCGTCAGGGAGGCCATGCCCTGTCCCAGACAGTGGGAGAACACAAGGCTTTCCACCTGATCGTATTCCCGGATGCGGTCGTCGCCCCGTGTGGAGTTCAGCACCCAGTTTCCGATGTATACCAGATCCAGCAAGCGCCGGAATTGCTTCTGCGTCATTTTCAGTTCCATAAAAGCCACCTCCTGTGGGGCAAGGTTTTTCGATACCAAGATTATAGCACGGCTGTCAATGGGGTTCCAGATGAAAAAACGGACAGATTCGGCAAATTTTTGCTTGTGAACGGCGGTAGAGCATAGTATAATACTATATTGACTTTTGCGAGCAAGGAGTGGGTATATGGACGAACGGCCCATCGGAGTATTTGACTCCGGTCTTGGCGGGCTGACTGCCGTGCGGGAGATCCGCAGCATATTGCCCTTCGAGAACATTA
>USMI01000155.1 GCA_900555735.1 uncultured Eubacteriales bacterium | reverse complement strand
AGGTCACCACCGGCGGCCGGGCGCTGAAGTTCTACGCCTCCGTCCGCATCGACGTGCGCCGGGTGGAGACCTTGAAGGCTGGCGGTGAGGTGGTGGGCAACCACGTCCGCGCCAAGGTGGTCAAGAACAAGGTGGCCCCTCCCTTCCGTGAGGCGGAGTTCGATATCATGTACGGCGAGGGTATCAGCAAGCTCAGCGAGCTGATCGATCTGGGCGTCAAGCTGGATCTGGTGCAGAAGAGCGGCTCGTGGTTCAGTCTGGGCGATGTGCGTCTGGGTCAGGGCAAGGACGCCGCCAAGGAGTACTTCCGCCAGAATCCCGAGGCCGCCGCGGCGCTGGAGAAGAACGTCCGGGAGAATTTCCATAAGCTGATGGGCAACCAGTCCAAGATCGCCGCCCGTGCCGCGGGCCGCGCCGTGGATGTGTCTGCCGACGACTTTGACGACAGCGACGAATGAGGATCACACGGATCGAAAATTCCAAACATGTGCAGGAGCGCGTGCTGGTGTATCTGGAGGAGGGCGACCCCCTCCGGATCACCCAGAACGAGCTCCTGCAATTTGGCTTGTATCAGGGTATGGACTTATCCCCTGAACTTGTGGTACAATTACAAAATACGGGCAGGCGGTCTGAGAGCCGCGCCGCCGCGGCACGGATGGCGTCGGGCCGGATGCTGTCCCGCCGGGAGTTGACAGACAAGCTGAACCGGAAGGGCGTTGATCCCGATACGGCGGAGGAGACAGCGGACTGGCTGGAAGCTCTGGGGGCGGTGGACGATGCCGCCTATGCCGGGGTCATTGCCCGCCACTACGCCGCCGGCGGTTATGGCCCCGGCCGGGTGCGGCAGGAGCTGCAAAAGCGGGGTATCCCCCGTGAGCTGTGGGACGATGCGCTTTTCCAACTGCCTGACAGCGCCGAAGCCATTGACCTCTTCCTTCGCAAGAAGCTGGGCGGCAGAACGCCTGACCGCGCCATGCTGAAAAAGCTCAGCGACGCCCTGCTGCGCCGGGGCTTTTCATGGAATGATATCCGTCCGGCCCTGAACCGTCTGGGCGGGGAAATAGAAGAATAGAAACGAGGAGACCTATGAACGTATCCTTTATCTCCCTTGGCTGCGATAAGAACCGCGTCAACACAGAGCAAATGATGGCTATGTGTTTGCAGGCGGGCATGACCGTGCAGGAGGATGTCAACGGCAGCGATGTGGTGGTCATCAACACCTGCGGCTTTATCGACAGCGCCAAGACGGAGGCCATTGAGACGATCCTCTCCGCCGCCGAGCTGAAAGCGGCGGGCGAGGTGAAGAAAATTCTGGTGACCGGCTGCCTGAGCCAGCGCTACCGGGATGAGATGATGACGGAGCTGCCGGAGATCGACGGCATGATGGGCACCGCTGACTACGGCGACATCGTGTCCGCCGTGGAGCAGGTGATGGCCGGCGAAGACTGTACCCATTTCAGCGACATCAACGGCGCGGTGGAAGAGCTGCCCCGGGTGCTGTCCACCCCCACCCACTTTGCCTATCTCCGCATTGCCGAGGGCTGCTCCAACAGCTGCGCCTACTGCATCATCCCCAAGCTGCGGGGCCGCTACCGCAGCCGCCCCATGGAGGACATCCTGACCGAGGCCCGGGCACTGGCGGCGGACGGCGTAAAGGAGTGCATCGTCATCGCACAGGACATCACCCGCTACGGTGTAGACCTCTACCATGAGAAGAAGCTGCCGGAGCTGCTGCGGGAGCTGTGCAAGCTGGATTTCCACTGGATCCGCCTGCACTATCTCTATCCCGACACCATCACCGATGAGCTGATCGACACCATCGCGGCGGAGCCGAAAATCTGCAAGTATATCGACATGCCCATCCAGCACTGCAACGACACCATTCTGAAGGCCATGCGCCGCCGGGAGACCCACGCGGGCCTGCTGGCGCTGATGGAAAAGCTGCGGACGAAAATCCCCGGCGTGGTGCTGCGCACCAGTCTCATCACCGGCCTGCCCTATGAGGATGAGGCCGCCTTCAATGAGCTGTGCGAATTCCTGCGGGAGACTCACATCGAGCGGGCGGGCGTGTTCCCCTACTCCCCTGAGGAGGGCACCGAAGCCGCCGGGATGCCCAATCGCGTGGACACCGCTGAGGCGGAGCGCCGCGCCGAGCTGGTGGTGGACGTGCAGTCCTGCATCATGGACGACTTCAACGAAAGCCGCATGGGCGAACTGGTGGAAGTGCTGTGCGAGGGCTTTGATGCCCAGTCCATGCAATACATGGGCCGCAGCTACGCGGAAAGCCCTGATATCGACGGACATATCTATTTTACCAGCGAGGCCGACGTGGATCCCGGCGACTTCGTGACAGTGCGCATTACCGGCGCCATGGACGGCGAGCTGGTGGGCGAAAGAGAGGAGTAAAACCATGCCGAAAAATATGGCCAACTATCTGACCATCGGCCGCGTGCTGATGATCCCCGTGTTTCTGGTGCTGATGTATGTGGACTTTCCCGGCAGCCGCTATTGGGCGCTGGGCGTGTACATCGTGGCCTGCCTGACGGACTTTGCCGACGGCTACATCGCCCGGCATTATAATCAGATCTCCGATTTCGGCAAGTTCATGGATCCGCTGGCGGATAAATGCCTTGTGATGGCCGCTCTGTGCTGCTTTGTGGAGCAGGGCGACATGCTGGCGTGGATCCTTGCCGTGGTGCTGGTGCGGGAATTCGCCGTGTCCGGCATGCGGCTGGTGGCCGTGGAGAAGGGCCGCGTCATCGCTGCCGCCTGGTCGGGCAAGATCAAGACTGCCAGTACCATGGTGTGCATCTGCCTGATCCTGTTCGGCATCCCCCACTGGCTGAACATCGTCTGCCAGGCGGTGATCCTTGTTACCACCGTCTACTCCGGCGTGGAGTATTTCGTGAAAAACGCCGACGTGTTCAAGTCCAGCGAGATTAAGTAACGCTTCAAATGAATGATAAAAAGCGGCTCTGTACAGCAGTGCAGAGCCGCTTTTTATCACGCAAAAATGTCCTCATAGCTGGTGCGCAGGATATCCCGCAGCAGAATGATCTCGTCGGGGTACAAGTGCCGCTGCCCCACCTCGATCTTCGCCACCGCGCTGCGGGTGATATCGCAGCCGCTCAATTGCAGCTGCGCGGCCACCCACTCCTGCGTAAGCCCCGCCTTTTCCCGCAGCTGGCGGATGTTGTGCCCGATACGCTTCTCCACCTCCGGATTGATGCTCGTCACCTCCTGCAAAAATGCACCCATATGGGTGCGAAACTTCTTGACATTATTATAGGCAGGTGGTATGATTATTTTGCACCTATATAGGTGCAAAATAATCAAGAGAGAATTTGCCGGGACGATCCGGCAACAAATGAAAAAGGAGGAGACACAAATGGAATGGGGACATTTTTTACAGGTGATCGGTTCGATCTTTGCCACCGCCGGACTGGTGATGCTGATGGTGTTCAAGTACGTGATCGAGGCCGCCGTGCCGAGTATGGTAATGGCTTCCTTTGGTCTGGGCCTTGGCGTAGTGCTGCTGGGCTCACTGGTCATTTACGCGATACCCAAAAAGGATAAATAACCGCTAAGGCCCGGCGTTTTCAGAACGCCGGGCCTTTACAATTCGCACGGTATAGACTTGACACCAAAGCAAAAGCCTGCTACAATATACGCTACAAATGAACAGCGCGAGGATCGGAAAGAGTATGTCCATCCCACGGGGATAGAGAGAGGGGGCCACCGGCTGAAAGCCCCATCACCCGCTGCGGGCAGAAAGTGCGTCCGGGAGCGCGGGGGATGTGGAAGCCCTCCGGTTGGCCGCCGTCACAGCGCCGAGCTTGAGTGATAAACGAGAGTGGAACCGCGAAGTTATCTTTTTCGCCTCTCAGACAATACTGTCTGAGAGGCGTTTTTTATATTACCAATTACAAATTAACCATATAAAAGGAGAAACCACCATGTATCTGTACAATTCCGCCACCCATAAGAAGGGTGAGTTCGTCACCCATACCCCTGGCCATGTGGAGATGTATACCTGCGGCCCCACCGTGTATCACTTCGCCCACATCGGCAACCTGCGCTCCTATATCATGGAGGACGTGCTGGAGAAGTACCTGCGCTACGCCGGGTATGACGTGAACCGCGTCATGAACATCACCGACGTGGGCCATCTGACCTCCGACGCCGACGAGGGCGAGGACAAGATGCTCAAGGGCGCTAAGCGCGAGCACAAGACCGTTATGGAGATCGCCCAGTACTATACCGATGCGTTCTTCGAGGACTGCCGCAAGCTGAACATCAAGCGCCCCGACGTGGTGCAGCCCGCCACCGGCCTCATCGACGACTATATCAAGATCATCACCAAGCTGCTGGACACCGGCTACGCCTATCAGGCCGGCGGCAACATCTACTTCGACACCAGCAAGCTGGAGCGCTACTATATCTTCAACGACCACAACGAGGACGATCTGGCCGTGGGCGTCCGCGAGGGCGTGGAGGAGGACACCAACAAGCGCAATAAGAACGACTTCGTGCTATGGTTTACCAAGTCCAAGTTCGAGGATCAGGCCCTGAAATGGGACTCCCCGTGGGGCGTGGGCTATCCCGGCTGGCACATCGAGTGCTCCGGCATCTCCATGAAGT
>USMI01000154.1 GCA_900555735.1 uncultured Eubacteriales bacterium | reverse complement strand
CTCATATAGTGGTACTGCTTGAAGGAGTGGTGCGCTATCAAAGAGAATCTGGAGCAACGGGCCGAGGAACTGGCTCTTTACCTGATAGAGAACCGGACGACGGTACGGGCCGCCGCCAAAAAATTCGGGATCAGCAAATCCACCGTGCATAAGGATATCAGCGAACGGCTGCCGCTGTACAACCGGCCGCTGTGGCTGCAAGTAAAGGCGCTGCTGGATGAGAACAAGGCCCAGCGCCACATTCGCGGCGGCCTTGCCACCCGCAGAAAGTATAAGGGTAAATAAAAAGAGCGGTCGGCAGACCGCTCTTTTTATTTACAAAATATTCATTTACTTATGATACAGCTTCTTGATCTCGTACTTCGGCTCGCAGCTGACGTTGATCCCCAGCCGCTTATACAGCTTCACATCCTCCTCGGAGATGATGACCGAGAAGTGTGCGTCGCAACCCTTCAGGTTCTTCAGCTGCGCCTGCACCATAGCCGCCAGCGGATTGGTCAAACCGGAGATCGCCAGCGCCAGCAGCACCTCGTCGGAGTGCAGCCGGGGGTTGTGATGGCCCAGATAGCCGATCTTCATCTCGCTGATGGGTGCGATGACGGAGGCGGGGATCAGCTCCAGCTTGTGGTCGATGCCCGCCAGATGCTTCAGCGCGTTCAGCAGCAGCGCCGCCGAAGCGCCCAGCAGAGAAGAGGTCTTGCCTGTCACCACTGTGCCGTCCGGCAGCGTCAGGGCGCCGGCTACGGTGCCGGTCTCCTCCGCCTTTTTCAGGCTGGCCACTACGGCGGGGCACTGCTCCGGCGACACATGGGCCTGCTGCATCAGCAGCTCCAGCTTCCGCACCACGCTCTCGTCGCACTTGCCCTTCACCCGGTCGCAGGCGGCGGTGTAGTATCGCCGCACAATCTCATGGCGGCTGGCGGTCTGGCATACCTCGTCGTCCACGATGGCAAAGCCCGCCATGTTGACGCCCATATCCGTGGGGGACTTGTAGGGGGATTCGCCCTGGATCTTCTGGAACATGGCGTTCAGGACAGGAAATACCTCCACGTCACGGTTGTAGTTGACGGTGGTCTTGCCGTAGGCCTCCAGATGGAAGGGGTCGATCATGTTCACGTCGTTCAGATCGGCGGTAGCCGCCTCATAGGCCAGATTCACGGGATGCTTCAAGGGGAGGTTCCAGATGGGGAAGGTCTCATACTTGGCATAGCCCGCCCGGATGCCACGCTTGTGCTCATGGTACAGCTGGCTCAGACAGGTGGCCATCTTGCCGCTGCCGGGGCCGGGTGCGGTGACCACCACCACGCTGCGGCTGGTCTCGATGTACTCGTTGCGACCCAGACCCTCGTCGGACACCACATGGGCCACATCGGAGGGATACCCGGCAATGGGATAGTGGCGATAACTCTTCACACCCAGCGACTCCAGCCGCTTGATGAAGGCCTCGGCGTTGGGCTGCCCTGCGTACTGGGTGATGACCACGCTGCCCACATAGAAGCCCAGCGAACGGAACACGTCGATGAGCCGCAGCACGTCCTCGTCATAGGAGATGCCCAGATCGCCCCGCATTTTGCTCTTTTCGATGTCTCCGGCGCAGATGGCCACCACAATCTCCACCTCGTCCTTCATGGTGCCCAGCATGCGGATCTTGCTGTCCGGCTGGAACCCCGGCAGCACCCGGCTGGCGTGATGGTCGTCAAACAGCTTGCCGCCGAACTCCAGATACAGCTTGCCGCCGAACTGTGCGCGGCGCTGGCGGATGTGCTCTGCCTGCATGGTCAGATATTTTTCATTGTCAAAACCCAGTTTCATCCCCATATTCCCCCATTATTCAATATGGTGGGTATTATACCCCATCTGCCGCTCCGAGGAAAGCAATTTTTCCAAATTCACCCAGAGAAAGGGTGTAGAAATATTCCTCCGAATTTTAGCGAAAGCTACCGTTGCTTTTTTCTCCGCAACGCGATATACTGAAAAATACACCCCATTTTTACAAGGAGGACACCCATGGACCCTTACCGCTTCCATATCATGTGGCGCCGCGTCAACGAGGACGAGTTTCGGGACTTTTTCCAGACCAACGATATTTACGAGGCCAAGGATTTTGCCATGCGTCTGGCCTTTGACGAGACCAACGTGGTCTATGTACAGGACGTGAAGCGTGACGAGCGTGTCCGGGACTTCGACGCGGAGATCTACAAAAAATAACCAGCTATCATTTCCCCCGCCTCTGCCCATACTAAGGGCAGAGGTGATTTTTTATGTCCAAAAACCGCAAGCCCTTTCCCCATGACGCCACGCCGGACGTCCACGATTTTTCCTCGCCGCCGGAAAACGTGCGGGAGCTGGTGAACATGTACGGCACCTATAACATCCAGCCCACCGCCAACACCGATAATGTGTTTCCGCTGATCGCGCCGGGTCTGCCCCGCCAGTGGCGCGGCATGAAGCTGGATAAACCCGCCATTGAAAAAATGGATGATCCTTCCGCCAACTGAGATGCCCCGGCAGAGTGCCCGCCAAAAGCGGGCACTTTTTTCGTCAGAAATCCCACGGCACTTTGCTTATTTAAACTGCAACTCGGTATAATCCACAAAGAATTGTTAAAGAATTGGCAAAACCCATAATTGACACAAATTTCACAAGGCCGTATAATGTTGTTAGACTGGTAAGACCAGTTGAACCACCCCATGGCAGAAAGGACATCGCATATGTATACGCTGGGCATTGACATCGGTTCCACCACCTCCAAGTGTGTGATTCTGAAGGACGGCGCATCCATCGCCGCCAAAAGCCTGCAATTGGGCGGGCTGGGCACCGACGGCCCGGAGGATGCCCTGACAGAGCTGTGGCAGAAGAGCGGTCTCACCCGCGCCGACATGGCCCGCGTCATCGTCACCGGCTATGGCCGCAATAAGTTCGAGGGTGCCGACGGCGAGGTCAGCGAGCTGACCTGCCACGCGCTGGGCGGCCGCTTCGTGTTCCCCGACCTGCGGACGGTCATCGACATCGGCGGTCAGGACGCCAAGATCATCTCCCTGACCCCGGACGGCCGCATGAGCAACTTCATCATGAACGACAAGTGCGCCGCCGGAACTGGCCGGTTTCTGGAGGTCATGGCCAATATCCTGCGGCTGGACATCGACGATCTGGGCACCATCGCCGCCCAGAGTGATTCCCCCGCCGCTATCTCCAGCACCTGTACGGTGTTTGCTGAATCGGAGGTCATCAGTCAGCTGGCCAACGGCGTCAAGCGGCCCGATCTGGTGGCCGGTATCTGTCAGAGCGTGGCCACCCGTGTGGCGTCTCTGGCCCGCCGCGCCGGTATCGTGGAGCGTGTGTGCATGTCCGGCGGCGTGGCCCGCAACGAGGCGGTGCGCCGCTATATGGCGCAGGCGCTGGACACGGAGATCTCCTATGACCCGCTGGCCCAGTATTTCGGTGCCATCGGCGCGGCCCTGTACGCATGGAAGCAGGCCGCAAAATAAAGGAGGCGCTTTTCGATGAACATCGACGTTCCGGCATATGATGAACACGGACTTCGCTTCGAGTGGGAGCCTGCCTATTCCATCAAATGTACCGTGGATAACGGCAGCGTCTATCTGGAAGCGAACCGGGACGGTCTCGTCTCTCTGGCGCGGCATCTGCTGATGCTGGCGCAGGAGAATGTGCCGGATCGGGAGCATTTCCATCTTGACCAGTTCAACTCGCTGGAGGACGGCTCGGCAGAGCTGGTGGTCATCCGGAAGGACACCCTGTAAAACAGCAGCAAATATAATTTATATAAGTATGAGGACAGAAAACAAGGAGGAACAAACATGGCAGAAGAAGTGAAAAAGGCCCCTCGTCCGGTGGACCCCAATTCCGCCAAGTACAAACTGGGCAAGATCGCCGCTGACGCCTTTGTGGACGCCATCGAGGCCAAGAAGAAGGGCATCCCCGTAGCATGGGTCTCCAGCAACTTCCCCGTCGAGATCCCTGAGACGCTGGGCATCGCCACCGTCTATCCTGAAAACCAGGCAGCCGGTATCGCCGCCCGCGGCGCCGGTGAGCGCATGTGCAATGTAGCGGAGGCCGACGGCTATTCCAACGACATCTGCGCCTACGCTCGCATCTCCATGGCCTATGCCAAGCTGAAATCCTGTCCCGAGCAGGATGTGGCCATGCCTGACGTGGTGCTGTGCTGCAACAACATCTGCAACTGTATGATCAAGTGGTACGAAAACCTGTCTCAGGAGCTGAATATCCCCATGATCATGCTGGATATTCCCTTTAACCCCGATTACAACGTGTCCGACGCGCAGGTAGAATACGTCTCCGCTCAGTTCTGGGACGCGGTTCACCAGCTGGAGAGCCTGTTCAACCTGAAGTGGGACGACGATAAGTTCCAAGAGGTCACCGGCTTCAGCTGCCGTGCCTCCCGCGCATGGCTGGCCGCTACCGGCTGCGCCAAGTACGTGCCCTCTCCCTTCAACGGCTTCGACCTGTTGAACCACATGGCCGTCATGGTCACCGCCCGTGGCAAGGAGTGCTCCGGCGACGCCATGGAGACCCTGTACAAGGAGTACATGGAGAACCACAAGAACGGCACCTCCACCTTCCGCACCGAGGAGAAGTACCGTATCCTGTTCGAGGGTATCGCATGCTGGCCCTACCTGCGGGCCACCTCCACCGGTCTGAAGTCCCGGGGCATCAACATGGTCACCACCATCTACGCCGACGCCTTCGGCT
>USMI01000153.1 GCA_900555735.1 uncultured Eubacteriales bacterium | reverse complement strand
CGAGGTTTTTCTTATGCCCAGAATTTCAGTTTTCCCTTATTTTTTCCCTTTAGCGGTGAAACAGGCCCCTGATGCGCTGACATCAGAGGCCTGTTTTTATGCGTCGATCACGTGACCTGTGCGGTAGCATTCCGCGATGTAGTCACGGGACTGATAGTAGAATGAAGAGTTATAATCGCAGAGCTTTTCATCGATCCACGAGGTATATACGGCTACCAGTGTTTCGGCCACGTCATCCTGTCCGGACACGTCCTCAATCAGGCGGGCGTATACCTTGCCGATTGTCCATACATCCGGCACGGCGTATCTGGCCGCCGCCACGTTATCAAACTGGCCGTGGGGCAAGTCGAAGTGCTGCTGCATATCATCGGACACCTTTTCAATGGGCTCACAGTGAAACACATCGGCATGGCCCAGGATCATCTGCACGCCATTCAGTCCCAGCGCCTTCACCACGTCACAGCGCTTCATTTTCAGGTCGCGGCCCAACTGCTCCACCAAAGCGCAGGTGAAGAACAGTCCGCTGTGATTTCGTTCACACATGTACCTCGTAACTCCTCTCGAAGGTCAGCGTTGCCAGCGCTCTGGCGGTGTGGAAACTGATCTGATGGGTGGGATGCTTGAACCGTGCCAGTTCCCAGAAAGCGGCGCGGCTGATCTCGCCATCTGTATAGCTCTGTACATAGTTGAAGATGGTGTCGTCGGCCATCGGCCCCTCTACGATGTCATAGTCATGGGGGATACCGCTGCGGCAGGCCACGATGAAGTCCAGCCACTCATCGCTCATCTCCGGAAAACGCTTGACCGACAGCCCCGGCTGCTCTTCAAACCGATAGACATTCACGATACCGCTGCCGAACCGTGTAGCCCAGCGGGTGGCCTGCGTCTCATATTCTGTGCAGTAGAAGCCCCAATAGAAGTCCTTATGGAACTTCTGAATGCGTATTTCCGGCTGTTCTACCGTTACCCGGCTGCCGTGATACAGTGTCCGCATGGTCTGCCTCCTTCCGCAGTTTTTTCTATTATACCCGATTCCACCCCTCTGCGCAACAGGGAAGTTGTGGTGATCGTTAATCCCCCGAAACACGGCGAATGAAATCCTCCATCTTGTCGGCACTCTCACGCTTCATGCGGTCAGTCACATGACCATAGACATCCAGCGTGAAGGCGGCGGTGGCGTGCCCGAGGTTGCCCTGTACCGTTTTGATATCGATGCCGGAGCTGATAGCGGCTACGGCGTAGCTGTGCCGCAGATCATGGTAGCGGGCATCAGGGTGGCCGATGGCGGCCACCGCTTTCTTATGTGGCGGTAGACCGTCGGCTTCGTCAAATGATGCCCCAGCGCATCGGTGAACACCAGGTTACTGTCCTCCCAGGCACAGCCTGCCATGAGACGCTGCTGTGTCTGCTCGGCTTTTCGGTGGCGCAGGCGGGCGACCACCGTAGGGGATGCCACCAATGTGCGGCTGCGGCTATTCTTGGTAGGAACCAGCTCATAGGCCGCAAGGCCCTTTTCCTGATGGAGCTGCTGCGGTGTTAATGCCTTTACTTCGGATTCTGAGCGCGGCCATTGATACGCGCCCTGTTCCAGTCGCTTGTACAACAGGATGAAGCCGTCCTTTTCCCAGTACAAGCCCTTGATACGGTCTCGCCGCCGTCCACAGAACAAAAACAGCGTGTTGGTAAATGGATCCAGTTCAAACTGCTGCTGGACGAGCCATGCCAGACCATCTATGCCTTTTCGCAGATCTGTGTAGCCGCAGGCAATATAGACTTTATCTGCGCCGGTGAAATCATTCAGCATGGGCGCAGAAGTTCTACCAGCATCTTTAGCTGTTCCGTATCGCATCCGGGGTAAATATCCAGACTGGCATTCCCGATATGCAGCGTTGCGGAACGTTCCGCAACGTTGCGTGACACCCGTTTCGGTGCCGGAAGTTCTGCAAACCTGACGGCCGGCACACTCGAGCGTGGCTCTGTTTCTGCCGAAGCCAGCAATTCCCGTTCCCAACGGTAATAGGTTGTTGCGTTGATCCCTTCTTGCCTGCACCATGCCCGCACCGGCAATCCGCTGCTGCGGCAGTCCTGTATCCGTGCTGACCACTCCTGCAGCTTCCCACGGTGTTTCAACTCTGTGCTTGTCATCCTGACACCCTACAATACAATAGTTGCGGAACGATGCGAAACGTTCCGCAACTATTGTCTCATGCCTGTCTATGCGCGGTTAGGTTTGACGCTTACCCTGATCGTAACGTAAAGTGTTATAAAAATTATACCACACTCCATTAGAAATACAATGCAGGATCTCATTCAGCGGCAAAATTTATCAGGTCATCCGCCTTATGACCGCATCATACACTGACCATCAGGATATCCTGATATCGCTCAATCAATTCTATACTGTCCTCATGCGTGATCGGCTCTCGGCAACGAACCATCAGCCGCAAATCCACCGTTCCCTCATTGCGCTGTATCTCACTTTGCTCGATCGTCCCCCCATGCTTCTTGGCAAACAGGCAGACGATTTCATACATGTCTTTTCTATCGGTAATCCGGAGCTGTACCTCCTGCACCGAGACCGCATCATTTCCAACCGGGAATCTATGGAGTACCGTTTGGCTGATCACAACGACCGCCGTCTCAAAAATACCTACCCAGTAGAGTCCAGCACCAATGCTCATTCCTACCGCAGCCGTGGCCCACATGCCCGCAGCGGTAGTCAGCCCTTTAATGCTGGAATTCTTATCTTTGAAGATAACGCCGGCTCCCAGAAAAGATATGCCACTTACTACCTGAGCCGCCAGTCGGGCAGAGTCGCTCCCCCTCGCTCCGGCTATGACATCCGTATCAAAAAACGCATATTTGGACAACAACATAAACGCCGCCGACGTCACAGCGATAATGCAATGGGTACGAATACCGGCATCCTTTTGCCTGCGGGAACGCTCAAGACCGATAATAATCCCGAACATCGCGGACAGCAGGATCCGCAGCAAAAACTCCAAATTGTCGCCCCATGATAGATAATTTTCCGGTAAAAAATCGGTAAGCTCGGCCATTGTCAAATGATTCCTTCCGTAAAAATACATGACATCCTCATCAGCGGCCCTTATGCCACAGGTGAGGGATGCCATATCGTATCCCGAATATGCCAGAGCCAACAACCCTTACATATACAGACCGCCGTTGACGTTCATATAATCGCCGGTGACATAATCCGACAGGTCGCTGGCGTAGAAAAGCACCGCATTGGCGATATCCTCCGCCGTGCCGTAGCGCCCTGCAGGAATATAGGTCTTGGGATCCACCTTTGACCAGGACAGCGTTTTGCCCATGGGCGTGAGAATGTTTCCGGGGCATACCGCGTTAGAGGTGATATGGTATTCCGCGCCCTTCAGCGCAAAGCACTTGCTGAGATTTAAAATGCCCGCCTTCGCGCAGGCATAGGAAGCATCGGAGCTTCTGCCGCCGCGCAGCGCCGCCAACGAGGACATATGCACCATCTTGCCGTAGTTCTGCTCCTTCATCACCGCATAAACCGCCTGTGTGACAAAGAACATAGATTTCAGGTCAATGTCCATCATCCGGTCCCAGCTGGTGGTGGTGATATCCTCAATCGGTGTCGAGCCCGTGATCCCCGCCACATTTACCAAAATGTCGATCCGCCCATAAATGGCGCGGGCAGCAGTCACCTTCATCGGAATGCGGTCAAAATCCGCCACATCGAACTCCAGAGCGGTCGCTTCAAGGCCATTGGTGCGCATATGCTCCGCTGCAGCGGTGGCCGTCGTCATGTCCAAATCCGCCAGAATCACCTTTGCGCCATATTCTGCCAAGCGGCGGGCACTGGCCTCGCCAATGCCCCGGCCACCACCGGTGACCAACGCCACCTTGTCCTTCAACATATCTTGCAGCATGTGTTGCTCCTCCTTATCCCTTATGTACCGATGCTCCGAAAGCATCCAGCGCCGCCTCGCGGACCATTTCGCACAGAGACGGATGGGCCACGATCATCTTTTCCCACTGTTCGATCGTCAGTCCGTCGGCTACTGCGGAGGTTGCCATAGCGATCATCTCCGAGGAGTTCTCGCCCACGATCGTCACGCCCAGCGTCCGGGTCGTTGCCTTATCCGCCACGACGAATACTGCGCCGGAAGCGCCTTCCGCCAGCGCCATGCCGTTGGCGCCATAGTCAAAACTGCCCAGCACCGGCTCATATCCGGCGGCCTTCGCCCCCTCCGTGGTCAGACCCACAGAGGCGAAGCAGGGGATGGTGTAGGTGCAGACCGGCACCGGCATCGTGCCATAGGGCTTATCCTCGCCCAGAATATCCGCCAGTGCCGCTTCACCCTCGGCATAAGCGGCATGAGCCAGCTGATAGCCGCCCACCACGTCACCGATAGCATAGACACCGGGCAGGTTCGTGCGCTGGTGATCATCCACCACGATGCACTTCTTCTCATCCAGCCGCAGGCTCAGCGCTTCGGCATCAATGCCGGTAAGATTCGTCTTGCGGCCCGCCGCCATCAGCACCTGCTCACAGGCGGTGGACTGCTCGCCGCCATCCACCTCGTAAACGGCCCGCAGCAGGCCGCCGTTCTTCTCAATGCGCAGCATTTTTGCACCGGTCTTTAAGACGATGCCCTGCTTTTTCAGGTCGTTGACCAGGATGCGCACCGCTTCCTTCTGCTCACGGGGCATCAGCTCCGGCATCATCTCCACCACCGTCACCTCGGTGCCGTAAGC
>USMI01000152.1 GCA_900555735.1 uncultured Eubacteriales bacterium | reverse complement strand
TCTGACGCAGATCAGCCGCGTCACCAAGACGGAGATCCGGCTGAGCGACGGAACCACCATCCCGCTGCCGCGGGGCGCGTATGAGGGCGTCAACCGTGCCATTATCAACATGAGGTAAGGCGTATGGGCTTGTTTGCAAAGAAAATCGAAAAGCAGATCGCCTCCTATCAGCAGGAGCTGATCGAAACGCATTACCGGGAGGTAGACAACATGTACCGCCAGATCCGCGGCTGGCGGCACGACTACCGCAACCATATTCAGACCATGAAGGCTTACGCCGCCGCGGGAGATTGGGACGCCATCCAAAACTACCTCGACCTGCTGGACACCGATCTGCAAACCGTGGACACGGTCATCAAGACCGGCAATCCCATGACCGACGCCATCTTGAACTCCAAAATCTCCCTTGCAAAGGCAAAGGGCATTGAGGTCGCGGCGGATGCCCACATCCCCGTCCAGCTGAAGTCCTCGGAGATCGATCTCTGCTGCATCCTTGGCAATCTCTTCGACAACGCCATTGAGGCCTGCATGAAGCTGCCGGAGGACAAGCGCCTCATCCGGGTCTATATGGATATGAAAAATACCCAGCTCTACATCTCCTTCACCAATTTTACCGCCGGGAAGAAAATGCAGAAGGAGGGAGGGCTGTTCCGCAGCACCAAGGGCGAGGGGCATGGCTTTGGCCTTGTTCGCATCGACGCCATCGTGGAGCGGCTGGACGGATACATCAGCCGCAACAGCGAGGACGGCGCATTCACCACTGAAATACTGCTTCCGCAGGAGTGAGAGCTGCAATTCATCCCCCGGAAAAAGCGATTCGTCCCCGGAATCAACCGGGGACGATTTTTTCTGCTATGCTATGTGCGTGAGGTGAAACGACATGAAACACAGAGAAAAACCGAAGTACAGCGTCCGGCAAAATGTCTGCTTTATGGTGCGGACCGCTTGGGAGAAGCGCAGGAGAGTGCCGCTCCTTTGCGTTGTGGTCGCGGCCATCAAAGTGGCGTTGGATTTGGCGCAGCTCTATGTCACACCGGAAATTCTTACGAGGGTGGAGCAGGGTGTTCCCGTGGGGGAGTTGCTGACAACTATCGGATTTTTCACAGCGGCACTTCTTCTCTTACAGGGGGCTGCGGCGTATTGCGATGCCATCCGAATGCCCGGTGAGATCGATGTTCGCTGTGCCATCATCCGCATGATCTCCCGGAAAAGCGGCGAGACCTCCTACCCAAATGTCCACGACTCCAAAATTCTGAAGCTGGAGGAGCAGGCGCAGCGGGCCACCAGCGGCAACGACGATGCGGCGGAGCATATTTGGCGAACGCTGACGGAGCTGCTGGCAAATCTCGGCGGCTTTGCCGTATATCTGCTGCTGTTCTCCCGCTTGAGCCGCTTTTTGATCCTGCTGGTGGTGCTGACCGCCGCAGCAGACTTCTTCGTTTCCCACTACATCAGTGAGTGGGAGTACCGCCACCGGGATGAACGGGAACAGTATGACAAGGAACTGCACTATTTTCTGACGCAGCCTCGGCAGGTACAGCTTGCCAAGGACATCCGCGTCTTTGGTTTAGCCCCTTGGCTGCGGGAATTGCGGGAAAAATCCATGAAGGCACTCTCCGCCTTCATCGCCCGCCGGGAAAGGACTTATCTCTGGGCTAATGTGGCTGACATGGCGCTGACGCTTCTTCGCAACGGCATCGCGTATGCGTATCTGATTCGGCAAACTCTGGTACATGGCTGGCCTGCATCGACATTTTTGCTCTACTTTACCGCCGTCAGCGGCGCTGCATCGTGGGTGACCGGCATCCTGACCCAGTGCAGCCAACTGCATAAGGAGAGCATCGACCTGTCCAAAATACAGGAATATTTGAACATTCCGGAGCCGTTTCGCTTTGAGGGCGGAGTGCAGCCGCCCGCAGCCGACGGGTATGAGCTGCGGCTGGAGAACGTGTCCTTCCACTATCCGGGCACGGAGAGGGATATTCTCAGACACATAGACCTGACCATCCATCCCGGCGAAAAGCTGGCGGTGGTGGGCTTGAACGGTGCGGGCAAGACCACCATGGTGATGCTGCTTTGCGGCTTCTACGACCCCACCGAGGGGCGCGTGCTGCTAAACGGGCAGGATATTCGTGAATTTGACCGCAGCGCGTATTACCGCCTGTTTTCCGCTGTATTTCAGGGGTTTTCCATTTTGGATACCACCATTGCGGAATGTGTTGCCCAGACCACCGAGCATATCGACAGAGTAAAAGTCGATCACTGCCTTGCACAGGCCGGCTTGACAGAGGCTATTGCCAAATTCCCCCAAGGGGTGGATACCCACTTTGGCCGGGAGGTGTATCTGGACGGCGTACAGCTCTCCGGCGGCCAGACCCAGCGGCTGATGCTGGCGAGAGCGCTTTATAAGGACGGGCCCATCCTCGTTCTGGACGAGCCTACGGCGGCGCTGGATCCCATTGCGGAAAACGATATTTACCAAAAGTACAGCGATATGACGGCGGGTAAGACCTCCGTGTTCATCTCCCACCGACTGGCGTCCACCCGCTTCTGTGACCGCATCCTCTTTATAGCAGACGGCGGCATCGCCGAGGAGGGTACCCACAAGGAGTTACTGGCAAAGGGCGGTGCTTATGCGGAGCTATTTGCCGTGCAGAGCCGCTATTATCAGGAAGGAGGTGTGCAGGATGAAGAAGAAAGCTGAGGGCATGAGCCTGCGGGAGACCTTTGCCATCCACCGCCGGGCGGCACGAGATATGCGCCGGATCGCACCGGGCTGCTTTATGCCGTTTATCCTCTGTGCTGTTGTGGAGGCAGCATCGCCCTATGCGGTCATCTGGCTCTCCGCCCGGCTTGTCGATGAACTATCCACCCTTCGCAGACCGGAGATTCTGGCCAAATGGGTCCTTTGGATCGTAGCGGTCAGTGCTGCGGCAGAGCTGCTCAAGGCCGTGCTGGAGAGGTGGAAAAATGTCCGGAGCGAACTGCTTGACAGACAGAAAGAAGTTCTGTATACCGAGAAATTTCTGCGGATGGATTATGCCGACTGTGACAGGCAGGAAACACGTGATCTGTTCTCTCAGATCCGGCAGAATGCCGACTGGTCCGGTTGGGGCTTTGCCCATCTCAAGCTGTACTATACGCAGGCAGTCCAAGGCATCACCGGCATTTTAGGGGCTGCCGCCTTGACGGTGAGCCTGTTCACCCGGCAAGTCCCGACCTCGGCGGGAAAATTGACCGCTCTCAATCACCCGCTTTTCCTTGTGGGCATTCTTCTGCTGATTGCCGCCGTTACCTGCCTTGGTCCGGCGCTGGTCGGCAGAGCCTATTCTGCCTGGAACACGCTGGCAGAGCAGGTATGCTTCGGCAATCGCGTGTTCAGCCACTTCGTTTTCATGCAGCCGGGGGACAAGGAAAAAGACATGGATCGCAGAATGTACCGCCAGAGCGAACTGGCGGAGCATTATGTCCGCACAGTAAATATCTTCGGCGTCGGCTCTCCCGTGGCAAAGGCGTCCCAAACCACTGTGGGACTGAGCAAGGCGCTGGCCGCCTCTCTATCCGCTGTTCTCTCCGGCGTTGTGTATGTGTTCGTATGCTTGAAGGCGCTGGGCGGTGCCTTCGGCATCGGCAGCGTGACCCAGTATGTCAGCGCCGTGACCACATTTTCCGGCAACGCCGCCCTGCTACTGAGCACCGTCAGTCATATGCGGGCCAATGCTGAGTTCCTCAAGGCCATCTATACGTTTCTCGACATTCCCAATTCCATGTATCAGGGGAGTCTCACCACCGAAAAGAGGTCGGATCGTCAGTATGACGTGGAGTTTCGGGATGTATCCTTCCGTTATCCCGGCTCGGACATCTGGGCGCTGCGCCATGTGAATATGAGGTTCAAGGTCGGAAAAAGGCTTGCCATCGTGGGCGAAAACGGCAGCGGCAAGACCACCTTCATAAAGCTCCTGTGCCGCCTGTACGACCCGCAGGAGGGGCAGATTTTGCTCAACGGCATCGACATCCGCAAGTACCGCTATGATGATTACATGGGAATATTTTCCGTGGTATTTCAGGATTTCCAGCTCATCTGCCAGCCTTTGGGCGCGAATGTGGCGGGCAGCATGGAATATGACCGTGACCGGGCAAGGAAAGCTCTGATCGATGCAGGCTTCGCAGACCGTCTTGCAGCGATGGAAAAGGGTCTGGACACCATGCTCTACAAAAATCTCTCCGAGGACGGTGTCGAGGTTTCCGGCGGCGAGGCGCAGAAGATCGCCATTGCCCGCGCGCTCTATAAGGACGCGCCCTTCATCATCCTCGACGAGCCAACAGCGGCGCTGGACCCCATCGCCGAGGCGGAGATCTACAGTAAGTTCGATGAGATCGCAGGCAATAAGACTGCCATCTATATCTCCCACCGCCTGTCCTCCTGCAAATTCTGCGACGAGATCGCCGTGTTCCACGAGGGCGCGGTCATTCAGCAGGGTAGTCACGCCGAATTGCTCGCCGATCGGGGCGGCAAATACTACGCGCTCTGGAACGCACAGGCGCAGTATTATACGGAGTGAAGCTGCTCTGTGCGTCAGAAAGAAACCGCTGTAATCCCCACCCCGCGCAGGATGGAGATTACAGCGGTTTTGTGTTTTCAGAGCAGACATTGCAAGCTGCATTTTGCAGTTTGTATATGCGCCTGCGAGGAAAATGAGGGATTGCAAAGGGAGGTCTCGCCTGTCGGCTCGGTCAGCGCTTCAAAGCGTTTCACGCTTTGAGG
>USMI01000151.1 GCA_900555735.1 uncultured Eubacteriales bacterium | reverse complement strand
TGGGCGAGTACGGCGCGGATAAGGTTTATGTGTACAATTCTCCCCTGCTGAAGGATTACACCACCGACGGTTACACCAAGGTGATCGTGGAGGCCGTGGAGGAGATCAAGCCCGAAGTGCTGCTGTTCGGCGCTTCCAACATCGGCCGTGATCTGGCACCCCGCTGCGCAGCCCGTCTGCACACCGGTCTGTGCGCTGACTGCACCCATCTGGACATCGACATGCCCAACTACAAGAACTTCCTGAAGGAAGCCTCCACGCTGCCCGCCGAGCGTATCGAGAAGCTGGGCACCGTCATGATCAACCGCGAGCCCCATCCCGTGGATCGTGACCTGAAGATGACCCGTCCCGCTTTCGGCGGCCACCTGATGGCGTCCATCATCTGCCCCCGCTTCCGTCCCGCTATGGCGACCGTTCGCCCCGGCGTTATGAAGAAGCGCGAGTGCAAGAAGAACGTGGAGATCCTGCATCCTGCGTTCGAGCTGGCCGCTTCCGACATCCACACCGAGGTCACCGAGACCGTGAAGGCCGCCAAGAAGCTGGTTGACCTGATCGGCGCTGACTTCATCGTGTCTGTTGGCCGTGGTATCTCCAAGGACGTGGAGAAGGGCATCGCTCTGGCCGAGGAGCTGGCTGAGGTTCTGGGCGGCGTCGTGGGTTCCTCCCGCGCCTGCGTGGACGCCGGCTGGATCTCCGCTGACCATCAGGTCGGCCAGACCGGCAAGACCGTCCATCCCAAGGTCTATGTTGCTCTGGGTATCTCCGGCGCCATCCAGCACAAGGCTGGTATGCAGGATTCCGAGTGCATCATCGCCGTCAACAAGAACGAGACCGCTCCCATCTTCGAGGTTGCCGATTACGGCATCACCGGCGACCTGTTCAAGGTCGTCCCCGAGCTGATCGAGTCCATCAAGGCTGCCAAGGCCGCCAAGTAAGGTTTCGCTCAATAAGAATAAAAAAGGCTGTCCGGTTCCACCGGACAGCCTTTTTTGCACGTGGTATTCTGTGGATGCAAAAGGAAGCTTATGAAATGGCAAGCATATCCTGCATCAATTTGCAGTAATTTCATGCCGCAACAGCGCGTTTTGATGTCACAGCAAGGCGATTTCATGTCACAGCGGGGCAATTTGATGTCAGCACCACGCATTTTCTTGACGTTGCCAATACTTTCCGGTATAATGGAAGCAACGAAGAAGGAGGATACTCGATGGAATATTTTGCCATGATCGGCCTGCTGTTTGCGCCGGTGGTCTGCCTGCTGTGCACCGGATGGTTTTTCGTCCGCTGGAAGAATGAGCATGAGAATGAAGCGCTGGCCCAGAAGAGCCGCAAGATCTGCCGCGGCTTCCTGATCGCCACCGTCGCTTCGCTGGTGGTATTCGGCGGCCTGCACCTGATGTTCCCCATTACGCTGTAAAAACAGAGAAGTTCACTTACTCCGTAAAAAGCCGCCGCCAGGCGGCTTTTTCATGTTTTGTTGACATCGAATGGCGGCTTTTTGGATAGCTATGGAAAAAGGAAGGTTAAAAGAGGAAATGCACGGAGATAGTTCGGAAAAGTATACAATTCAAAGCGACATTTTTCTACAGTATGTTACATATTTTCCTTGAAAAGTCAGCAAGTTACGGTATACTTGTATTATAAAATGTGGGATTATACGGTTTGTGAGGGTGCATATTGCAGAAAGGAAATGGAATGATGTTTTGCAGCAGATGCGGATGTGAAGTAAAAGAGGGGGCGGCTTTTTGCGCTAACTGCGGTGCGCCGCAAAGAAATGCAGCAGGCAATGACAGCAATTATGATAGGGGTGCAAACAGCCAACACGCACGAAAAGCGCAGTATAATGTATTGAGCATTGTTGGCATGGCACTATCTTGTATTGCACTGATTATTTTTAATTGCTATGGCCTTGTTGGCCTTGCGGGGATGATCGTATCTATAATCGGCCTTAAGAATTGTAAGAAGAATGACGAAGATGGAAGAGCGTTTGCCATTATTGGCATTGTTGTAGGCGGTATTGCTATTCTGGCTGGAATTATATCTCTGATCGTCCTTTGTGGAATTCTTAATGGTAGCTTTTTTGATGGTTATTTTGATGCAATTTACAGAGCGGTTGATAGAATGGACTCGATTATATGATATGACAGAAAGCAAAAATGAGACTGCGTGAGCAGTCTCATTTTTATCATATTCAGGAGACAATATCAATCTTCAAACACGGGATAGCCGTCTTTCAGGCTCTCGTCATAGATGGCTCTCTCGCCACCGATGAACTTGGGGCGGACACGGGCGGCCAACACAATGGCCTGGCCGATGTGGTTCTGCTGGAGACGGACGGGAACGGCCACCTTCTTCAGATGCATGCCGATCAGCGTGCCGCCGATGTCGAGGCCCGCATCGGCCTTGATCTCCTCCAGCGCCACGGGATGGTGGAAGCTGTGATAGGCGGCGGTGGCAAAGGAGCTGCCGGCCTTGGGCTGGGGCATCACATTGACGATCTCGCCATTGGGGACGGCCTCGTACTCCACGATCAGGGCGCGGTTCAGATGCTCGCAGCACTGGGCGGCGATGTAGACGCCCATGGAGGCGAACACGCTGTTCAAGCCCTCGAAGATGGCATTGGCCACCTCGGGGGTGGACCAACTGCCCACGTTGTGGCCCACCACCTCGCTGGTGGAGCAGCCCACCACCACGATCTGGCCCTTGTGGAGTCTGGCGACCTCGGCCAGCTGACGGGCGGCGTTGGCGGCTTCTTCCTTCACCTGTACCAGAAGGTTCTTATTCTCTACGTCATGAACGGTTCCTGCCATAAAAAACACCTCATTTCAACGTATTGGAAAGCGCTTTGCGGACTCGCTGCCAAATCCGGCAGCGAGTCCGACTCATTGACAGTATTATATCACAGTTACACCTTTTCTGCAATACGGGTCTTTTGGGTGACCTTCAGCAGCACGAAGCCGATGACCAGACCCATGGCGGCCTGCACCAGATTGCCGGGGATGCTGGCGGCGGCGCCGATACCCTTGCCCAGCAGCAGACCGGCATAGCCGAAGTAGCCTACCACCATGATGATTTCGCCCGCCACGCCGCTGACGATAGCGGCCACATTGGTGCGGCCCATGGCGTTGAAGATGAGGGCGGCCACCAGCGCGTCAAGACCTTTGATGATAAAGGTGCCGGGGGCATAGTAGCCATAGCCGGACAGCAGGTCGGTCAGCATGGAGCCGATACCGGCGGCGGCACCGCCGTACCACGGGCCCAGCAGCCAGCCGGACAGCAGCACGAAGCAGTCGCCAAGGTTCACATAGCCGTTCATGGGGGAGGGGATCCGGATCACCATGGTGGCCACATAGGTCAAAGCGGCCATCAACGCGCTGACCACCAGTTTACGAATTTTTTTATCAGACATTGTCATTGCCTCCTTGCATTTCTTACTGGAGTGTATTATAGTATTCTTTGGTATTATTAAAATATCCAAAATGAGACAAAATGTGCATACCAGATGGGGGGGCGAGGCCATGCTGACCTACACCTTTGAAAAACGCGGCGGCGTGAGCTTATACGAGCAGCTTTACCGCCATATCAAGAGCGATATCCTGTCCGGTGTGCTGGCGGCGGGGGAGAAGCTGCCCAGCAAGCGGGCTCTGGCGGCCCATCTGGAGGTCAGCGTCATCACGGTAAAAAACGCCTATGAGCAGCTGATCGCCGAGGGGTACATCTGCGGCGTGGAGAAGCGGGGGTACTACGTCATGCGCATTGACCAGCCGCTGACCGCCGCGCCGCCCTCAATGGCGGAGACCATCGACGAGCCGCCGGAGCGCCAGTGGTTCATGGATTTCGTCACCAACTCCACCGCCGCTGAGTACTTTCCCTTTGCCACATGGACGAAGCTGCTGCGGCAGACCATTCTGGAGCAGGACACCCGGCTGCTGCGGCCCACGCCCTCCACTGGCGCGCTGGAGCTGCGGCAGGCCATCGCGGACTATCTGCATCAGTTCCGGGGTATGACGGTGTCGCCCCGGCAGATCATCGTGGGGGCCGGGACGGAGACGCTGTATACCCTGCTGATCCAACTGCTGGGGCGGGAGAAGTGCTACGCCGTGGAGGATCCGGGTTACAGCAAGATCGGCAGCATCTATCGCAGCAATCAGGTGCAGCTGCGGCATGTGGCGCTGGACGAGAGCGGCCTTTCCTGTCAGGCGCTGCGGCAGACGGACGCCGACGTGGTGCATATCTCGCCCAGCCACCACTATCCCACCGGCATCGTTATGCCCATCGCCCGCCGCCATGAGCTGCTGCGCTGGGCCGACGAGGGAGAGGGGCGGTACATTCTGGAGGACGACTACGACAGTGAGTTCCGCTTCGTGGGACGGCCCATCCCCACGCTGTTCTCCGACGACGAGCACCAGCATGTCATTTATCTCAACACCTTCTCCAAGACCATCGCGCCGTCCATCCGCATCAGCTATATGCTGCTGCCGCCCCGGCTGCTGGAGGACTATCGGGAGAAGCTGGGGTTCTACTCCTGCACGGTGTCCAGCTTCGAGCAGTACACGCTGGCGGAGTTCCTGTCACGGGGCCACTATGAGCAGCATCTGAACCGGATGCGCAAGCGCTATCACCAGAAGCGGGACGCGGTGATCGACTGCATCCTGTCCGGGCCGCTGGCGGGCCGTGCGGAGATCATGGAGCAGGACGCGGGACTGCACTTCCTAGTGCGGCTGGACACCGCGCTGCCGGACGAGACGCTGCGGCAGCGGGCGGCGGAGCGGGGCTTGCGGCTGGGG
>USMI01000150.1 GCA_900555735.1 uncultured Eubacteriales bacterium | reverse complement strand
TCGTCGGCCAGATAGATGCAGTTGCCCAGAGACTTGCTCATCTTGGCCTTGCCGTCGGTGCCGGGAAGGCGGAGGCAGGCCTCGTTGTCCGGCAGCAGGGCGGTGGGCTCCACCAGCGTCTCGCCGTACAGCTCGTTGAAGCGGCGGACGATCTCGCGGGCCTGCTCCAGCATGGGCAGTTGATCCTCGCCCACGGGAACGGTGTCGGCCATGAAGGCGGTGATATCCGCCGTCTGGCTGACGGGATAGGTCAGGAAGCCCATGGGGATGCTGTGGTTGAAGCCCCGCAGCTGGATCTCCGCCTTGACGGTGGGGTTCCGCTCCAGACGGGCCAGCGTCACCAGATTCATGTAGTAGAAGGTCAGCTCCGTCAGTTCGCTGACGTGGGACTGCACCAGAATGGTGGACTTGGCCGGGTCGATGCCGCAGGACAGGTAATCCAGCGCCACCTCAAGGATGTTGTCCCGCACCTTCTGGGGATGGTCGAAGTTGTCGGTGAGGGCCTGCGCGTCGGCGATCATGAAGAACAGCTTTTCAAATTTGCCGCTGTTTTGCAGCGTAACGCGGTTGCGGAGGGAACCCACAAAATGGCCCACATGAAGCCGTCCGGTAGGACGGTCGCCTGTCAGAATGATCTTTCCCATGATCGTTTCTCCTTTTTGTATGTGAAAATTATTTTTAATAAAATTAAAAGCCTGTCTCATGAAATCATTCATGAGACAGGCTGTAAAAACACTTCCTGCGGTACCACTCATATTGACGTAATAACGTCCACTCTGCACGCACCATCATGCGCTCCGCCGGGGTAACGGCCGCGGATGCCGTCGGGTATTACTGGCCGTTTCCGGTGTTCTCCCCGCCCTCGTAAGTCCATTCACCGTACATTCCGCTGCCCCGCTCCCACCAACCGCGCGGCTCTCTGAAAGGTTCCTGTACGGATACTCCTCTTACTCAATGGTTTGCTTGTTTGATTATGGACGTACTTTAGCACTTTCAAAGCAGGTTGTCAAGTGTTTTTTCAGTAAAGCCGCTGCTTTTTTGCGATGACCTCGCCGTCCACCTCAATGGTCTGGCTGCCCAGCGCCGACATGCTGGTGGCCACGGTATGGCCGTCCACCTGCGCGGAGATGGTATAGGCCGACTCCATGACGCCCTCCTGCCGGGCATAGACCCAGCCGTCCACCACCAGCTCCGTCAGGCCGTAGCTGCGGCGGGCCTCGATCTCATGGGTACCGTAGGTGGCGGACACCAGCACGCGGGATTTGCCCTCCGCCGGTGTGCCGATGGGCAGGGTATCCGGCTGACCGGTGGGCTGCTGGGAGGCGTCGTAGAACCGGTTCTCCTGCCCTGCCAGATGACGGGGCTTATAGTCCGGGTTGTCCTCCTGCTCCAGCGCCCGCGGGCCGCTGATGACGCCAAGAACCAGATACACCAGCACCCAGATGTGGAAGGCAATATCCAGCAACAGAGACGGCTCGAAGAACGGCAGATACTCCACCAGCATGAAGATCGTATCCAGACTGAACAGCACCAGCGCCGCGATCATCCACCCGCTCCGCTTTTTGGAGAAGATCCAGCACAGCAGATAGGGCACTAGCACCAGCACCGCCAGACCGCCGCCCACCAGCAGATCGATCTTGTCGCCCAGCGCTTCATAGTAGGCCCGGCCATATATGGCAAACACATAGGACAATGTGTTGGAAAACAAATAGTACCGGTCGCTGCCATACAGGCCCAGCCCCACATTGCACAGCGTGAAGGCCAGCATGACGATCAGATTCATCCGGGCTGCTTTATAGCGTTTTACCTCTTTCATGGTACATCCTCCCGTAAATTTTCTCTCTTTCCCCGTTTTTATAATGCTCTCAAAAATTCCGGCTTCAGTCCCACGCCGGAAAGCCCCGTCTGCACCTTGTCCAGCAGCGCCTGCCGGTCACGGTTCAGCGTCCCCTTCAGCGTCAGATAGTTGCTGGCGTGGTTCATGCGGAACACGCTGCCCTCGGAGTCGATGTGCTGCAAAAACAGCTCCGTCTCCTTCAGCACCTCCACGGGGCTGAGCAGGGTGAACTCCCCCTCCCGCACCCACCGCTCCAGCGGCGTGCCGTGCTCCACCATCAGCGTCAGCAGGCCGATGTACTCCGGCTTCATGGCGCTGAGGGCCTCCGCCGTGCCGATGGCGTGCTCGCGCCACAACTCCACGCTGCCAAGGCCGGAGATGGCCGTCACCGACAGCGCCATACCGCAGCGGCGGGCCTTCTGCCCCGCCGCCACGATGGCGGCGGCACTGTGGCCCTTGCTCATCCGCTCCAGCACCGCGTCGCAGCCGGATTCCAGTCCCATGTACACCATCTGCAAGCCCCGCTGCCGCAGAAGCCGCAGGTCGTCCTCCGACTTCACCTGCAGGCTGGTGGGCGAGGCGTAGCACGTCACCCGCTCACACTCCGGAAACAGGCCGTAGATCAGGCCCAGTATCTGCACCAAATCGTCGGTTTTCCGCATCAGCGCGTCGCCGTCCGCCAGAAACACACGCTCCACCCGGCGGTACAGCTGGCGGGCCGTCTCGAAATCCTCCCGGATCTCCTGCATGGGCCGCAGGGCAAAATGCTTATCGTCGTACATATCGCAGAAGGCACAGCGGTTATGGCTGCACCCGTAGGTCACCTGCACGATCAGGCTGTACGCCTCGGAGGGCGGGCGGTACACCTTTCCCTTATATCGCATACACATCACTCCTTTGCCGTTATTATGCCATACATTCCGCCATTTGAAAAGCATATTTTTCTCCGGCGGCACATAGGCTGTGGCATATCAACAAACGAGGTGGACATCATATGGACAACAACTTCAACCGCGTGCAGCTGTGCGGCACGGTGGACAGCGTCCCGGAGCTGAGCCACGTCAACCACGGGGTATCCTTCTACAAATTCACGCTGGCGGTAGAGCGGCTCAGTGGGCTTGCGGACAAGCTGACGGTGATCGTCTCGGCACCGCAGCTGGAGATCGCCGCGGTTCAGGAGGGCGACACAGTAACGGTGCGGGGCCAGCTGCGCTCCTTCAACAACAAAAGCGGTCAGGGCAGCCGTCTGGTGATCTCCGTATTTGCCCATGTGCTGGAAAAGGGCGGAGACGCGCCCTTCAACGTGATCCAGCTGTCGGGCGTGCTGTGCAAGCCGCCGGTGCTGCGGCGGACGCCGCTGGGCCGGGAGATCAGCGACATCATTCTGGCGGTGAACCGCCGCTACGGCCGTGCGGATTATCTTCCCTGCATCGCATGGGGCGCGGTGGCCCAGCAGGTGGCGGCCATGACCACCGGCGACCGCCTGACCATTGAGGGCCGGGTCCAGAGCCGTACATACACCAAGGTGGAGAACGGCGTCTCCACCGAGCGCACCGCCTATGAGGTGTCCATCATGCGGCCCGCCCTGCTGGAGGAGTTTTTGTTCTGACTTGACGTGTCCCCTCCCCCGCCGTATAATGGCGGGAGGAAAGGGGGCGGCCCGTGTGGATAAGTGCGAGAGCTGCGTATTTTACAGCTATGACGAGGACTATGACGATTATATCTGCGAGATGGATCTGGACGAGGACGAAATGGTGCGTTTTCTCTCCAACCAGAGCAGCCAATGCCCCTATTGGCGTCCGGGTGACGAGTACCTGACGGCACGAAAACAGTAACATAAACCGGCGCAAGGTCTAACGATTTTGCTTCTGGGGAGGCTTGCGGCGTCCGCGCCGCGAACTCCGCAAAGCTTTTCCCATCGGTCAAACACACCGCCTGCGGTTTCCACATAGAATGGAACGCGGGCGGTGTCCTTATTCCGGTCGCCTGCCTGTAATCTGCTTCTTTCAGGAGGTTTGCCATGGCAACCATTACCAATCAGGCGGCTTTGTCCTATAACGGCATCACCACCCTCTCCAACATCGCGGTAGGCGAGCTGGTGGAGGTGCTGACCGTTACCAAGACGGCGGCCGACACCACCTATACCCCCGGCGGCACCAAGACCTACGCCATCTCGCTGGTGAACTCCGGCGCGGCGGCCTTCACCGGCCTGACCATCACCGATACGCTGGGCAGCTATGTCTTCAACAACGGCACGCTGTATCCCCTGACGTATGTGACCGGGTCGCTGCTGTACTACGTCAACGGCATTCTGCAGGCCACCCCGGCCATTGCCGACACCGCACCCCTGACGGTGACGGGCCTGTCGGTGCCTGCCGGCGGCAGCGCCATGCTGGTCTACTCCGCCACCGTCAACGAATACGCGCCGCTGGGCGTAGAGGACAGCATCGTCAACACTGTCTCCGTCACCGGCGGCGGTCTGGCCGCGCCGGTCACCGCCACGGAGACCATCAACGCCTCCACCGCGCCGCAGCTGTCCATCAGCAAGAGCATCTGCCCGTCCACCATCGCCGAGAATGGCACGCTGACCTATACGCTGACGCTGCAGAACCGGGGCAACACCGCCGCCGACGCTGGGGATGAGTTGGTCATCACCGACACCTTCGATCCCATCCTCAAGGATCTGTCGGTCAGCTTCAACGGCACGGTGTGGACGGAGGGCGTCCACTACACCTACGACGCGGCCACCGGCGCTTTCGCCACGGTGACGGGCGCGCTGACGGTGCCTGCCGCCACCTATACGCAGGACACCACCACCGGCATCTACACGGTGGACCCCGGCGTTTCCAATCTGGTCATCACCGGTACGGTGTGATCGCGCCATGAACAAGGGGAGACGGCAAAAGCCGTCTCCCCTTTGCTATTTCTCCGGACATTGGCTGCGCTGGGACTGTATG
>USMI01000149.1 GCA_900555735.1 uncultured Eubacteriales bacterium | reverse complement strand
GGTGCTGACCCAGTACAGCGTGGGTACCATCCCCGCCACGCTGGATCAGGTGAAGGTCAGCGAGATCACCCGCAACGACCGCCACCGGGTGCGGGTACTGTTTCTGCTGGGAGCCAACGACCACCTGCTGCCCAAGATCGAGAAGGACGGCGGCGTGCTGGACAGCGACGACCGGCAGGCGCTGGCGCAGCGGGACATCCCCCTGTCGGACGCCACCTTTGACGCGCTGGACAACGAATTGCAGAATATCTACGCCTGCCTTGCCCAGCCCACGGAGCAGATGCATATCTCGTGGCCCGTCACCGATGTGACCGGTGCGGAGCTGCGGCCCTCCTTCGTGGTGGAGCGGGTGCGGCTGCTGTTCCCGCGGCTGAAGGTACAGCGGGAGAACGGCGCCTACCGCATGACGCTGCCTGCCACGGCCCTGTGCGCCGCCGGGGAGAACGAAGCCCTGCGGCGGTATTTCGAGGGACAACCCCGGTACGCGGCGGCTCTTGCCGCCATGGCCCGCGCCCGGCGGATGGAGCGGGGACGGCTCTCGCCGGAGGCGGTGCAGTCCCTGTACGGCCGCTCCATTGCCATGTCCGCCAGCCGTATCGACCGGGTGAAGTCCTGCCATTTCGGCTATTTCATGGAATACGGCCTGCGGGCCAGGGAGCGGAAGAAGGCCGGGTTCGAGGCCCCGGAGGTGGGCACCTTCCTGCACTATCTGCTGGAAAGCGTGAACCGTGAGGTGAAGGAGCAGGGCGGCTACGGACAGGTGGACGACGAGGCGCTGCGCCATATGGTGAAGCGCTATGTGGAGCGCTACGCCGCCACGCAGATACAGGAGTATCAGAACAAGTCCGCCCGCTTCCGGTATCTGTTCAGCCGCCTGCGGGAGACGGCGTATACCATTATCATAAGTATTGCCAAGGAAATGCGGCAGTCGGATTTCCAGCCGGTGGAGTTCGAGCTGAGCTTCGGCGGACGGGACGGCCATCTGCCTGCCATCACTGTGCGGGAGGGCGGCGCGTCGCTGTCGGTGTCCGGCAAGGTGGACCGTGTGGACGGCTGGCTCCATGACGGGAAGCTGTACCTGCGGGTGGTGGACTATAAGACCGGCAAAAAGAGCTTTGATCTGACGGATATCCGCTACGGACTGGGCATCCAGATGCTGCTGTATCTTTTTACACTGGAGCGGGAGGGACAGGCGTATTTCGGCTATCCCATCGTGCCCTGCGGCGTGCTGTATCAGCCTGCCCGCAGCGTGATACTGCGGCAGGATCGGAATATCAGCGACGAAAAGCTGAAGGCGGCGCTGGAGAGCGAGCTGCGCCGCACGGGTCTGGTGCTGGGCGAGCCGGATGTGCTGCGGGCCATGGAGCACAGTGCACTGGAGACGCCCTGCTATCTGCCCATCAGCGTGAAGAAGGACGGCACGCTGTCCGGTGACATCGCCACGGCGGCCCAGCTGGGCCATCTGGGGCGGTATGTGGATCGGCTGCTGCACCAGATCGCCGGGGAGATCGCCCACGGAAACATCGACGCTGATCCCTATGCCCGCGGACCGCAGGACAGCGCCTGTACCTACTGCGCCTTTGCCCCCGCCTGCTATTTTGACGAGAGCCGGGACAAGCGGCGGCAGCTGCACAAGACGGACAGCGGCGAGTTCTGGGCCATGCTGGAGAAGGAGAACGGAGAGGAGGCGCGTCATGGCGAAATTTGAATTGACTGACGACCAGCGCGTCGCCGTGGAGAACCGGGGCGGGAGCCTGCTGGTATCCGCCGCTGCAGGTTCCGGCAAGACCAAGGTGCTGGTGGAGCGGCTGTTTCGCTACATCATGCAGGAGCAGTGCGCGGTGGACGATTTCCTCATCATCACCTATACCAAGGCCGCTGCGGCGGAGTTGCGGGGCAAAATCGCCGCGGAGCTGTCCAAGCGGGTGGCGGAGCATCCGGAGGACGGCCATCTGCGCCGCCAGCTGTTCCGGGTGTATCAGGCGGACATCAAAACGGTGGACGCCTTCTGCGCCGCGCTGCTGCGGGAGAATACCTATCTGCTGCCGGCCGTGGAGGGCCACAGCCTGACGCCGGACTTCCGCGTGCTGGACGAGCAGGAGGCGGATCTGGTCAAGGAGCGCGTGCTGGGCCGGGTGCTGGAGGACTTCTACGCCCATATGGACGATAAGGCGGAGCAGCTGGCGGAGACGCTGGGCGCGGGCCGGGACGATCGGGCGCTGGAAAAGCTGGTGCTGGAGCTGCACCGCAAGCTGCAAAGCCATCCCTATCCGCTGCAATGGCTGGAGAAGGTGCGCCGGGAGTGGGAGACGCTGCCGGAGGATCTGGGCCAGTCTCCCTACGGACAGGTCATCATGGCGGATGCCGCCGCCAAGGCAGACTTCTGGGCCGCGCAGCTGGAAAAGACGGCGGACGGCATTACCGACGACGCGGTGGCCGCGGCCTATGCCGACCGGATGACGGAGACCGCCGCTCAGCTGCGGCAGCTTGCCGCGGCACGGGGCGACTGGGCCGCCATGGCGGCCATCCGGCCCGCCTTCCGCCGCATGGGTGCGGTGCGGGGCGAGAACCCTGAGAAGGAGCAGATTCAGGCGCTGCTGAAGCCCTGCAAGGACGCGCTGAAGAAGCTGACAGCGCCCTTCGAGACGCCGCAGAATGAATTGCTGGCGGACATGGCCGTGATGGCACCCGCCATGCTGGCGCTGGCCGACCTGACGGCGGAATTCACCTGCCGCTATCAGGCGGAGAAGGTGCGGCGCAACGCCATGGACTTCTCGGATCAGGAGCACTATGCCATCGAGCTGCTGCTGGCGGAGGGACAGCCTACGGAGCTGGCGCGGCAGGTGGCGGGCCGCTATAGGGAGATCATGGTGGACGAATATCAGGACACCAACGATGTGCAGAACTGCATTTTCTCCGCCATCTCCCGGCAGGAGCAGAACCTGTTCACCGTGGGCGACGTGAAGCAGAGCATTTACCGCTTCCGTCTGGCCGATCCCACCATCTTCCTGCGGAAATACAACGCCTATGCGCCTGCCGCGCAGGCGGAGGACGGCCAGCCCCGCAAGGTGCTGCTCTCGCAGAACTTCCGCTCCCGCGCCAGCGTGCTGGACGCCTGCAACGCCATCTTCCGGAGCATCATGTCGGCGGAGATGGGCGAGATGGACTACGGGCCGGAGGAGCGGCTGAACTTCGGGGCAACCTATTATCCGCCCCACGAGGACACGGCGGCGGAGTTCCATCTGATCGACGTGTCCGACACGGAGGAGGAGCACTTCGACCGCACGGCGGTGGAGGCCCGGTTCGTGGCGGATCGCATCCGCCGCATGCTGGACGAGGGCTACTGCGTCAATGGCGGTGACGGCCTGCGCCGGTGTACGCCGGAGGATTTCGTGATATTGATGCGCTCGCCCCGCAGCCGGTTGAAGGCCTTCACGGCGGCGCTGGCGGCGCGGGGCATCCCCTGTGCCGCCGACGAGAGCAGCGACTTCTTCTCCTCGGTGGAGATCGCCGTGGTGTGGTCGCTGCTGCAGATCATCGACAATCCCCGGCAGGACGTGCCGCTGATCTCCGTGCTGCGCTCGCCGCTGTTCGGCTTTACGCCGGACCGTCTGGCGGCCATCCGCGCCCTGCGGCGGGAGGGGGACTACTACGACGCCCTGCTGCTGGATGAGAGCGAGGATACCCAGGCGTTTCTGCAAACCCTTTCGCAGCTGCGCTCCGCCGCCCGGGACGAGCCGGTGGACGAGCTGCTGTGGCATATCTACAACACCTGCCACTGTGTGGCGGTGTTCGGGGCTATGCCCGGCGGGCAGGCTCGGAAGGACAATCTGGTGGCGCTGTATACCTACGCCCGGCAGCTGGCCGGGGCGGGGAAGAAGAGCGTATTCGATTTCGTGGCCCATCTGCGGACGCTGCTGGAGAACGGCGACGCGCCGGATCTCTCCACCCGCCAGAGCGCGGGCGGCGTACAGATCATGTCCATCCACAAGTCCAAGGGACTGGAATTCCCCATCGTGTTCCTGTGCGACCTCAGCAAGCGGTTCGACCCGCGGGACGTGCAGGAGCCGGTGCTGGTGCATCCGGTGCTGGGCCTTGGCACCGAGTGCGTGGACAGGGAGCGCCGCATCCGGTACGACACCGTCAGCAAGACGGCGGTGGCCCTGCGCTTACAGCGGGAGAGCAAGTCCGAGGAAATGCGCATCCTGTATGTGGCCATGACCCGCGCGCAGGAGAAGATGATTGCCGTGGACTGCATGCGGAAGGCCCGCAAGCGGGTGGCCGATCTGGCGGGCGTGGCAGGTGTGCCGACCCCGCCGGAGTCGGTGGCGGCGGGCCGGTGTCTGGGCGACTGGGTGCTGCTGCCGCTGCTGTGTACCGCGCCGGGCGCAAAGCTGTGCCAATGGGCGGAGGTCACGCCGCCTGAGCTGACAGCGGAGAACGGCGGCTGGCAGGGGTATCTGTGGGAGAATCCCACCTCCGCCGCGCAGGCCGCTGGGGAAGACGGCGTGCTGGCCGACCTGCCGCAGGAGACGGACTTCGATCCCACGCCGCTGGAATGGTCGTATGACCATCCCTGTGCCACGGTCACACCCGGCAAGGTGACGGCCACCCAGCTGAAGGGCCGCGCCATCGACGAGGAAATTGCAGAAGGTGCGCCGACCCGGCGGCGGGCGGTGCTGTTTGAAAAGCCGAAATTCCTGCGGGAGGTCACCGGCCTGACGGCGGCGGAAAAGGGAACTGCCGTCCACGCCGTGATGCAGTACATCGACTTCCACACGCCGCCCACGGCCTCCGCCGTG
>USMI01000148.1 GCA_900555735.1 uncultured Eubacteriales bacterium | reverse complement strand
TTTCCACCCGCGAGACGCTGAAGACCTATGCCTACCGGCCCAGCATCGTGCTGGACGGCGTGGGCGATATTCCGGCGCTGGCGCGGGCGGCAAAAAAATGAACAAAGAAAAATCGGAAAGGGATGGGAGTTCCTTTCCGATTTTTCATGCAGAGCGTGAAAATGAATCAATGTGTTTCCCGGCTGTACATGACGGCCAAGCCGCGCAGCAGTAAGGCGTCGTCAAGGATGATATGGCGGCGGCAGTGGGGGATCACGCATCCCGCCAGCCCGCCGGTGGCCACCGCCGTTACCGGCATGCCCAGCGCATCCTCCAGCCGATCCAGCATGCCGTCCACCATGGCGGCAGCGCCCAGCACGATGCCGCTGCGCAGGCAATCCTCTGTGCCGCGTCCCAGCGGGCTTTGCGGCGGAAGCATATCCGCCATGGGAAGGCCTGTGCGCTGTGCCAAAGCATCCGCTCCCAGACGCACACCGGGGGCGATAGCGCCGCCCAAGAAAGCGCCCCTATGATCCAGCACGGAAAAGGTGGTGGCGGTGCCCATGTCGATCAGCACCAGCGGCGGCGTGTATTGGGCAAGCGCACCCTCCGCGGCGGCGATCAAATCAGCGCCCAGCGTCTCCGGTTGATCGATGCGGATGGAAATGGTGGTTTTGGCCGTCTTGCCCACCACCAGCACGGGGCCGGTGATGAGAGCGGAGAGCGCCTGCCGCAACGGCTCTGTGACAGCCGCCACGACGCTGGAGAGGATCGCGCCGTCGAAGCCTTGGGCGAGATAGCCGCTCTGCGTCAGCGCGGTTTCGATGGCGGCGGTATATCCGGCGTCATCGACGAGGCGCTGCTCTCCGGGATCGGCTCGCCCATGATCCCGGAGGAGACCTATGCCAGAATCGTCAATGGCGGCGTGTGATACCAGAAAGGAGCTTATCTATGAAAAATATGGTGGTATATGTCCATGGAAAGGGCGGCTCGGCGGTGGAAGCCGAGCATTACAAGGCCCTGTTTCCGGACAGTAAGGTAGTCGGCTTTGATTATCAGTCCCAGACCCCGTGGGAGGCCAAGGAGGAATTTCCGCGCTTCTTCTCTGAACAGCGGAAGCACTGCGATTCTCTGACGCTGATCGCCAACAGCATCGGTGCTTTTTTCTCGCTGTCCTCGCTGGATGAAGCGCTGGTGGATCGGGCCTGCTTCATTTCGCCTGTTGTAGATATGGAAAAGCTGATCGGCGACATGATGCAGTGGGCAAATGTGACCGAGCGGGAGCTTGCGGAAAAAGAGGAGATACCCACGGACTTCGGCGAAACGCTTTCGTGGGCGTATCTCTGCTATGTGCGGGCGCACCCCATCGACTGGCGCGTGCCCACCCGGATATTGTACGGCGCTCAGGACAATTTGACCTCGCTGGAAACCATATCGGCCTTTGCCGGGCGGCTGGGCGCGGAGCTGACCGTTATGCCGGAGGGCGAGCACTGGTTCCATACGCCGGAGCAGATGCGGTTTCTGGATGCTTGGCTCATGAAGGCGTAAAAGGGGAGGGAGGAAAGCGTAAGCGGGCAATTCCCCCGGAATATTTCATACATTTCCGGGGGAATTTTTCGCGTATCCGCTTGAAAGCCGGCAGGATCGGTGCTACAATATGACCGAATAAAGCGTTCCGGTCATATTGCCGGAAGCCGTGTCTGCTGCCGGTGGAGGGCAGCTTTTTAAAGGGTTGTTGGTTAGGTGAAGCTAACTGATGGATGACCGGCGGATAAGAAAGTACGCATAAGGACGGAGGTCATAACGTATGGCAGAGAAGATACAGCTTTCCGGTGTGCCGGAGACCATGCTGCAAACCGTTTACGCGCGGGCCAAGGAGAGCATGAAGCGCGGCGCGATCCGCGATAAGAAGGCCGAGGAGATCATCAGTCGGTTGAACTATGATTTTTCGCTGGCCGACAGGGACGCCGCCATGCACAGCGGCGTCATTGCCCGCACCATCGTCCTTGACCGGCTGGTGGGCGCGTGGCTTGCGAAAAATCCCGGCGCGGTGGCGGTGAATATCGCCTGCGGGCTGGATACCCGCTGCTACCGGATGCAGGGCTATGCCCACTGGTACAACCTTGACCTGCCGGAGACCATCGCCGTGCGGGAGGAGCTTTTGCCGGAGAGCGGCACAATCACGCAGATCGCCATGTCGGCCATGGACGACTGGGGCGGCCGGGTCGTGGAGAGCGATACCCCGGTGCTGGTCATTATCGAGGGACTGACCATGTACCTGAGTGAGACGGATGTAAAGCGCATTTTTGCGGTGATCGCCGGGCGGTTCCCTCAGGCGACTGTGCTGGTCAAGACCATGAATCCCATGGTGGTAAAGCGCTTCAAGGAGCGTTCTATCGAGGGCAGCAACGCGAAATTCACATGGGGCGTCAAGGATGGCCGCACACTGGCGGCGCTGCTGCCGGACTTCCGCTTTGTGGAGGAGCATTGCCTGACCGAGGGCATGGCGGAATTTGTGCCCATATACCGGCTGCTGGGAAGGATCCCGCTGGTGCGGAACATATCCAACCGGATCGTTGTGCTGGACAGAACGGCCGGAGGTAAGGAGAAAGAGAATGAAGGTCTATACGTTCGGCGATCCGGCGGCTCCGGCCATTTTGCTGCTGCCCGGCACCTGCTGCCATTGGAAAGGAAACTTTGGCCATGTGATCCCGCTGCTGGAGCGGGACTTCCATGTGCTCTGCGTCAGCTATGACGGCTTTGACGAGACGGAGCAGACCGAGTTTCCCTCCATGCTTGCGGAGACAGAGAAAATAGAGGCCTATCTCAAGGAGCATTGCGGCGACCATATCAGGGCGGCTTACGGCTGCTCGCTGGGCGGTTCCTTCGTGGGACTGCTGGCGGCTCGCGGGAACATCCATATGGATTACGGCATCCTCGGCAGCTCCGACCTCGATCAGGCCTCCGCGCTGACCGCGAAGCTTCAGACGGAGCTGCTGGTGCCGCTGATCTATCCGGTGATACGGGACGGCCAATTCAAAAGCCGCCTGCTGCGGAAGAAGATGGAAAAGCGGATCCAGCAGATGGGCGACTATGTGAAGGCATTCATGACGATGCTGGGCGGCGCGCGGCCCTATGTGACGGCACGAAGCTGCAAGAATCAGTTTTATTCCGACCTTGTTACGCCGCTGCCGGATAAAATTGACGTTCCCGGCACGGAGATCCATATTTTCTATGCCTTGAAAATGGGCGAAAAATACCGCGCCCGCTATCAGCAGCACTTCGCCCACCCGATCATCCATGAGCAGGACATGCAGCATGAGGAGTTGCTGGACTGTCATCTGGAGGAGTGGGCGCGGCTTGTGCGCCGGATCGCCTGCGGTGAAGCGGCGGCGCTGTGAGGGCGCGGACAAATACGATGACCAGATAAGGGGGATTTCTCATGAAACCGAGTTATCTTGCGGTAAACTTTCAACAGACAGTGGCGCAGCGCTTTCCGGCGCGTGCCGATGAACTGAACGCCGCCTTTGAAGCGCGGCTGCAGGCGCTGCGGGCGGAAAACGCCGGTGCAAGCAAGGAAAAGCAGCGGCACTTGGAGCACCAGATCCTGCCGGGTATCGCGGCGTATGAGACGCTGCAAATGGCGATGCCGAAGGAGGAAGCCCTGCAAACCGTTCACGGCTATGTGGAGCAGAAGGCACGGCGGGAGAAGAAAGCGTATCTCAAGCTGATGCGCATTCCCGGACTGTACCGGTGCGTGCCGGGTATTTTTTCCAAATGGACACCGAAGCTTTTCGGTGTAACGGCGGGCTTCGCGGCTACGGATATCCAGACCACCGGCGGCGTGTGGCGCATCGACATGACGAAGTGTCCCTATCACGACGCCTGCGTGCAGTATGGCTGTCCGGAGCTGTGTCACTGCTTCTGCGACAGCGATGATATCACCTATGACGGCATGCACCCCAAGCTCTGCTGGCACAGAACAAAGACGCTGGGCCGCGGCGGCGACTGCTGCGATTTCTGTCTGAAGATCAAGGGGAGATGACCCGGAGGGGACTTTCCCTTGTCTGCGGTTCCCCGGCTGGCGGTTGACAGAAGGCGGAAAGTGTGGTATTCTGCTTCATGGTTCGCCGCCGGGTGAATCGCAAGCGCTTTTTCCTGCATCGTTAGGCCTTTGAAGATGCGGGAAAGGGCGCATTTTGTTTTTGGGGAGGAAATCACCATGGCATGGGTATTTTTAGGGATCGCCGGGCTGATGGAGGTGTTCTGGGCCACCTGCCTGAAGCTGTCGGAGGGCTTTACGAAGCTGGGCTTTTCGGCGCTGACTATCATCGGCATGCTGGTCAGCTTCGGCCTGCTGTCGCAGGCTATGAAATCGCTGCCGCTGGGGACGGCCTACGGCATCTGGACAGGCATCGGTGCGCTGGGCGCAGTGGTGGTCGGTCTGGTGCTGTTCAAGGAACCGGCCACCGCGGGTCGCATGTTCTTCGCGGCGCTGCTGCTGATCGGCATTGTGGGCCTGAAGCTCACCTCACCGTCGTAACGCATAAGGAGAGGGCCGCACGTATGTGCGGCCCTCTCCTTATGGATACGCTTTTATTCAGCAGCCGAAAAAGCTGCACAGCATCTTCAGCAGGGAAGCGCAGTCAAAGTTGCAGAACATTTCTGTGACCTCCTCGGTTGGATTTGCTCTTGCAAGAACACCGTCATTATACCGCGCCAGATGCCGTATTGCAAATGCAATGGTTGCCAGAAATGGAAGACTTACAAAATCAACAGCAGCCCAATGGCGATCAGCAGCTCTTCGTCCGCCTGCTGCTTGAACAGGAAAAACAGCAGGAACA